>CAVZKL010000028.1:0-75896 GCA_963775895.1 Candidatus Bathyarchaeota archaeon | reverse complement strand
CACCGTTTCCCGCAGACGCAAGGGAAGTCAATTGCTGAAGAAGCGAATCGGAGTCATAATTTATCAGACTAGCAACAGCAAGGGGCAAGAGCTAGTTGCCGAAAGAATGGTGAAGGAATTCATCAGGCTTGGGCATGAAACATTTCTTATCACAAGCAATTATCATGATGGCACGGAAGTGGTCTCTTCGGCAGACTTGGCCAGGTCAGGGGGGTACTCGTACACAGAACGAGACCCCGAACTTGGCATACCGATAATTCGAGTGGACAGCTATATAGCAAGATGGCCTCCTCGCCGAATAGGCTTTAGAGACTTCATACCAGTCTTGGAGAGAATCGTCGACGGTTTCCACCTGGATATTCTGATAACGCATAGTACTTTGTGGAATGGTCCAGAGGAAGTTGCCAAGTTCATAGAGTGGCGTCGGTACATGAAGAGAATAGGAGGATATCGAGATCCTCTCGTCTTCTGCCACATGTCTCATTTTCAGGAGCCTTCACCAAAAAGGTACTCGTTGACTGAAAGATCTTTCAGGGTCGCTTGGAACAGGCTTACACTTCCTCAGATTTTTTCAACAGCAAACCTCATTCTCGTGGTCACACCCTTGGAGAAAGAAGCCAAAGTGAAGATGGGAGCAAAACCAGAGAAGTGTTTCTTGTACCCTGGCGGTGTGGACGAAGAGGCTTTTTCGCGCTATTCGAGAGGCAATGCTCAGGGCGTCAAAACTTTCCTCAAAGAATCCAACATCGACGAGGGCAAGAAAATAGTGTCTTACGTGGGCAGTATTGAAGAACGCAAAAACCCGCTCGCAGTCCTAAAGATAGCCGCAATTCTGAAGGAAAGAACAGACATTCACTTCGTCATTGCTGGAAAGGGCGATTCGTCCTATTCTCAGAAAGTCATCGATACCGCCCAGAGTTTGCCAAACGTGACGTACCTTGGAGAAGTGAGTGAGGAGCAGAAAGTGCAGCTTATGAAATCCTCCTACCTGAACGTTCTGCTTAGCAGGTCAGAGGCTCTTGGGCTAACACAGATGGAGTTCATGTACTCGGGGGTCCCGGTTATCACATCAGGAGTTGAAGGGCAAGCCTGGCTCATTCGAGACGGTAAGGAAGGCATCCACGTTAAGGGGCCGGACGACGTGGAAGGTGCAGCCGCCGCGGTCACCAAGCTGTGCGAGGACTCAAGTCTCTGGAGTGAAATGTCGGCCAACGCCAAGCAAAGAACGCAAGACATGACTGCTTCAAAGCTCACTGGACAACTTGACAAGGCCCTGACAGAAGAGTTGATCAAAGAGAGAGGGCTGATCGCGATGCCCAGTGAGGTTCGAGCAACTATAGCCGAACCCGAGAATGTCTTGAAAAGTTGGTCGTCAGGTACTTGGGGAGTGATAGCCACTGGGCGAAGACTATTCATCAGGAGAGGCGTGATCTCAAGAAAAGTCATCGAGATCCCTTACGTAAATGTCACGTCCATCGAGCATACCCGAAGATTCTCTTGGAAGACACTTGTTGCCGGCTCCATCATTGCTCTATCGCTTTTTGTCGCACTATTTTGGGAATCAATTCTTCCATCAGTCTTGTGGCCTATGATTGATGAACTGGTGAAGTATCTGACACCAAGCGGACTCGTACCCTCCTCATTTTTGGGAATTTTCTTGGCTGTGGTCTCTGTGATTCCGCTTCTGGTTGCTGTGATGGTGTTTGCTGTGGAGGCAAGAACTGGGTTTACGCTTCGAGGCCCAGGGAAAGAGACAATATACCTTCCAGGCCAATTCAGGGAAGTGATTACGTTCATAAGGAACATGCAAGACGTCGATTTTGAAAGAATGTTTGTCGACAAGCGTAGATCGCCAAGTCCGCGGTCTTCTGAATGATGACTTTGCTGCGGGTCGACGAACCGAAGAATCACGTAAAGTCACGCATTTGTTTTCCTACTGTGTTAACTCGCAAAGATTATTACAGAACTAAATGTGAAGGAAAAGCCCCTTGGAACGTTTGCTGAGAGCGTGAGGGTCAGCGTAATGTCGGCGACTTGGCCTGAATAAAGTAGTCCACCAGTGTAATTCCAATGCAAGGAGACGAATCCAGATGCGTTTGAAGGATTCCAATCCATCTCACTCAAAGAAAGGAAACCTGCCGTCCTTCCTTCGTTCCGAACGTAACAAGTCAGGCTTTCGCTGGCACCTGGTTCCAACTGCCCCCAGTTTATGAAATTCAAAGCATTGGCACACCGAGAATCCGAGTATACGCCCACGCCAACACCTCTCATCGAGCCTCGGCGCGTAGAATTGTTGCTGATCGCACGGGAAAATGTTGGTTCACATAGACCGAATATCAGACAGCACGCTATGATGATGACCAACCGAACCAAAAAACTTCTTTTGCTCATGGTTCTCATCAACATTCAATTTCGCGTTATTGCTTTCGCGCGCGTTCAAACGCAAATGTCGCGCACGCTGTTAGTAAGCATTAGTGTGCAAACGTTTTCCAGAAGAACATGATCGACAAATGTGCCGATGAGGATCAGTTAGGACTGCGCGCTGACGTTTCCTTTTTTTTGACAAAAAAAGTGGGAGGTGCTTTGCTAACCTGTTGCGCTTATCGTCACGTCAAAGCTAAAGTTTGTTATTCCTGAAACCGTTGATGAGACAACCAGCGTCAGACTTACTTGGAGCACCTGATTCACGTTCAAAGTTTGATTGACGTAATTCCAATTCAAGGACACGTAACTTTGGACGCTTGACGGATTCCAGTTTTGAACACTCTTAGAGAGCACAATGATGGAGTTTCCTTCATTTCTAACGTAGATCCCCACCGTTTTGTTTGAACCCGGGTCCAAGAGTCCCCAATTGACCGAAGACGTCTGGTTTGTACACGCTAAATCCCAATAGATTCCCACCCCAATGCCCTTTACTGATCCTGCGTTAGAGATGGTTTTACTTGTCTGAAGCAACGATAAAGCAGTTCCAAAGATTCCGCTTGCCAGAGCGCACAAGGCAAGCAGCAACACGATTCCGAAGACGACTTTCTCATTCCTTTCCAAGCACGATTCCACGAACACTGTGTAGTCCGTGCAGACTTGGTATACGTTCATGTGCAAATGTAACGCAGAAAAACAGAATCCTGAAAAGGCCAAGGCATGACACCATGCTACCCTACACGAGCGAAACCGTAAACAATGCTCAGTAGAATGAAGCGCGCGTCGTCATGCTTTGTTGTGCCGTTTAGTAAACGGAAATGTGCGAACGTCATCAAGATGGTTATCTGATTGCTCTTTTCAGAGTTTTCCAACCAACGAAAATGAGCAGAGCCACTACAAAGGATATCAGCAGGGTTAAGCTCAGCAAGAATGAATTATAGCCGATTGTCTGAAAGACAAAATAGAAAATGACTTGTAAGGCAATGGCTACGCAAATTCCCCAGGCAGCAAGTCTCAGAGCCGTACCAGCACTCATGTTTACAGTGCTCTATTCTACAATTTTCCGTACCGCTTTGTGATTAAAACTAAGGCGACGGTGGAGTTTGAGGTATTTTCATTCTCTAGCCTAACTATGTAACCGATTGCTCCCAGCACTCCGAAACTAAAACCCAAAAAAAAGAACCCCATAGTAAAAAAAGCCTGCGCACTAAGAAATGGGTTATATGCAGAAGCAACCTATTGATGCTTGCTTTGTAGAAGCCAATCAAGACGATACCAAATCACGATAATAACACTCGCTACGACAAGAACCTGATGTGAATCCTTCAAGAGATTTAACCCACAGTTACTAAAGTTCAACCATCTTATGTTATTTCACCTCTCAAGAAGTCTTAAATCTGGCACAGCGCGCGCTTCAATCGTGCTATCTAGGCTTGGCCTTTTAGCCAGCCTCGGATTCCGAGTTCTTTCACGGTAATGGAAATCTGTTCAAGCTCACAGGATTTGTGTTCGCCAGTTTCATCTATGTATCTGATTCTGGGGGTGAACGTGAATTTTCCTTTTTTCTTGGATTTTAGTGTCAGTCTCATTTCTGCTGTTTCAAGTGGTGCAAATCTTCTTCCTTTGAGGCTAAGGCCCGAGTCGTTGACCACGGATTTCTCGGGTTTTTCGACTAAGTCGAATCCTTCGGGGATCAATCGTTCGATGCCAATTAAGAATGCTGTTTCCTTGCCTAGGTTGGCTAGCTGGATTTCCAAGCTGAGGGTTTCGCCAACGACGAGTTCTTTTTGCTGAGCCACAATGTTTGCTTGAACGAATGCCCGTTCGAATTTTACGAGCCCTAATCGGTTCCTCCACGCTCATTCTGGGCGTCGACATTGTGCGAGTGCTGGACACTTCAGAGGGAACGACTAACAGGTCTCCTAGCGAAAGTGCAAACTCGTGTTTTTCCCTCAACTTCGTCAGAATTCTTAGGACTTCATCTTTTCGACCAACGTAACGGGCTTTTTCGAAAAGATCGGCTGATCTTTCTAAACACTTTTCTGCGAGTAGATAGGCTTTCATCTTCGCGTTGGCGTTGACTTCTGCTTCTGCCTCAGTCATGTAGTTGCTTGTGTCGAACAGCATTTCGGTGGCGCTCGTCCATGAGGAAGCGCTGTCAAATCCAGCCTTGAGATAGCAGTTCGTGGCGTTTTCAAGGCACTGCTTCGCTCTTAGGAAGTCGCTTCTTTCCCTTGTTGCTTCAAACGTGGTACCATATTCCAACGCTTTGCAAATGGCTGCGTTGCCAGAAGCCAGCAATGCCATCTTGTCTTTCGTGCACTGCTCTTTAGCCTTTAGGAATAACTCGGAAGCTTCACAGTAGAGTTCTGGCGAGAGCTTTGTGTCGGCTGTCTTCATTTTCTGCCAAGCGCGGCACATGTAGGCGATTTGTCGCACATCCTTCTCATCTGGTTCCTTATCCAGCATCGCCTCGAGTATGATGGCCGCTGATTCATACTTCTGGGCACTTTCAGAGTGGTTACCATCTCTGTCAGCAATATTCGCCTCCTCCACATTTGTTCTTGCAATGCAGTAGTCTTTTCTTTGAAGGGATGCTTTACAGAGTTCATTTGTTTTTTCTCTTTCGTCTGAACTTCCGATTTTGTTTGTCTCTTGCTCAAGATTGCCTCGAGCTTCCTTGAAGAGGTCTGCCGATTTGTTGAAGGCTTCGATTGACTCAGTGTAGTTCTCTTTTCTGCTCAAATCTTCTCCCCTTTCGAGAAGTGACCATGCTAGGAAGTTCGAAGACAGGTGACTCCATAGCTTTGAGGGTTCAAGGATGGCCGCTACTTTTTCGTAGTGTTTTGATGCGTCAGCATAGTTTTCGTGCTCGTGCTCGAATTTAGCTCTTTCAATCTCGCCCCACGCGTTCATGTAACTCGCATAATCAAGATAGAATTCTGCGAAATGAGGAATCTTTTGAGACGCCTCTTTGTACTCGACGAAGGCATTTCCAAAGTGTTCTGCCGCTTTGATGTGTTGACCGAGACGATCTTGATCGATAGCCACTTTCCAATAATACTCGGCGGCACGGCTTGGCAGAGTTATCTTTTTTGATAGTTTGGCGGCGTCTTCGTACGCCTCAATTGCTTTCTGTAGAAGTTTCGCATCTTTATTCAACAGAAAAAGCTCGTCCAAAATTCTTCCAAGGGAGTCTTCATAGGCTGCTACAGCCGCTATGTTTGTCGGTACGGGGCGAGACAGAATCCATCTCTTGCAATGCGAAACACTGTTCTCTATGTCATCAGCGGCGTCTCTGAGCAAGACTTTTTTCTGTTCACTCTCGGTTTCTACCTTGAAGAGGTCCAGCTTTATGAGCCCTAGGTAGTTTTTGTTTACTCCGGTTAGCCAATCATTTGATGGAAACGTTTTTTCTATGAGATCAACAATTTCATTTCTGTACAGGAGGGCTTCTTCAAGCAGTTTTTTCTTTTCATCCTTGTCGACTTCGAGATTGGAGTAGAAATGCAGTGCCTTGCTGAGGGCATGGAGAGTGGAGCCTAATGCGTCGTTAGAGCCTGAGCGCTTCGCGTGCTCCAGTCCTTTCCGTCCCGCTTCCACAGCTTTTCTCAAAATCCTTCTTCTTTCTTCTAGACTGACGTCAACGTCAGATCCTAGGGCAGAATAGCTTTCAACGTAGAACAGATAGGTTTCTGCTATGAAGAAGTCTTGATAAACCAGTTGGAGGCAATTTATCGCGTTCTCTGAATACTCAATGATCTTCTTGTATCCTGCCTTCTTTTGCTCGGGGTCTTCTTCCCTCATCATCTTCGCGTCTTTCACGAAGGCGAGGACGTAACAAGCAACTCCTTTCAGATAGTTGTCTCTTGCAGCAGTCCCCTGTTTCAACATCTCTTCGGCGTATCTCATGGCATCTTCGATCTTCTCCGTGAAGATTAGGGTAGCAAAAGCTGCTGCCCAATTAGCCATAGCAATCAAGTAAGGACTGTCCACCTGCTTCGACAGTTCAAGGGCTTTCTCTGAATAGCTTAGGCTCCTTTGTGAGAGTTCTTTGCGTGCTTGCTCTTCTTGTTCGCTGAAGTTCGCTGTGTACCAGTTCAAGAGGCTAGCCATGAAATATGCGCTGAGCAGCTCGTTCTCATCTCCAAGTTTTGATAAGACCTCAATTGCGTCAAGACCATAATTGACGCCCTCTTGGGCTATGTTTTTTAATTCTTTCCAGTCAGATGCGACGCATAGTCTTTCAAAAAAACAAAACAGCAAATCGTTGCACACTTTTCCGTAGTTCAACTTATCCGCTGCTGTCTTGTACCTTTCCAGACTCTCTTTCCCGAGTCTTAGGGATTCGTCAAGCTTGGCTCTTTTTTCCTGTGGCGTAGGGGCCAACCACGAACCGACGAAGGCAGCGGCAGCGTTACGTTGAGCTCTTTTCGCCTGACCTTCAAGCGTTTCTTCAGTATCCACATTCTTTGCTGAACGGTGGTACGCTTCTACCGCCGATTGTCGCAGTTTCAAGAAATCTGCCGTGTTCTTTGCTTGTCTGGAAGCGTAGGCGTAGCAGAACCCGATTTTCTCCCACAAGTCGTTGATGAATGATGTTTTCGCTGAAGAAACCACGACTTGTTCATAACATCGTGCAGCTTCAGTCCATTCATACGCCTTTTCATGTTCCTCGGCTTTTGCCAGAAACGCACGCGTGTCAGACGTCGAATTCATAGCCCATCAGTTCAAGATATCGATTTGATGTATGAAAGGGTTTCGCGTGATACGTTCATGCTTGGTTTTTTCTTCACAATTCACGCGCCACGGATGACCAAGTCTTAAGACCTAGTTTGCCTATCCTAGTCTTTCACGTGACAAGCATGGAGTTGGATGCAACCTCAATCTCTGCAATCGTCGCAGCAGCAGGTGTGATCGCAGGATTAATCCTGACCGTTCAGGAACTCAGACATCTCCACACGCAAAGGCAAACGGATCTCGTGATGAGGTTATGGCAACAGTCATGCGGCGAGGAAAATGTCAAGGCATGGTCGAAGCTGGAGAGTGCAGAATACCGGGATTTTAATGACTTCGTGAAGAAATACGGTCATCCGTTTTCCGAGAACCCAGTTCCCATCGCGCTCGCCATGACTGCAAGGTTCTTTGAAGGGATAGGTATAGCCGTGCACAGCAAGATCGTAGACATTGACCTAGTTCTGAACTTCTGGGACGTAGGTATGAGCTGGAAAAAAGTGAAGCCCATCGCAGAAGGTCTGAGAAAAGAGTACGGTATTCCCGGGATATTTGAATGGTTTGATTACCTCTTCAACGAAGCAGAGAAAAGAGAACAACAATTGGCAAAATCTCGGTAGAACACCCTTTTTCCTTTCCAGTGAAATCACGTCTCTCCGCTTCACCTGACATGCAAGGGTCATATTTGGATCCTAATATTCACGATACATTGAAACCGAGGAGGGGAGGTACACAATAAGCTTTTTTTCAGCGAATAAAAACCGCAAACAGCCGAGCCACATGCCACCGAACGCCGAGCTTGCAGCCCACGCTCCGAAGTTCAAACTCCACCATTTCAAGCCTCAACAAAGCCGCAATGTTTTTCTTAAAGCCAAAAATGGGTCATTTTCAACCCAGAAACCTTCACTTCAACAAGCCGTCTTTAAGTGCTAAACTCTTTTATGCCCGACCCGCAATATCCTGTAGAAAGGTGACTCCAATGTTCAAACTCAAAATCGCTGACGCCAAACTCCTAAAAGACCTGATCACCTCCATCTCAATCCTCGTTGACGAAGCAACATTCAAGATCGAACCAGACGCCCTCAGACTTCGAGCAATGGATCCCTCCCGCGTGGCGATGATCGACTTCGAATGGCCAAAAACAATCTTCGAAGAATACGTCTGCACCGAACCAGCAAAAATGTGCATAAACATCACAGAACTGCTCAAACTCCTCAAACGAACCGGCAAGGACGAAACAGTTGAGCTCTCATTAGACGAGAAAACCGGAAAACTTCAAGTCGCCATGGCCGGCAGATACGCGCGAAACTTCACGATGCCAACCCTCGAAGCTTCAGAAGAAGAAGTGCCCACGCCGAAGATCACTTTCAACGTCAAAGCGAAAGCAACAACCGACGGCCTGAGTCAAGCAATCGAGGACGCACAACTCGTCAGCGATCACGTAAGAATAGAGGCCGATCCCGATAAACTAGTTTTCAACGCTTCGGGCGACCTCATGGGCGCCGTAATCACGTTGCAGAAAGGAAGTGACGCCCTCTTAGACTTGGAGGCCAAAGAACATCAGAAAGCAACCTTCAGCCTCAGCTACTTGACAGAAATAATCAAAGCCGCCTCCGCAACATCCGACATCTGCACACTCGAATTCTCATCCGACATGCCAATCAGACTGGACTTTCAGCAACCAAAAGAAGGAAAACTAACGTTCTATCTCGCGCCCAGAATAGAAACAGAGTAACACAACGAAAGAAATCCGAATGACCCCTGCAAGATTCACCAAAAACGACATGGCCAAATACCCGTTTCTCAAGGAAAACACAGACTACATAAAGAAACTCAACCTCAGAATCGAGGATCTCGCCACCCCAGAGCTCGCATCAGCCCTCGAACGCGCTGAAGAAAGAGTCGAAAACGCCATCCTGTACACCATCGTTGACAGAAAAACACGCAACGAAGAAATCGAAATCCTATCATTCCCCGCCGCCATAATGCTCACAATCGCAACCGGAAACTCCTTCATCAAAAAAAGATACGCCCTCGCAGAAGCCAAACGAACATACGAAGACCTGAAAGATGAGAACCCTCAACGCATACTCGAAATCGCAGGGAACCTCGGATGGAAATTGAACATCAACCAGCACATCCATCCAGGCTATGAATTCTCAACGAACTTCACAGACTACCTGAGAAATGCGACTCATCTCCGTGACAAAAAATGGAAACTCGTAAACCGCATCCTGACCGCAGGCACAGTCTTCCTGTCACGAAATGAAACCGCGAGATTGCTCAGTGAAGAGGTGCGCAGAAACATCGAGAAAAGACTCGACGTGGACGACGTCCCCGGCTTTCCAAAGAAAATAGTTGAGATCGCAGAAAAAATAAAGAAACTATCCGCCGAAAAGATCGGCAAGACCGAGATTGAAGAAGTGCCCCAGGTCATGGTGCAATCAGCCTTTCCCCCGTGCATAAGTGCCCTGTACCTTGCATTTTCGTCTGGACGACACATCTCCCACATCGGAAGATTCGCCTTGACATCATTCCTCATAAACATCGGAATGCCCGCAGACAACGTCATCGAACTTTTCAAGAGCATCTCAGATTTCAACGAAAAAATGACCCGCTACCAAGTCGAACACATCGCCGGCGAGACAGGTTCAAGAACAAGGTACATCCCTCCGAAATGCGACACCCTAAAAACACACGGAGTGTGCACCAACCCAGACGAACTGTGCAGAAGAGTACGACACCCTCTGGGTTACTACAGAATCAGACTGAAGGGCGAAGGAAAGAACCGCTGAAAACCGTTTAATGTTCAGTATACCTTATATATCCAGTACGCTAAACTGAACGTGACTCTGAAAAAGGAAGAAACCTAATGCAGTCTTCGCGCATAGAAGGCAACCTCAACATTCATTCTGAAATCGGGATCATTCTTCCCACGTACTGTGAAGCGGGCAACGTCGAAAAGCTAATCCAAGAACTGGAAGACTCCAACCTGGACAGGTCAATATTGGTCATCGACGATTCAAGCCCAGACGGCACCGCCAACATCGTGAGGAAACTTCAAGAGAAGTACAAGAACGTTCTACTTCTTGTTCGAGACAAGAAACTGGGACTCGGAACAGCAATCACCGACGGGTTCAGAGCATTTCTTTCAATGAAAAACCCACCCAAGTACATAGTCACGATGGACGCCGACTATTCACACAACCCCAAAGAGATTCCCAAGCTAATCATCGCCGCAAAAGAAGGAGCTGACTTGGTCGTGGGAAGCAGATACTGCCCAGGAGGCGGAGCAGTAGGCTGGGGCGTAGGTCGCTTCCTGATAAGCAAAGTGGCAAACCTCGTCACCCGCTTTCGAATAGAGGCAAGAATATCCGACTACACCAGCGGAATGCGATGCTATTCCACGAGACTGGTAAGAGGAATTGTAAGCGATCTTCACAGCCAAACTTACGAGATCCAGATCGAAACCATAAGGCAAGCGAACCTAAGAGGCTACAAAATCAAGGACGTGCCAATAGTGTTCGTCAACAGGAAAAAGGGCAAATCCAAACTGACGATGAATGAGATCAGAGACTTTCTCACCTACATTCTTAACTTCAACCGAAAATACTAAATCCTCACAAACCGGAATTTGCTTCAACACCTTCAGAACCCCCTCATTATCGATACTCACTACCTGCCAAAGTGATCGGGAATGAACGCGATCAAAGAATCATGGTCAAAACTGAAAGCCTTTCTTCACCGGTGGCTGGTCCAAAACTGGCTCGTTACCGCAATGGTTCTAGGATACGTGATCGTGCTAAGTACTGCAGCTTTGATCAGACATTACTCATTTCAAACTTCGGCTTGGGACCTGGGAATTTTTGACCAAGCACTTCACAGCACGTTGTCTGGACGCCTGTTTTACTACACCGCAGAGCTCTACGCAAACCCAGGAGGTTCGGTTTTCGGAGTACATTTCAGTCCAATACTTTTCGTGGTCCTTCCATTTTACGCGATTTTGCAGGGTCCAGCAACTCTGCTCGTAATTCAATCAGTGGCGCTTGGGGCCGGCGCTTACCCAGTCTTCCTGATCACAGAACACGTACTCAAAGACCGAAAACTAGGCTACTACTTTTCGCTTCTATATCTCGTCTATCCACACGTCTACGGCATCAACATCTTCGATTTTCATCCTGATGCCCTATTTGTCCCCTTCACCCTATTTGCGTTGTATTTCTTTTTGAAGGGAAGCTGGAAACAGTACTTCGTTTTCATGCTGTTGGGGTTGTCAACGAAGGAGCTCATGGCCGTAATCTTCGCAACGTTCGGAGTTGGCGAATTGCTGGTCCAGAGGCACGAGATTGCCGATGTGCTTCGGTCGAGGAATCGCCCTTCCAGAAAGTTGCTCATGGCGTTGGGAACGATAGCCGTTGCAGCGTGTTGGTTTCTCATGGCAAACCAGATCATAAGAGTCTTCAACCCCACTCCGCCTCAAGGTTTCGCGGAGGGTTCTCCTTGGTCAATTCTCGGTTTTGCTCCCATGGATCCTTTGTCATGGTTCCACGCTGCACAGATCAACTTGGTACAAGCTGTAACTTATGATTTTCAGTCCAAACTCTTCTATCTATTCACCGTGTTTGCTCCTCTCGGGTTTTTGTCTTTATTCCAAATGATCGGAATGTTACCTGCTTTACTGTGGATCGTGTTGGCTTTTCTGTCAAACTACCCTCCGTATTATCAAATTGGCTTTCAATACTCAGCTCTGATAACCCCATTCGTCATACTTGCGGCGATCAAAGGCTTTGGAAGAATCCAATCCCTTCTCAAAGCAGACCCGCGAAGGACGGGCAAGCTGTTCAGAAGACTGTTCTTGGCATGTGTCTTGGTGTCTCTGGTTCTGACTGTTCAGAGTCTACCCACAAGTCTGCAGGTTGTGTTTACTCCGCATGATCAAAAACTCAACGTCCTGCTAACGCAAATTCAGAGGGATTTCCCAAATGCGTCCATCCTGACGCAATATGATCTATTCCCACATGTTTCGACGAGCCTGAAATCATACGTGGTTCCGCCACTTTTCGCTGCGTTCAACAAGTCATACTACGCTGAATACGTTCAGTCACTATTCGATCTTAAACCTGACTTCATAATCTTCGACATCAACCCTGACATACGCACGGATGCGCAAAGACAGACTTTCCTTTACGGCTTCGGGAATCTGGAAAGACTCTCCACCGAATACGGTCTGTATGCTTGTTCTGACGGCATCTTTGTCTACCGACACAACTACCACGGAGAGCTTACGCTGTATGAACCCTTCATCATGACGCTAAAATACGACGTCCACATATACACTGGCACCGTTCTTTTCAGCAGTGTTTTCCCCAGAGGAATCTACCAAGTGACGTATCAGATGAACCTTCCATATCTCGGCGCAAAACCCGGATGCACGGCCCAATTGACTCAGGGCGATTCGGTTCTTGCATCAAAGGATTTGTACGGAGCAAACAGCAACGGTACTCCTTCTGTCCAAAACTACAATCTGACGATGAACGTCACTTCATCAAGCACTGAGGTAACATTTTCTGTAGTGAACCCCACGACGTCCGCTGACGTCTATCTAAAATCCATAATAGTGTCTTTACAGAGTTTGCCGGGGCAAACGTGAAGTGCAAAATCTGAAACAACCAAAGATAGCCGTCATAGCAAAAAGTATGCTCATAGGATACGGCGTTGATGAAGTAGTGAATTTACTAGCGGAGAGACTTTCGCGGGATGGATTTGACATCACGGTTCTGACGAACAAGAACGAATATTCAGGTTGCAACTACAAAACTGTGGCCTACAAAGTCGCTGCACTGCCCCTTACGAGCGAGTTTTGGAACGACAATTTTCTGATAGATCTCCGTTCGTTTTTCTCTTTAGTGTCCGTTCTAAACGAATACGACGTGATAATTACCGTTGATCCGATGCACATCATAGGCGCCTTATCCTATGGTATCTTCAGAAAGAAAGTGATCATGTACTACTTTGGAGTGCCACCTCAGAAAATCTTGGATTCGTTAGTGAGAAAAGTTGAATCTGTCCGGCAGAATCTTCTCTGGAACCTTTCTTTCCACTTTTCCGATCGCGTTGTGACGAACAGCTATTACACTAGGAATCTTCTGTCACCACTGATTAAAGGAAGAGCAATCGTAAACTATCACGGCATCGACCATCTAGTCTGTCATGAAAAAGAGAAGGCGGTGCGGCTTAGAAAAGATCTTGGCGTTGGTGACAGGAAACTGATCTTGTCTGTAGGACGATTTTCCACGCCTTACAAAGGAATGGCCCAAATAATCAAGCTTTTCAAGAAGCTCCAAGAAAACCAAGGAGACTGTGTTCTTTTGTTGATCGGCAGAGGTTCTATCTCTGATTTAGGGGTGCAGAGTCCTCCTGATAATGTCGTAATATTGACAAAAGTGCCCTTCGAGAAACTGAGAGTTTGCTTTGAGGCCTGCGACCTTTACTGCACTTGCTCAAGGTGGGAAGGTTTCGATTTGCCCGTAGTTGCTGCCCAAGCAAACGGAAAACCTGTCATAGCCTACAGAGTCGGTGCACATGAGGAAGTCGTGACAAACGGAGAAACAGGTTTCCTTGTTGACACTCCAACCGAATTCTTAAACCGCCTATCCTTGCTTACATGCGACGATGAGTTGCGAAAAAGGATGGGTGAAAAAGCAAGAATTGCCATGCATAAATTCAATTGGGAAGAAAGTGTACGGAATTTCCAGAATACGATATGTCAAGTCTTCGCGGAATCATGACTTGTTCATTTAAGAATTCTATGACGCCCAGTTGTTTGTTATTGGATGTTTCATTCGTCCGAGTCCAAGTGAGAGTTCGAGGCTGCCGTTGTACATATGCCTCTGAATCTCTTTGTCATCTATCTTTCGGGAGGCCTGAATCAGAAGACGCTTTTTCCAGGTATCTCGGAACATTTTCAAATTCCATAGAAAACCATCAAACACGGCAAATCTCTCATTTGCGTTTCTACCGTTGAACAGAAGCCATGCTGCTACGGCAGATTTCAACGCCACAAATCTCGGCGCCAGCCTCATTAAGGTGCCTGAATCATAGTTCTTAAGTGCTGTGGCGAGCCAGTTGCGCTCAAGGAGCGGAATCATCGGTCCATTTGACGCTCGCCATTCATGATAGATTCTGGAGTGCGGAACATAAACGATTCTGTATCCCTTCAATCTTGCTCGCCAACACCAATCCAAGTCTTCGCCATAAAGAAAATACTGTTCGTCAAACGACCCAACATCCTTCCACGCATCTCTCCTGATAACTATGGCGCCACAATTGGCATAGAAAACCTCTTCGACTCTCTCGTACTGGCCATTGTCTGTTTCTCCGTTCCCACGGTTCCAACCCGAACCATAGATGTCACATTTGCCTCCTGCAGCGTTGATTGCGCATGTGTTCTGCATGAAAAGCATCTTGGGTGTCACTGCTGAAACCTCGTTGTCATAAATGATGTAAGGCATTAACTCTCTAAGCCAATCAGGCTCAACCGTGACATCGTTATTCAGAAGTACTACGAACTCACTTTCAATTTCTTCTAACGCCATGTTGTAGGCTTTGGCGAATCCGTGATTTCTATCGTATTTGACGGTTTTCACCTGTGGATACTTCTTTCTAACCGAGTCCAATGATCCGTCACTGGAGGCGTTGTCAACAACGACAACTTTGAACTGGGGATAGTTCATTCTGAAAATCGAGCCCAAACACTCTTTGATGTGCTTTTTTCCGTTGTAGTTAAGCACGACTACTGTTACTTCGGGAAATTCAAATTCTACTCGGCTTTTCTGAATTACCGGATCGCTTAGAGCGTATTCGACCATAAATGTATCATTAACCTTGGTTGTTTGAGATTCCTCTCTTTAAGTGAGCCTATTCGCCACCCTTCTTTTTTCTTGTGATAGTCATTTAAACCTATTCCTTTCCGGTCAAGGGTCCAGCTTGAAGTTCAAAACAAGATTCATTACACTCTTGAGAAACTTAAATAGGTGTCAAAGTGTCATTCAAAAGCGATATGTCAGCAAGCACTCGTGACTTCATAGAACGCAAGTTTCTCGCGTACTATTCTGAGCGTTTCGATGACGTAGTGGTTCCTTCTTACTTTGCGAGACGCGAGTTTGCTGCGCTACTCTTCAGAAACAAAGCGATGGTCAGACATCGAAGTTTCAGATCCAATGAAGAACTCAGAGACTTCTTATGCTCTGACGCACCGTCAGACGTTTATTATTCGAGTGCCAAATATGAACAACCTGCCGCCTCGGAGATGACTGCCAAATGCTGGATTGGCGCAGATTTGATTTTTGATATCGACGCTGATCATATACCGACATCCTGTGACAAAATTCACGATGAATGGACATGCTTGAACTGTGGTTTCAAGGGAAAAGGCGAAGTTCCAGAAAGCTGTCCAGCCTGTGGAAAAGAAAAATTCGAAAACAACACCTGGCCTTGCGAAGACTGTCTGAAGTCTGCAAAGAGCGAGACCGTCAAACTCCTTGACATACTCAAGAAAGACTTCGGGTTCGGCGAAGAAGCCATTCACGTCTTCTATTCAGGACATCGTGGTTACCATGTTCACGTCGAAAACCAGACGACAGAGACCCTTAACGCAATGGATCGCAAGGAGATTGTCGATTATGTTTGCGGGTTAGGAATCGACCTAGACATATGCGGATTGGGCGAGGACAAAATGGCGAATCTCGATTTAAACGCTGCCGGCTGGCAAGGACGAATCGCGCGAGGGGTGTATGACACTGTTCTCAATGCAGGTCTGAGTGATTACGTTGGAATAGGGTTGAACAGGAACGTTGCACAAGTAATAATGAAGAACAAGGAATCCATAATGAGGAGTCTCAGAGAATCAAAACCGTGGACGACATTGAAAGGTTTGGGCCCCAGACTTTCAAGAAGCTAGTTGAACACTCCAAGGAGTCCCAGTCAGCAAAAGTAGATACTGTTGTTACTACAGATATCCACCGTCTGATCAGAATGTCCGGCACACTGCATGGAAAAACAGGTCTAAAGAAGATTGAATTCCCGATTTCCTCGATAGACGATTTTGACCCTTTCAAGGAAGCATTGGCTTTCGAAAGTGGCGAGGTCTGCGTCTTTGTTTCTGATTCGCCTCAATTCGGTCTAGGCAATGAAAAGTTTGGTCCTTACCGAAATGAAAAAGTTGAGTTGCCGACGGCAGCAGCGTTGTTGCTGCTGTGCAAGAAAAGAGCGGAGGTAATGGAGTAGCATGTATAGTGAACTGTACAACGCATGGAAACTCGAACTTGAGAACGTTGAGCTTCAGAAGCTCCCAACAGGATTCTATTCCAACGTTGCAGAGTATATGAAGCGACTTAGGGAAGAAAGCCGAATGTTGGAGAAGCGAGCGATAAAAACAAGTCTCCTTAACAAAGAGATGCAGAATGCAAGACATATGATTCTTCAGCTGATTCAAACACGTTATCGGAAAATGATCCAAAAACTGACTATGGGGGAGGGATTCTCACAGGAACTTCTTACGCCAGAGGAAAAGACGATTTGCTCGGCGGTCTCGCCTTTTGCAGAAGCGGTCCAATCGTTTGCTAAGGGTATTCTGCGCGGGCAACTCTCGATAGTACGAATAGAGGTGACGCACAAGAGAACTATAGTGCGGTTTCTGAAGGAGGTTCCTGCGATCATCGGTGCTGACATGAAGACTTACGGGCCCTTCAAAGTTGAAGACATCGCAGCCCTGCCCCTTGAGAACACAAAGATTCTGATTAAACAGGGATTGGCTGAAAGGGTGGATGCTGAATAGACCAGTTTCTAATTGGGAGGCAACGAAATTGAACTTGGAGGTTCTAGGTTCAGGTCAATACTTCGTCTCACGATCTTTCCCCATAATGCTCGGCTGGCAATTATCAGAAGTGGATAGGACATAATCCATGACATGGAGTACAACATTCCGTAGAAATTGTGAAAAGAGTTCCAGTCACCGCCGCCAAGATCTATAATGAAAATAGTTGCGATCCTCAAGGCGTTGATGAAAAACGTGATAACAGCCCCAAAGATGAAATATACGATCTTGTGTGTCAGTGGAATGTCGCTGTTTTTGAAGAACAACGGGAGAGTGACTGCAAAAATCAGCAAACTCTCGATGCCCGAGCACACCCAAGCCACTCCGTGAGTGCTGACATGTCCATACATGTCCTGAACAGTTAAATTGGTAGAGTGCCTTGGGTGGATGTTTGTTGGAAAACGATGCTTGTCTTGTACCCCATCATGTTCAGAATGCTCGCCGACAGCTGTGTCGTTGTTGGCACAAAGATTTGGAACGGAGTGAAGAGTCCATATGGATATAGATTGTCAATCATGTAAATCACTCCGATTGCTCCGAGGAAAATCATTGAGATAGAGAAGTTTGTGATTTGACGAGTTCCATAGTATAATGAGATGATCAGTGCAAAAAGCGCAGTCAAGACTAGATATTCCGCTGCAAGCGGCACAAACTGGACAAAATCAGGGACAACGCCGTAGCTTCTGGCAAAATCCATTATAGCAGCATTCAAGACCAAAATAGTTCGCCCCGACAACGTACAGTATTGGAAGTGCCAGAGCTACAAAAAAAACAGCTGTCCTGACCGTTTTCAATCTGTTGACCTTGCTCTCTGCAATTCTACCCCAGTTGAGCATAGTCTCTAGGAACACAAGCCACAAGAAAAAAAGATAGAACGTTCTACCTTTCCACATCAAGTCGTACGAGCTTGGGTAAAGAACGTATAACACGATAAACGGTATTGTGAACACTATTATGGGCAACGTCTTTCTGATTAAGGCAAGACTTTCGCCGATGGTAGACGAATAACCGTTCATGTATCGTTTTCCCAACTGGTTAGTTCTAACGTTTCAATAAAGTGGGTGACACTGATTTAAGAGTGACGTTTATGACATCAGAATCGATGTGATCTTCTATAGTAGGTGAAAGATACAGAATCGTCCCGACAGGGTATTGCATCGCGCAAGATCACGGAAAAAGTATAAGAACGTGTGTCGCTTCGTTTATGCAAAGCTGGTCGTGGATTGAAGTGAATGTTCCTAAGGAAGTAAAGACTTACTGTCCAAGGTGTAAACAGCATCAAATTCATTCAGTCACTCTGTACAAGGCTGGAAAACGCAGGCCTATGGCCAAAGGAGAACGCCATCACAGTTTGAGGGAGAAGAGGGGTTATGGCGGGCAAAAGTATCCTCTTCAAAGAGAGTTTGCCAAGACAACCAAGAAGCAGACTTTGAAATTGAAATGCAAAGTCTGCGGGTACATGCGCCACAAAGACGGCATGCGCCTTAGAAAGCTGGTAATTGTGTAATGGAGGGAAAGTTGTGACAGAATGGGAAAAGCTTATTCCAAGACCGAGAAGCAGTTTTGTTCGGGTCAAATGCCTGAAGTGTGGTAACGAGCAGATGGTCTTCAGCAGTGCCGTGAACAAAGTAGTATGCAACGTTTGTGGAACCGAACTCGCTGGGCCTTCGGGTGGAAAGGCGAAGATCAAGGGTGAAATAGTCGCGGTTTTCGAGTAGGGTAAGGAAAAAGCAATGTCTCTCAAGAAACAGGAGTGGCCTGAACCTGGCGACTTGATAATGGCCACTGTGGATGCCGTCACTGACTATGGCGCTTACGTGAAGCTAGACGAGTATGGTAAGAAAGGGTTACTGCACGTTTCAGAGATATCTTCTTCTTGGATTCGAAACATTCGAGATTTTGTTCGTGAAGGACAAAAAGTTGTCCTGAAAGTTTTGCGGGTGGATCCTGAAAAAGGACATATCGACTTGTCGCTCAGGCGAGTTACAAAAAGAGAGAAAATAGAGAAAATAATGGCTTGGAAGAAGGAGAGAAAAGCAGAAGCGCTGCTGAAAGGCGTTGCTGAAAAAACAGGCCTGCCTGTTGAAGAGATTTACGAAAAAGCTGGAAAGTTGCTAGAAGATCAGTACGGCCTGTACGAAGGATTTGAGAAAGCAGTAAGAGAAGGCCCAGAGACCCTGACGAAGCTGGGCATTCCTGAGGAAATTGCCAAAGCATTTTTTGAGGTTGCACAAGAGAGAATACGCGTTCTTAGGGTTAAAGTCAAAGGCACCGCCGAACTTCGGGTTGGAAAGCCGAACGGTGTAAACATCATAAAAGATGCCTTTTCCAATGCGAAGAAGGGTGAAAAACTGGGAAACGCGAAAGTCCGTTTCTACGTCGTTGCTGCACCAAAATACAGTATTGAGGTCATGGCAGAGGATTACAAGCACGCGGAAGAAGTGTTCCAAAAGGTCGCCCAGAATTTGGTCACCACTGTCTCGAAGGCTGGAGGACAGGGTTCCTTCAGAAGGGAGAAGTAATGGTCTGGCTACTCAGAAAATGCGATAAATGTCACCGCTATACCTTGAGAGAAGATGCTTGCCCCTACTGTGGGGGCAAGGTGCGAATTCCACACCCTGCGAAATTCTCGCCGGATGATAAGTACCTGAAGTACAGGATGGCCTTGAAGCAGGAGACTAGATGCGAGTGAAAGAGACTTTCATCAAAGAAATCGTGAAAATGGATTTGAAGAACCCGATTCTTATTGAAGGGCTTCCTGGTTTGGGGCTTGTTGGCAAGATTGCAATTCGCCACTTGATCAAACAGTTGAAGGCTAAGAAGTTTGCCTTCCTCTATTCTCCGCACTTTCCGTACTTCGTCATTGTCAGTAAGAAGGGAAATGTTCGGCTTCTTCGAGGAACATTCTATTGTTGGATAAACAACGACGGCAAGAATGACCTGATTCTCTTCACTGGAGACAGTCAAGCTCAGACGATCGAAGGACAATATGAGATATCCGATCGCATTTTGGACTTTGCAGGACAATACAATGCTAAACTGATCATCACAATCGGCGGATACCGAATGGAGGCCAAAAACAAACCCGAAGTAATTGCGGCAGCCACGAACTCCGAATTCCTTGACAGAGCTTTAAAGGCGGGAGCCGAGGTTAGCCCATCGGGAAGCCCTATCGTGGGCACGGCTGGCTTGATTCTCGGCTTATCTCATTTCAAGAAGATCGACGCTTTGTGTTTGCTTGGTGAAACGAGAGGTTACCTGCCCGATCCGAAGTCTGCGAAGAGTGTCCTTGAAGTGTTACAGTCTATGCTCGGTTTCGACGCTAACATTGCAGGACTAGACGAGGAAATAGCTAAAGGCGAGAAAATGGTTAGCCGCCTGCAGAAGATTGAGGAGAAGAGAGCTATTCAGGCTGAGGAAACGAAGAAAGAAGAGGACAAGAAAGTCACTTACATTTCGTAGGATTGCTGCTTTGCGTTGCTACGTTTTCTTCAGATAACCTTCCCTTGGCTCGTATATTGTTCCTTCTCGCAAGAGTTGTGAAAAAAGGCGGTTGGCTTCAGCTCTTGAGATCTTGTACTTCTCCTCGAGCTCCGTTTCCAGAGCGCCTTTTTCGGCCATTCCAGTCTCTTTTTCCATTTCGATCAGAGCTGTGAGTATTATTTGCAGTCTGTCCCTCATGCTTTTTGATCGTCCAGTCATTATGATATCTATGTCTATCTTGAATGAAGACAGGTCGATTCCGACCTCTTCTAGAGACCTCTTCATTATTGCAATTGCGGCTTCAGCATCTTCGGCCAGAACCTCCTTCCTGAGGGCGGCGCGGGCTCTAGCTTCTGCTATGCGGACGAGTGATTCAAGTTGGCGGGCAGTTATTGCGACAGGGGATCCTTCGGTTTCACTTGCCTCACGCATTGCGAGGTAGAAGTCATTCAAACGTTTCAAAGCGTCTTGGGTCAAGGCTGGTTTGAAGCTTTTCGCATAGCTGATGTATTTGCGCAAAAGATCTACGGAGATGGGTGGTTCTACTGGACTTGAGCCTTTTCTGTGGAGCTCGAGAATGTGCATAGACATTTTGCTGTCTGATTCCTTGTTTGGTACGTCTCTCAGGACGAAGATCAAATCAAACCTAGAGAGTATCGTCACGGGCAAGGAGATGTTCTCGGCGACTGTGCGGTGTGGTTCATACCTTCCGAGTGTGGGGTTTGCAGCCGCAAGTATGGCCGTCCTTGCGTTCAGGGTGGCGACGATGCCGCCTTTTGCCACTGAAACAGTGTGTTGCTCCATTGCTTCATGAATAGCTACTCTGTCCTCTGGGCGCATCTTATCCATTTCGTCGATGCAGGCGATGCCCTTGTCAGCCAGAACGAGTGCTCCTGCTTCAAGGCTCATTCCTCCGCCTTTCTCGCGAATTACGGCCGCGGTTAATCCTGCGGCTGTTGTGCCGCGTCCTGACGTGTACAGTCCACGTGGTGCGATTCGTGAAACATACTGCAAAAGCTGAGATTTTGCTGTACCAGGGTCTCCAACTAGGAGCGCGTTCATTTCGCCTCTTATCGATATGTCTGGCAAGTTTTTGGCTACTCCGCCGAACAGAAGGTACATTATTGCTTCTTTGATATGGTCGTATCCGTAGATTGATGGCGCAATGGAATTGACGATTTTCTGGTGAATCCAAGGATCCCTTGCCAGTTCAAGGATTTTTTCTTCTTCTTCAGGTGAGGGCATCGCGGTTTCAGGTTCCTTACCCAACACTTCGATGGAATTGGCGTCTATATGCAGAATGAACGTTCTGAGTTTGCCAACTCCAGGAAGGGTCGGTGGTTGAGCGCGCACCTGACCCACCGCTGAAATGTCATCGCCAGGCCTTGCAAGGTCAACGATTTCTTTTCCAACGAGCTTGATGCCCAAAGTTCGGGGCAACTGGCCTGGAGGTAGATCTTCTGGTCTCTCCTGTATACGCAGGTCTTGTGAGTCGACGAACGTAGACTCTTCTTGGACAAACTCATATGGGCCCTTAGAGCCGCACTCAGGACTGCTGCAGGCGAAAGGTGCTTTGACAAAGGATCCAGATTGATTAACGGGAGTCATCGTTCCGCATCTCTTGCATCTGAATGCCGCCTGCATAACCATCGGGCGAACGGGGGAAGCACGTACAACGATTCCTTCCACCATGACGATCTTGCCTATTTGCTCTGAGCCCAGTTTTCGAAGCACTGCGGTCTCTAGCAGTCTAACCAGTCTCACGTCTACTGCTGGTATTCTCTCGGCATACTCAGGATCTTCGATCTGCAACTGGGCATAAGCTGCTTTGCCGGCGTGTTTCAGGTTTTCATCAGGTCTGTCTAGAAGCTCTTCGGCCAGTTTTTGGTCAAAGGATAACAGGTCCTCAAAGGAGACGATGACCGAAGTTTTTCCGCCCATCGCCATCTGTGAGAGTCTCTTGCGGTACTCTTCAGTCTTGAAGAAGTTCTGGAAACGTTCCTGCGGGTCTGTGATTTCCATTTCTTCAACCATTCACGCTTTCCCCTTTTGTTCCAATATCCTTGTTTTCCAGTTGTTGATGACTTTCGAAAGCTGTTCGTGGAGAAGCCTCTCTTCTGCTGTTAAGTTACGGAGAGAGCTTTCAGCTTGGGCTGGAGCAGAAGCTATTGCAACGATTTTCTTCATCCGGGAGTTTACGATGTCTTTCGTCAAATGGTCTGCCCTTTCATATTCTCTCATTCGTTCCGGGTTGTTGGCTACTCTTTCCCTCAGCTCTGAGAGGTATCGGCGAAGTTTTGGGTAGAAACCTTCAGGAAGTTTGGACATTTGTCCGGCCGTCTGCACCCGCTCAGTCCACTGTATCTTGCTCAGCTTTCCAGTGTCCAACAAGTCTTCCGCGCGAAAATGGACTATTCCAGATCTAGTTAGCTCCATAGCAATCCAGTAAAAGACTTCATAATCGTTGCCTTCTTCAAAAGGACCGACTGTTAACCCCGCGAGTTTGATTTCAGGGCAATTCCTGCTTGCAGTGATTCTCAGAGGCGAGTTTTCAAAAATGAAATCTAGATTATTAATACTGGCCGAAACCGTTTTGACCATCTTCTCCTTTCTCCAGCCTCGATTGTGAACCAGACTTCGAAAGCAGATATAAGAATAGTAGTTTAAAAGTTTAGATCATCAGGCAGAATAGAGTTTGCAGACTCGGAATAATGGTTCGCGGTTCAAATAGAAAAAAGAGGTGAAGGTTTTTTCGTCTGATTATGGCCAGAGACCAAGTGTTTTGATTGCATCTGCGACTCTGCCGACGCCCAACATCAGAGCGGCAATTCGCATGTTGCATTTTTCTTTCTTAGACAGTGCGTACACATCATTGAAAGCTTTTACCATTTTGGCCTCAAGTTTCTCGTTCACTTCTTTCAATGGCCAATGTTCTCTTTCCAGGTTCTGAACCCACTCGTAATAGCTCACTGTGACTCCGCCTGCGTTAGCTAGAATGTCTGGGACATGCAGTATCTTATTTTCGTAGAGTATCTCGTCAGCTTCAGGCGTGGTCGGTCCGTTTGCGCCCTCTGAAATTATCTTGGCTTTATCTTGTCTGCATTATCTTTCGTAATCGCGTTTTCTAGGGCGGCAGGTACAAGTACGTCGCATTTCGTTTCGAGTACCTCTTCATTTGTAATGTTTTCAGTTCCTTTGAAGTTCACGACAGATCCTGTTTTCTGTTTATGTTCGTACACCTTGTATGGGTTGAGTCCCTCTTTGGAATGTATGCCACCCATTGAGTCGCTCACCGCCAAGATCTTGGCGCCCCAATCATATGCTATCTTGGCTGCGTTCCATCCAACGTTACCGTAGCCTTGGACTGCGAAAGTGGAGCCCTTCAATTTCATGCCTAGTTGCTTGCATGCTTCCCTGACGCATAGGTCAGCTCCTAGCGACGTTGCTTCAGTTCGTCCTTCAGAACCGCCGATGCTGATGGGTTTTCCTGTGACGCACTCTGGAACGCTGTAGCCTTGGCGCTGGCTGTAAGTATCCATTATCCAAGCCATAGTCTGTGAGTCGGTGTAGACGTCAGGTGCAGGGACATCACGGTACGGACCGATCAAGTCAAAGATCATGCTCGTATAACGTCTTGTGAGGTTCTCCAGTTCGCCTCTGGACATTTCTTTAGGGTTACAACAGATGCCGCCCTTTGCTCCGCCGTATGGAATGTCCATAACTGAGCATTTCCAAGTCATCCACATGGAAAGTGCGGTGACTTCGTCCAGAGTTACGTTTGGGTGGTAGCGTATTCCACCCTTGAATGGTCCTCTTGCGTCCATGTGCTGCACTCTGCAGCCTTGGAAAACTCCAATCTTCCCATTGTCCAACTTTATTGAAACTGTAACTATCAAAGATCTCTTCGGTACTTTCAACATCCCGTGTATTCCTGGGTCAAGTTTCAGCTTTTCAGCCGCGAGTCTCAGTTGTTCTAATGCAACACCATATGCTGATCTTTCTTTTGCCATGGTAATCTCCTCTATTGCGGAGCTTTTGCTTTGGAATCTAGAATTTAAGGCTTACTACGAGTTTAATCAAAAAAGAAAAGAAAGGAGTGTTAGCTCAGGATTTTTTCGATTGCATCTTTTTCGAAGTCGTCTGCCATCGGTATACCTGTGACTTTGGTTGCTCTTTCTGACAGGCTCATTAGGTCATTTCTGCTGACAAGGTCTAGTTTCCATTTTCTGTTGCCTGCCAAAAGCTGCTTGAGTCCAACTCCAACTCTGTCGGTCAGATAGGTGTAGACTGCAACGGCTTCCCATGGTATTTCTTTGAAGCGTTCACCGTATTTTGCTTTCAGCTCAGGCGTAGCGATGAAGAACTTTTCTGGTGTTGCGCCAAACTTGTCTGCGAAAGCTTTAGGCAACTTACCTTCGTCTGACAGTTGCTTGAAGTAGCTTCCTTTGAATGCCGCAGTTATTGGCGAGCGTCCCATCAGAACGGCTTTTACGAATGGGCCTTGACCAAAGTTGCTCATCGCGATGGATTTAAAGATCGATGTTTCCTCTATGAAGCCGCCTGCCATGATGAGATCTGGAACGTAGCGCCCCTTCTTCTTGAGCAGTTGTGCGCATTTCAGGACTATGGCTTCCAAGTAGACTGTTGGTATGCTCATCTCGTCCATCATGGGCACAGGGCTCATGCCTGTTCCGCCAGCTGCACCATCAAATGACACGTAGTCTATTTTTGCTTCTGAAGCCATTTTCATCGTCCATGCTACTGCCGAAGGCCTGTATGCTCCAGTTTTCAACGTTACATATTTAGCGCCCTGTTTTCTCAGCCATTCGATGTCCTCTATGAAGTTCTTTTCTTTCGGGATTCCTACTCTGCTGTGTCTCTCAAAGGACTTGAACACGCCTTCTTTGAATGCCTGTTGAACAGATGGGTCTTCTGGATCGGGGATTACTATGTAGCCTCTTTTCTTGAGAAGTTTGGCTTTTTCTAAATCTCTTACTCGCACCTCGCCTCCGATTGCTTTTGCTCCTTGACCCCATTTTCTTTCAATGACGTTCACTTCCAGCTTTGAGATGGCATATACGTCAACGCCGAGTCTCTGATCTTCAACGTTTGTCTGTACAACGATCTCTCCGTACTTTCCGTCCCAGAACTTTCTGAACAGGTCGACTCTACGTTTGAGCTCTTTTGAGTGGGTGACTTTTCCGTTAGTAATTGTAGCTTCTGCATCCATGCCACAAACGTTTTCACCGACGATTATTGATGCACCAGCGATAGCTGCGCCAACTGCTAGTCCTTCCCAATTGAGTCTCGCTACATCTGTTGAGCCGAAGGCTCCGTTCAGAATTGGAATCTTCAGTGGTATGCGTCCGACTTTTGTTTCTATGTTGACGTTCGGGAATATAGTTAGATCCGAGTTTGGTTCGATTCCTTCTGCTTCGAAGAGGCCCGCTTGTATGTTGAAGTTTGACCAGTCTAATCCGAAATCTTTGAGCGCGCCTGCGGTGCTGTAGCCGAATTGTACTGGTTCTGGGTAGAGCGCTTCTCTTCCTCTGAAGGCTGACAGACTTATTTCACACAGAAACGGGCAGTCACGGATACAGATTGGGCACATTCCGCTCGTGGGGCTTGTGTCTTTGACTCGCGTTTGTGTTCCAGTTGTGGATTTTCCATTCAGATACGAACTGTTTTTATGTACACGCTCAGTCATTCAACTCTCTCCTTCTAGCATTTCCAATTTTGGAAGTAGATGATATTCTATAATCCACATTTAAGTATTTACCTCAGAATGGTTTTCTATGAACATACATGAACATGAAAAGGGGTCTTCAGAAATCAATCTTCAGTTCGTGAACAAAATATTCATGGCGTTGAAAACTCTGTGGATCGTATCTACTGCCTGCCTTTCTCACTTCTAGGAACCTTTTCTCATCTTGCTTGGTCAGATCAACCACGACTTGAGTTATGTGTTCAATGAGTGCAACGAACTCCTTGGGATGAGCGTTCTTGGCTATGGTCCAATAAGCAAGTGTTTGATACGCGTACAAAGCCGGGCAGATGTGGCTGAAGAATACTCTCACCGTCTCATTTCCCCAAATATGTTCCATGAGCGAAAGGCTGTTGAAGACGAGTCGCGTTCCTGGTGTAATGAATTCTCTTTCAATCCTTCCGAAGAATTTGTGAAACTGTTCTGGATCTTTTGAGCTCGGGACCTTTCTGAGCCACGAGGGGGATTTATCGTAGAAGTCAATGAACACCAATTCTCCCAGACCCGAAGATTCCGAGAAACAGTCCAGCACTAGGAATTTGTTCTCCCATCCTTCGGGGAGAGTTGTGATTAAGGGCTGCAATTGCAACATCAGCGCCTGTGGAGGATAGATGAAATCAAGATAGATTACCTGATTTCCTTCGATGATGCCTTGTCTCATGAAATTGTAGAGGAACTCTCGGGCGAAAGTTGCAGACTCCACTTCCCAGACAACGTTCTCGCCCAGAAATAGTCCACCGCCTAGAAGCTGATCCAGTGGTTTTATGCCTGTTGACAACATTTTGTATTCCTTTTTCTTCGGTGTGTCCATTCGGATCTCCGAGGTGCTTTTAGCTGGCAATGTTAAAAACGTTTAGGTTGCGACAACGTTGTTCATTCATGTACATCATGTACATAACGTTTCTATATTTGAACATGGCCTCTATTTATTCTCTGAAAAACACGGTGAAGAAAAATGTTAAGCCCAATAGAACTCTCAGGACGAGAACTCGGAATGATAAAACTGATGGCTGATTTCTTTGTGGAAAAACCGGAACTAACCGCAAAAATAGAAAGCTACACGACCGCCCACTATGCTCTCGTTACAACGTACTCAGAGAACTTTGGAATTCCAGAAGCAGACGCGTGGAAAACACTGGAAGAGCTTCAAAGAAGAATCAATGAAGCCGAATACGTTCAAGTGGAAGCGCCACGCCCACTAAACAAATGGCTTCAAATGTCAAAAGAGGAAATCAACATGCTTCGCACGATCATCGACTACTTTTCGGCAAATCCCAAAATGTCGCCCGCTGGTTCTTTCACCTCAAAGAGGTCTGAATCGATCATAGAAGCTTACGTCTGGTTCTTTGGAAGCACGAACGGCAACGGCGAAGTGGCGCGCGAGAATTTCCAGAATTTGATGGAGAAACTGCAAACAGCTATGTCTATCAAGTTGGAAACCTTGGTTCCAATCGTAGCAACGCCAAACCCTTACGAGGCAGTCCTCAGACTGCTTGATATCGCTGCAAAAAAACTGAAGCTGGACCCTGGCCTGCACGAGATGCTGAAACGCCCAGTGAGAGCAATAATAGTCAATTTTCCCGTCACCATGGACGACGGAGGCTTGCAAGTTTTCACTGGATATCGGGTGCAGTACAACGATATCCTAGGACCCACAAAAGGAGGCATTCGTTACCATCCAGATCTTACACTGGACGAGGTGGTGGCTTTGTCAGCATGGATGACCTTTAAGACTGCGGTCACGGGACTGCCTCTAGGCGGAGGGAAAGGCGGGATAAGATGTAATCCTAAGGAAATGTCCCAGGGAGAGCTTGAAAGACTAACGAGAGGATACGCACGAGCAATAGCAAGATACATTGGACCAAACTCTGACGTGCCCGCCCCAGACGTATATACTGATTCACAAACAATGGCTTGGATAATGGACGAGTACAGTGACATAGTCGGCTACAACGCCTTCGGCGTCGTGACCGGAAAGCCAGTCAATGTCGGCGGCTCGCTGGGCAGAACTGAGGCCACTTCCCGGGGCGTGATGTACACAGTCATCGAAGCTGCAAAACACTTGGGCCTGAAACTAAAAGGCGCAGAAGTCGCTGTTCAAGGATTCGGCAACGTAGGATTCCATGCTGCGAAATTGCTCAACGAAATCGGATGCAAAATAATAGCTGTTTCTGATTCCAAGGGTGCAATATACAACGCGAAAGGAATAGATCCCATCAAGGTACTCGAATACAAAAACGAAACCGGTTCTGTCATCGGCTACAAGGACAGCACAAACATGACAAACGAGGAACTGTTAGAGCTGAAATGTGACGTTCTAGTTCCGTCAGCCCTAGAGAATCAGATTACAGTGACAAATGCAGGCAAGATCAGAGCCAAGATTGTAGCAGAGGGCGCCAACGGACCGACCACGCCTGAAGCTGACGAGATACTCTACAGGAACGGAGTCTTCGTGATTCCAGACATTTTAGCCAACTCGGGAGGAGTCATCGTAAGCTACTTTGAACAGGTTCAGAACCAGATGAACTATTACTGGACAGAAGAAGAAGTACGAGGTAAGCTGGAAAACACTATTGTCACAGCGTTCAATTCGGTTCTTGATGTTGCCTTGACCTATAAGGTTAGCCTGCGAGTCGCAGCTTATATGAATGCCATAAAACGACTTTCGGACGCGATGTTCACTCGCCAAAAGGGGGCGTTCATCGCAGTTCAGAGATAGAAAGCCTAACTTCCCTTCTTTTTCTTTTTTGTTGTCGTTCGTGTACATCATCCATTTTCTGTGAACACGTTTAATAGAAACCAATCTGAACCATAATCTGGGGATGACAGTGCCGATTCACCTTCATACGACGGTTACCAAGAAAACAGATGAAATGCTTGAGGAATTGTCACAGACTTATGGAGGCAAGAACCGTGTTATCGAGAAAGCGCTTGAGACTCTGTTGAGGGTTGAAAAAGTTGGGTCATGCGATGATTGTGCCGTAAAGGCAAAGATGAAAGAGCAAATGAATCTCAGAGAAGCTTTGGATCTTATTTCTGTTGGAAAGAAAACAGTGAATAGTCTCTTGGAAGTGGCGGTGGGAGACAAATCGATCCAAGACTTTATCAAGGAACAGAAGGAAGAAGCAAAAGACACTATCGAAATATTGAAAGGATCCGTCGCTTGGAAGAAGCCTTCGAATTTTAAGGAATTCATGATGGTTCTAGGAGAGATAAGAGACCTGACCAGGATTTTTGAAATTGCTTCATACAGCGAAATCGACAACACGGTGATTCTCAGGCCCAGCTCCTTCATGCGGCTTCCGGAAATTGTTGCGTTCCAAATAGCGACCATTCTGGAGGGCTTGCAAATATCCTTTGAAATGAGATTGATGGGAGAAGACATTGCAACCAAGATGATGCGGCAAGAGATCTACCCTCTCAAACGAAAGGATCTTGGGGAACTTAGTGAACAAATCGAAAAGCGGCTTTCGAACACTACCCCCAGTCTGTTTAGAAACACATTGATGCTGGTAGGGCCAGCATTTATGAATTGGGCTGAGAAGCATCTCGAAGAACCCATAACAGATTTTGGCTCATTCCTCGAAGACCTCAGAATCGCGCTTGGCACGGGCGAGCTTCCGACCGAACCAAAAGAATTCGTGCAGAGTTTGCTTCTGGCTTTCATAAAAATGAATTGGTTCAAACAGGCCAAGATACTGAGAGACGTCGATGGAAAGACACTTGATATTTCTTTCCAGTCCACCACTCCTTCCGTCTCCAAGCTGTCAATCGTAATGCTTTCCGTTGTTCTTGCAACGCGGGGTTGGAAACTGTTGAAATATTCCGTGGAGCAGACGACGGCAAGTGCAACAATTCAGTATGTGGGTCAGGAAGATCCGAGTCTTCTGGATCAAATAGTGGAAGTCAGTCTCTATCAGACTATCGGGAAACAGTTCTTGGATGTCATCCCTGTTCCACGCGAGGTCTTCACTTCTTTCGCGTCGAGGGTCTATGATTCCAACAAGGAGAAGTTCAGTGAGACCTATCGTGCGATGGGCGTCCGTGTTTCAAATGCGATTCGAATGTTGGCAAGAAACGATCCAGATAAGATTAGGAAACTGGCGCAGAATTTTATACTAAAAAACATAGGGTCCATCCAACCAGATGCAGAGGTGCGTTTGGTTGACGATGAGCATTTTACGATAATCTTCAGAAAAGTGGACACGCTGCTTATGAATAGTCAGCGTTTTCTAATTGAATCCATATTCACTGAGCTTGGTTACGAGATCCAAGCAACGGTCTTCCAGAATCTTCTCAGTTTCAAAGTTAGACACCTTCAAAAACCCGTATTGGAACCAGTTCCTCGCAAAAAGCTGATGGAGGTGTTGATCAATGAAATGTCAGCCAGTTCGTGTGATGAAGCTTTCGCGAAGACAAAGGTTTCAATAGACGAGATGTTTCCAGAAGACTATCCTTGGACCATCAGAGAGGTTGGCGAGAGGTTCATTGATATGTATCGTGAGCTTGACGTTGAAGTTGAGATCGAGTACTTCGAGGGAGGGTTCACTCTAAAATACAAGACGTGCCCGTATTACGAATTGGTTAAGTCGGGACAGAAAACTTGGCTCTGCAGTCTCAGGAAGAGAGTGATAGAATACGCGCTTTCAAGGGTCATCCATGGAAAAAAGGGAAAGATAAAAATCATCAAATCACTGCTGAAGAATGAACATCCCTGCGAGTACGCGATATTTCTAACGGGTTTCTTGGAAGATGAGCAGGCGTAGAACGGATTTGCCTCGAATACACTTTTATTAACGCTGCAAACATCCTATAGACGAAGAGGATTGGCCGAAATGAGTTTCGAAATGTGGGCAGAAAAGTATCGCCCAAGAAGTTTGGACGCAATTGTAGATCAGAAGGAGATAGTTGAACGTCTAAAGAGTTTCACTAAGTCAAGAAACGTGCCTCATTGCATTTTCGCCGGTCCTCCGGGGACAGGTAAGACGACGGCCGCCCTGTGTTTGGCGAGAGATTTGTACGGCGACGGTTACAGGGAACATCTGATGGAGTTGAACGCGAGTGACGAGAGGGGAATCGACGTCGTGCGAGACACCGTGAAGACCTTTGCAAGAGTGAAATCGATCGGAGAAATCCCCTTCAAGATACTCATCCTTGACGAGGCTGACAACATGACTTCTGACGCTCAGCAGGCTCTCAGACGTACGATGGAACGTTTCACCGAGACTTGCCGATTCATTTTATGCGCTAACTACAGTGGGAAGATAATAGAACCAATACAGTCTCGGTGTGCACCCTTCCGCTTCACGCATCTGCCGAGACAAGAACACGACTGTTATCTGAAAGAAATCGCCACGAAAGAGAAAGTGAAAATTTCTACGGAAGGCTTGGATGCCATATTCGAGATCTGCGGTGGCGATTTAAGAAGAGCAATCAACACTCTTCAATCTGCGGCCTCTCTAGGCAAGCCGATAGATTCCAAAGTTGTCTACTCCATAACAGGAAGAGCAAGTCCCGCGGACGTGCAAAAAATGTTGAAAGTTGCCATGGACGGCGACTTTATAGAGGCGAGAAAACAGCTTCGCGATATGATCCAGAAGTACGGGGTCGCAGGAAGTGACATAATTCGCCAGATACATACAGAAATCTTCAGAGCAGAGATGCCTGAAAAATGGAGAATCAAGCTCGCCGACGTCGTAGGAGAAGTTGACTTCAGGCTCGTTGAGGGTGCCGATGAAGAAGTTCAATTGAGCGCTCTCTTGGCCAAGCTTGTTGAAGCTGGAGACGAATTGAAAGATTCAAAATAGGTGCAAGATTTGTACGGCGCCTGGACAGTAACGCACAAACCGAAAACTCTCAGCGAGATAGTCGGGAATGCTGAAGCCATCAAACAATTTATCGACTGGCTAAAATCATGGGACAAAGGCGCTCCGAAAAAGAGGTGCGCCTTCATTTACGGACCACCTGGCGTTGGCAAAACCGTGACTGTTGAGGCAGCCGCGAACGATTTTGGAATGGAGTTTGTGGAAAATAACGCAAGCGATTACCGAACCGAAGAGGCGATAAATCATTTTGCAGGACTCGCCTCCCAGTATGGGTCTTTGTTTGGTGAAAAAAGAGTCATACTCTTGGATGAACTCGACGGCTTAACAGGAACCTCAGACAGAGGAGGTGTCAAAGCAATAGCTGACATTGCAAAGTCAGCGCAGCGTCCTTTGGTTTTGATCGCGAACAGTGCATACGACCCGCGTTTCGCCTACCTGCGGAGCTACTGTATGTTGATAGAGTTTAAGAAACCACCAACAGGAGATGTTGTGAAAATTCTCAGGCGCATATGCAGCGAGGAAGGTATAGTTGCAGACGAGGACGCACTCAAGTTCATGGCTCAGCGTTCAGGAGGTGATGTGCGCTCAGCTGTCAATGACCTTCAGGCTTACGGTCAAGGAAAAACGAAGCTGACCTATGAAGATGTTGCATGGCTCGGATACCGCGATCGCCAAGAGAACATTTTCAACGTGCTGAGAATGATTCTCTACGCGAAAACCTCTGCAAGCGCGAAGAGAGCGATGGATATGTCTGACGTTGACGCTGACATGTTATTCGAGTGGATCTACGAGAACGCTCCGGCACATTTCACTGACCCCCACGATCTAGTGAACGTGATGGATGCGTTGGCAACTGCCGACGTTTTTCGAGGCAGAATTCGAGCCACGCAAGATTGGAGTTTAATGCGTTACGTGGTGGATTTCATGACGGCTGGAGTGGCGATGGCCAGACAGAACACGCGCACTTCTGGCTGGATCCCCTTCAAGTTTCCAACAAGAATCCAATCGTTGTCTAGGTCTAGAGCGGAACGCGCTGTTCAGTCAAGTATAGGAGGGAAAATAAAGCGTCGCTGCCACATTTCTGCCGTTAGGTCTTCCAAGGAAGTTCTTCCTTACTTGAAGATAATCTTCAAGAACAACTGCGAAATGGCTGCAGGATTGGCAAAGTGGTTTGACTTTGATCAAGAAATGATAGAGTATGTCGCAGGAAGCGAAGATAGAGCCAAAGAAATTGTCAAATTGATAGGTTGAGCCAAGGAGTTTTCAGTGTATTCGACTTCCTTCAGCGATGTCCTTTTCTGGCTGCAAGATGACAACTTCGCCTTTGTCGTCTTCAGCGGCAAAGATCATGCACTGTGATTCGACTCCCATGAGTTTTCTTCTTTGAAGGTTTAGAATGAATGCACATTTCTTGCCGACTAGGTCTTGAGGCTTGTACCACTGCAGTAACCCGGCAACGGCCTGTCTCTTTTCGGCTCCGAAATCAACCGTCATCTTGATCAGATTTCGTGATCCAGGAATCTGGTTAGCCTCAAGTATCTTGCCTACGCGGAGGTCGAGTTTCTGAAATTCTTCAAACGAAATCTCCAATTTGAAACAGCCACCTTTCGAAAGGGCTTGACTTGTAATGAGTTATTAAGTTTTGCGTGTTTTTCTTCGTCGGCTTATTCTTTTCAGTGCTTCATCCGCACCCTTCCATCCTTCGACTGCCTTCGAGTGCACGATTTCGAAGGCTTCCTTCGAGGTCATGCCGTAAAGTTCTTGACCTGTCGTTCTTCTTGTGAGGTAGGCTGCTGCGTTGAGAACTTCACCGTTCAATCTCGAGTCGGTCAAATCCGCCAAGTGGCAGATGAGAGCTTCGATCGTTCGAGGTCTTGTCGGTCCGTACTCTCCGTGGTGAGCGGCCACTATGTGAACCAACTGCAGGGGAAACCTTCTTCGAACAAGCTCAGTGACTGCAATTGATAAGTGATCGAGAGCGTCGGCAAGAGGTGCTGAACCGTAGCTTCCATTTTTGTTTACAGTGTACGTTGGGGGTTTGAAAACGTCGTGGACCAACATTCCCGCTATGACGAGGTCACGGTTGACCTTGCCATGGTAGATTTCCTCCACAGAATCGCAGAGTGCTAACGCAATGTTTGAGGCGGAAACAACGTGTTCAACATAGCCTCCTGGATAGCAGTGATGGTGAGATCTTCCCGCAGGAGCCACTTCAAGGGGCATGCCTGAATAAACTCTTCCGTCAACTTCGAACGTTGGGTTCTCAAGCAGATCCGCGATTTTCTTTCGAAGGGGCTTGTCGACTATCTTGTTGACGAGTTTTTTCAGTTGAGCGTTCAGCACCATCGTATCACTCATTCCGTTCTTATGTTCGAGTGGGCATATTGACTTTTCTTTTCTCGGCGTTTGCGATCTTGTGAGCCTGCAAGAGTGGCTCCGGAATCCACCCTTTGACTGTACAATGCTTGACTATTCGGATTGCAGTTTTCAAAGAGATCATGTGTCCGACGCTCACGTACACAGGTCTCGCGTTAGGGTTTGCCTTGATCTCGGCGCCTACGGTTTCACCCTTGTCGTGTATCAAAGCAACGTCCTCGTTCGCTCGAGTTTCGACCTTGCCAACGAGAATGTTTTTTGCTACTCCGATTGTGGGTTTTTGCAGTACAAGTCCCAAGTGACATGCGAATCCGCATCGGTACGGATGAGCGTATCCGTGTCCGTCGGCAAGAAACACGTCAGGACAGCTCTGTAATTTGCGAATGCATTGAACAGCTGGAGGGACCTCTCTGAATGAAAGCAACGTTGGAACGTAAGGAAAACTTGTCTTGCGAATTATTGTCTGAGCTTCCTCAAGCTTCAAAGTCGCGTAGTCTAGGACAGCAACGGCGGCGACGGAGAAGTCATCAACGTATGCGACGTCGACGGCTGCCACTTGGCGGATTCTTTTCGGAATCTTGTTCTCAAAAACGATTTTCTTTGATAGGGCAATCTGAGCTTCATGGGCTTTCTTGACCGAGAAAGCTGGTTCTGTCCCTATAGTGCTCATTCTGACGTTCTCAAATCGATACCAGATTTGTCATCGCGCTTGTATGCGTTTCTCAAAGCGCTTCAACTGTTTCTCAAGCTCACTTCTTCTAATTTCCTGCGTAACATCTCCGCGCGTGGACTCGATGATTTTCCTTGCTACGTCGTTCTTTCTTCTGAGTCCAGAGACCAACATGTAGGATTCGTCCAAACCCATGAGTTCTGTGTAGATTTCGTCCATTATACGTAAACATTTTTCAGCTTTCTTCAGATCACCTTCGCGCAGGGCATCAAGTGCGAGGCGTCTGCATTCACCGATCACGTCTGCCAACCCAAGTACATAATCGCCTGGGGGCACTTTGATGTCTTTAGGCGTCACAAACTTCGTCTCTTCAACCAGTTTTAAGAATATGTTAGCTTCGGAATACTCTTGGAGAGCTGCGTTAAACATGCCTGTGTAGATGATCTCTGGATCTGCAGATGCGCGTTCCCATAGTTTTGAGAGTATTTTCTTTGCGTCTGCGAGTTGTTTTTCAGCCTCTCTCATTCTCTTTTGATGAATCAGGAGAATCGCCTGTTTGGAAAGGCTTGTGACCTTTCTCATGTCGCCGTGAGTTTCTTCTCTGATGTCATCCTTCTGTTTGAGTTCCTTCCTTATTACACCCAGAATGCTTTTTAGAGTGGGCAAGAGGCATCCCTTCTTTCTTAGCTATCAATGCGATGAATGTGAATATATTCTTATGCAACGAAGAACGTGGTTGCGAGACAGCATTGCCTGTTAGAAGATTTATGGCTACTCCGAGCTTGTCTCTTTCCATTTCTCAACTGTTAGTTTGTTGTCGCCGAGTTTGAAAGTCACTTTCACAAAGACAGAATCCGAATCTTTGAACGGAAACATGCTGTCTTCCGCTAAATCCTTTGGTAGATAGACTAGGTATTTTCCGTCTTTTCTCTTGAACAATCGTCCTCTTCCATCACTGACCATTCGTTGACACCTTGATTCAAATGAAAGTATAAGATCAAGGCTCATGACAGAGGAGATATTTAAGGCTTATTCTCGTTCAATTCAATCACGTGTGCTCCTGGATCTTAATCCGTCAGGATGTTTCGTATTGATTGAAATGATTCTTAACCGTCTCCAAACTTTACTGCCTTTTCCAGTCTGCTCAGGAGAACAACGCGGCTTTCCTGTGACTCATCAATGATGTCATAGCCCGTTTCCTTCGCCAATTGGGCTGAAAACTCTCGGATCTGTTTGTGGCTGGGCATGCTGTCGAAATTCAGTCGAAGCCTCGAAAACCCGACATGTACGTAAGCCTTGACTTCGACGTAGGTTGGGTTTGCTTTTTTTATCATCGCTCCGTACCCTTTAGCGTTCTTCATGTTCAGATCATGGACTGAAGTTATGCGTATCACAGTTGGACACGTGAAACCGGGCAACATTGCAAGGGTCTCGTTGAGTTTTTCCCAGGCATTTGGAATTCGTGGGCGGCACACGCGCACGTATGTCTCTTTGTCAGGTGCACAGACAGACAAGTAGAGCTGAGTGGGTTCCTGGTCTAGTTTTGCTAGTACGGAAGGAAGTGTTCCGTTAGAAACCAAGAACGTTGTGAACGCCTTCTCGTGGAAGCTTCTGATCAGCTGACCCAAGTGCTCATAGAGCGTGGGCTCACCTGTGAGGCTTATTGCGGCGTGCCTCGGCGCGTGTGCTTCTCTGTATTTTTTCTGGTCTGTCTTGGGATTCCCTCCGTAGCCGCTGAGAATTAGTCGTTGAGCTTTGATGCTTCCTTCAACGATCGTTTCAGGAGAGTCCCACGTAGGCAGTTTCATTTCGTCCCACGTGATGTTGAGGTCTTGGTTTTGAGCTCGCCAACAGAACAGGCACTGTTGAGTGCAGTAAAACGCCGCAGGCGTCATCTGTATGCATTGATGCGTTTTTATGCCATAGAACTTCTGTTTATAACACGGTCTATTGTTCGTCAGTGTTTCATGGAACCACCTGCACCTCTTTACAGCTGAGTGTCCACCTACGAAATGGTATTTTTGTCTCTTCAAGGCGTCAATAAGTATGGTCGGCGCGTTTGCTTTCATCGTAATTCACTTTTCTGTCTGGTTGACTCCTGGAGCAAGATGACGGAAAGAGCGAGAATAGCAATTCTATCGCTCAAAGCAGTATTCAACTTTTTGAAATTCCGCGCTGAGTCTGGCTACGTCCTTGCTTACGTTGGTGGGTTTCTCCCTATCGATAATCGTTCTCTTGAGGAGCTCTGCGATCCTTATCATTTCGGGCTCCTTCATTCCGCGACGTGTCACCTCGCAGGTTCCGACTCTGATGACGCAATCAACAATTATGTTTGCTTTCTGTAGTCTCTTAGCTATTCCTGTTGCTTTCTGGATACTTCCGTAGTCCATTATCACCTGATGTGACTCGGTAAAGCCCAGGTGACCAGCGATAACAGGGAAGCCGTAATCATGTAAGCATTTGGCGAGTGTTTTTGAGTTCTGGACAATCTGCGTCGCGTAAGCTTTGCCGAACTTCTTCATTTCGGCTAGAGACAAGGTTAGTGCTGCAATTCTGTTCCAGTGAGCATTGTCAACGAAGCTAGGATAGATTCTTCTCTTTCAGGAGTTCGCCTGGGTCTTTGTTTCCTAGGATGATTCCTCCCTGTGGACCGAAGAAACTCTTGTGTGTTGAGCCGAACAACAGCTGGGCTCCTTCTCGGAGCGGGTCTTGAAACTTGCCGCCAGCAATTAGTCCTAAAACGTGTGAACCGTCAAAGCCGACAATTGCGCCGTTTTCTCGTGCAACGTCGGCAATTTCTCTGACTGGTTGAGGAAAAGTGATCAAGCTCCCTCCGAACACGACGGCCTTCGGTTTTGTCTTGCTGATGAGCTGTTGTGCTTCTTCCACTTTGATGTTCCAATCTTTCTTCGAAAATGGGAAAGCCGCGACCTTAAGCTTGAGAAAGCCTGCCAGAGCGTTTGCCCACATGCCCGGGTATCCACCATCGTCAGGCGAAACGCAGACAAGCGTGTCACCTGCCTTCGCCAGATTGGCCAAGACAATCATATCTGCAATGTGTCCTGAAAGAGGTCTCAGGTCAGCCATCTCAGCCTTGAACAACTCCTTTGCCAGTTGTTCACCATACTTTTCTATCTGATCTGTAAACCGCGTGCCCATGTAGAAACGGTCTCTTGCCGTGTATCGATGGGCCAAATCGGATGATAGCAAGGCTCGAGCAGAAGGACTCATGACGTTCTCAGAGGGTATCAAGTTCAAACACTGTTTTACCCTCCATTTTTCGTGGTTTTGTACCATGTTCAGAATAACATCGATCATTGATTATCCCCAGTCGTGTCAGCCGATACAATCGGCCCGCGCTTAATTCGCTTTTCGGCTGAATGCCAGAGTCGCGATAGTAGGTAGGTTGTCTCGTTCTACCCGAATCAAAGAAAGAACGCGACAAGTAAGGGCAGAAGGCCCAAAGCGACGGGGAACGGCAAACCTGGAAAAATTCCCTTCTTTTCTAACATCTTAAACGCCAAGAAGGATCCTGCAAGCACTCCTAACAACGAGAAGAAGCAGAACGTTGGACCGGCAACCACAAGAACCATGCTGACGAGCATCGAATAGAAGGTCAAGTCCCCCAGTCCGATCTGAACATCTTTGAAAGCCAAGCTCAGCCCTCGAAGCGTTTCAAGTCCTTTGTTGGCAATCTTTCCAACTGGGCCTCGATAAACTGCGAAAACGTCATAGATCGCTAGAAAACAGAGAATCAGAATCGCGCTGAGCATTTGGATTGACATTCCTAGGAACGCACCTAGTGCTCCGCCCAGCAGTAATACTGCAACGTTGCCGCTTGACCCTTTTTTACGGAAGATTGTGTAATCGAACGTTGCGGTTAACAGTATGGCGCATGTCAAGACTAGATACGGCGCGTATGAAGCGTCAAGAGCCGAAAACACTGGCCAAAGATATACCGCAGAAACCAAGAAAGCAGCTGCGGTCAACGCAAATCCAGTGATAAATGCGATGGTTCTGAGGTTCTTACGTTTTAGAAGCAGATACAGTATCGAGGCCCCAATTGCTGCTAAAGCGACAAAGTAGATGCCGTTGCTCAGCGACCCGACTAGTCCTTCCGGAAAGATGGTGATTGTATACGTCTCGGTTGAAGATGCCCGAATCAGATAGGTGCACGCTAGGCCGACGGCTAGGGTGGCAAGTATCGGCACTAGATAGATTGGTTGTGCTCTAAACTTCTTCAAGGCTCTTCCCAATTTCCGCTGAAGCCGTTTCTACTGTGATTGAGCATTTATTGCAGAAAAAGGTCTTCTTAACGTCAGTTTCGAGGATAGAGTTGGAGAAGTGCATGACACAGAAGGGGTTGGTGCAGTGGTCCAACCCTAGAGTGTGTCCGAGCTCGTGTACAGCCTCTTTGGCGCTTCTCTCTTCGAACAATTCTTCGTTTGAGGGTTGCTGATAGAATTCTGGTCTGAGTCGCCACAATGATATCAAGGCTGCTTTTCCAGGGTGTTCTGCTTCGCCGAAGACGAAGTTCAACCCCGGCGTGGAAATGTCAAGATCGATGATTCCCAAGACGCGGTCAAATTCTGGGTGTTCCTCAGCATATTCTTTGATCATCTTCAAAATCATGTCGGAACGGTATTGTTTTCTCGCTTCGCTATAAGCTTCTTCAGGTAGTGAGACTTCCTTTTGTATCACGCAGACTTTTGTGGCTGGAAAGACATTGTTCAATGTTTCCTGAATCCTTACCGTGGAATCTGACTTGAGTTGTCCTATGTGAAGAATTCCGATTCTCATAGTTGCTATTCTCTTTAGAGTTTGAATTTTTCACCTGTTTTCGGTGCGATAGCTTCTAGACCCAGCTCACTTCTTGCCCACTTCGCCAGAAGTTCACAGTTTCCTTCGGCGCCGTGAACCACGTAGACCTTGGGCTTCCCTCCGAGTCTTCTCAGTGCTTCTTTGAGCTCGCTCGCACCGCAGTGTGAAGAGAAATCAAAATGCTCAACGCGGGCCTTGATTTTCCTCATCTTTCCGTCTATCACGCATATGTGTTTTTCAAGCAGCTCTTTTCCTGGCGTTCCTGGTATCTGGTAACTGACCAGGAAGACAGCGTTGTCGGATTTTTTTCCTATTTTTGACGTGTAAAAAACTGCAGGTCCGCCCTTCAGCATGCCAGCCGGCGAGATGATCACGCCGGGCATCTTGGAGGCTTTTCTGCGATCCCGCCATCCTTCAACCCAGTTTGTTGAATGTATCGCGTCAGTGAAAGCTCTTTGATCCTTGAGAGATTGCGGGTTGCTCATCATTATTCTGCTCACTTCACGTGCCATTCCGTCGATAGTGATGGGATACTCGAAATGATGGGCTGCGAGGACGCACGTGAGTTCTTGGGCTCTTCCGACTCCGAAGGCTGGAACGAGGACTATTCCTCCTTTTTCGACAACTTCTGTGCATTCGTCAACGAATCGTCTTTCCAATTCTGGTCGTTGGGTGTGGTCTTCGTTTGCGTACGTACTCTCAATCACAACGGCGTCAAGGTCGCCGTAGTTCATTTTTGCTCCTTCGAGGAGTCTTGTGTCGTTTATGTTGAAATCGCCTGTGTAGAGCACTTTCTTTCCTTCGGCTTCAATGAGTATTTGTACGCTTCCGGGAATGTGCCCAGCATTCTTGAACTGGAATGACATGTCTCCGACTTTTTGTTCGGTGCCGTAGTCAAGATGTTTACTGTTTTGCATCATTGACTTCAATTCCAAGTACTCAAACGGTAGATAGTAACTGGACAAGTGGATGAAATCTGATATGAGTAACTGGCTCAGTTCTGTCGTTACTCTATGTGCGTACAACGGTCTTTTTCCCTGAATGTAGAATATTGGAATTGCGCCGGAATGGTCTAGGTGGCTGTGGGACAGGATTATGGCGTCGACGTCTTTCGGCGGAATGTGCATAGGAAACCCTGGCTCATGGTCTAGCATGGCCCCATAGTCCAGCAAAACCTGGGTTTTTTCTGTCTTGACCGTTATTGCTATTCTGCCAACTTCGCGGGCGCCGCCCAGAAATCCGATTTGCAGCTGTCCCATTTTGTTTTCAACCGCTATTTCAGTAAACAAGCCCTATGCTCTTTTAAAAACATATTGACTTCCTGTTGAAAAAACACGCGCTCCGAATGCCATTAAACCTCGATCCTATGGACAGAATTCTTTGCAAGCTGTAGCGGGAACTATTCTTGGCTTTTCTTGAGGCTGACGCATTCAAGCTTGACATTTTTCTTGGAACAGGCTTTTTTGCATGCCTTCAGTATCGAATCTTTCCAAATCTCGGCATCGTGAAAAAGTACAATCCGGCTGTGATCTGTGCGCAAAATGTATTCTTCCACTTGACTCGCAACGTAGTTCATTGTTTCGGCGTCTAGAGGAATGGCGATTTCGTGTTGTGAAAGTGGGTAAACCTCGTCAAGTTCAATTGGAATGATCCCGAAGGGAGCCGCGTAAAAGCACACGTGCGTCTTGATTGGTTTTCCTTTAGGCCCTTTACTGAGGCGAGCTAACATACGCTTAAAGGGTATCGATTTGTGGAAGGGTTTTGTTCGCGTTTGCGGAGCGAGGATGAGAACGCTTGCATTCGTTGGAGAGTGCCTTTCGTGCAATCTTTTTCTATGACGAAGAATCTCCGGTCGCATCAGACTGTTTGAGTCGAAGTAAAAGAGTCCACTGTTCTTGGTTGCGGGATCGTGTTTTTCAAGTATTTCTTGGTAGGCGCCAAGTTTTTTCAGCGCGTGAAAAATGGATGGGTGCGAGTGTGCTCGCATTTCCGTGTGTTCCCAGAGTCTTCCGTCCTTTATGGCTTGCTTTATGCGTTTCAGCTCAGCGGCACAGACGTATAGGTTGTGTTCGGCGAGGAAGACTTGTCTTTCACTGGGGCTCAACTCGGAGATTTTTTTGGGTGTTGTTGCTGCACATTTCGGGCATGTGCAAGGAAAATACTCCAGTTCCGCAAGTCTTGATGTGCCGTTCTCTGTCATGTAGCGGTCTTCTTTTGCGTAAAGCATGTACGCTGCCGAATCGAAGAGGTCGCAGCCTAGGGCTACCGCCAGAGAGAACATGATGGGATGTCCCGCTCCGAAGAGATGGAGCGGTCTCTCGATTGGCAGATGGTTTTTGGCGGCCATTATCATGTCAACCAAGACGTCGAACCTGTAACGTTCCATCACTTCTGTTGGGCTTCCCAACGCGTGAATTTCAAACGGCAGTTTTCCCATCGCGCGGGCTGATTTCGATACAAGATCTAGGTATTTTCCTCCCTGAACTGGACCCACCCAGAGAATATCTTCTCTTGTCTTTTGTTGGAAGAACTCCTTTGCTCTTCTGAGTGTTTCGTCAACGGTCCTGCTCGCGTGCTCTTCCGTCACTTTCCAGCCTGTTGGAATATCTAGATATCGTCGCAATGTCTGACCCTATCATTTCCTGATATTCGACGATCTGTTTGGAAGTAACTTCTACATCTCCATAAATGAGAATCTGATAGGCGCCAGAATCCGTCATTACGGTTCCGTCGAAACCCAAGAATTTGTGTAATCCATCTTGTGCAGGCTGTTTGGTTGCGTTATTTCTCAGTATGTACGCGTTAGTTATCAAGGCTTCGAAACCAAATTCCTCGTGTATTCTCTTTGGAGAAATGAGCTGTGTATTTGGGTTGACTACAGGAAAGAGCAGGGGTGTCTCGACGGTTCCACTCTTTGTTTTGAGTTTGCCAATCCTTGCAAGCAGGTCTTTTTCCTTTACTTCAAAAGACATTGTTGAGCCTTTATGACAAAGAAAATAGACACGCATATAAAAAACATTCACCAGATACATTTCCGCTCAGTGCAGAGTGTGATTTAGTATGAGTTTGAACAAGATCGTCAAGGAAGAAATTTCTGGAAATATTGCGAAAACGTTTGTCGCGCAGATTTCACGGTTTCACAGGATTCAGGCTTCAACAATGTTCCATGAGGCTGCTGAACACGTAAAAAATGAATTGATCAAGATGGGTTTGGACGACGCCACTATCGAGCAGTATACCGCCGACGGAGCAAAAGAATACTGGACGCACACTTCCCCCATCGGTTGGACGGTGAACAGTGCCGAACTTCGTCTCGTTGAGCCTGAAGAGAAATTGATAGTGACTTATCAAGACACGCCTCAGAGTCTGCACACTCACAGCAACGCAACACCGCCTGAAGGAGTAACCGCCGAACTCGTTGAGGTGGGATCAGGAACAAAACCTGCAGATTATGAAGGAAAAGACGTGAAAGGCAAATTCGTGCTTGCAACCGGTAGAGCCAAACGAGTTCATGAACTAGCTGTCTACAAGTATGGTGCAGCAGGCGTTATCACCGACACGATTACATTTGAAATGCCAGACGTGAGGGAAAGTCTGGATATTCCCGATGCCCATGCCTACCAAGCCATATGGCCATCAGCGGAAGACCTCCCGAAGGTGAGATTTGGATTCTCTCTGAGCAAAAGACAGGGAAATCGTTTGAGAGCACTACTAAGCGACGGCAAGCGGGTGAGGTTGAAGGCTAAGGTGGATGCTCGTCTTTTTGTGGGAAAATTGGATGTGGTAACCGCCACTATTCAAGGGTCGTCAAAACCCAACGAGGAAATATTTCTTATCGCACATTTGTGTCATCCGAAACCCAGCGCTAATGATAACGCTTCAGGAAGTGGTCTTCTGCTCGAAGTGGCAAGAACCATCAAAGTCTTAATTGACGATGGCAAGATAGAACGGCCTGCGAGAACAATTCGTTTCTTGTGGGTTCCGGAGACTAGCGGTTCGGTGGCTTACCTTCACCGCCACGAAGATAGTTCTCGAAGACTGGTCGCGGGAATAAACCTTGACATGGTTGGACAAGATCAGGAACTGTGCAGATCAACGCTTAATCTCGATCGTACCCCTGATTCTTTGCCGTCATATCTCAACGACTATGTTTTCAGCCTCTTCGAACGATCAGTGAAGGAGTTTGACGCATCTTCACCCTTTGGTTCAACTTCAACTTTCAGGTACGCCACAGGCGCTTTTAGCGGAGGAAGCGATCATGCGGAATTCACAGACTCAACTATTGGAGTACCCTGCATCATGTTATTGCAGTGGCCTGATCTCTTCTATCACACCAGCATGGACACGATTGACAATGTGAGTGTTAACAGTCTCAAACGTGTTGGTTGGATCGCAACAGTTGCTGCCCTGACGCTTGCAAGCGCGGATGCTGAAGAAGGTTGTCTGCTAGCAATGGAGACTGCATCCCGAGCCGTTGGGAGAATCGAAGAGATCGGCCGAGCGGCGACCGAGGATCTCTTCGGGAAAAAAGGCGATCGGAATCTGAAGGACAAATCGGATCAACTCGCCAGAGAACTGGTCAAGATCGCTGACCGCTGCAGAAACAAAATCGAGCACGTCGTCTGGCGTGAACAGCAGGCGATCCAATCAGTAAAGAGACTCGGAGTGAACCCAGAAATGCAGCTCATCTTGGACCGATGCTGCATTGACATTGTCGATGCAGGGCGCAGAACCACATCAAGACTTGAGGAGGCATTGAATTTTGTAGCGAATGCTTCTGCTTTGGTTTTGCCCGGCGCCGAACCAAACGACAGAAATGATGAGTTGAGAAAGCTTATCCCTCGAAGGCTTTTCAAGGGGACGCTTAGTTTCGGATCGATGAAGAAGGGTCTCGGTGAAAAGGATTTTGGATGGTATCTGGAGATCGATAAGAAAGATGCGGAATTCTCTAAGAAGGCTGCTGAGATTCTCAATTTCATGGATGGAAAAAGAAACATGTACCAGATTTTGAGTGCTGTTTCAGCCGAATACTCCGACACCGATGCCGAACTCGCGTTGAAGTTCGTGAGAGACCTCGAAAAACTGAAACTCGTGGCGCTTCAATAAGCCTAGTGCTGTTCTGGTTTATCAAAACACACTTATAGCATGGTCTTTCATCTACTACCCGTTCGAACGCGCGTAAAGGAATTGACTCGATGGTCTGCATACTGGAGATGAATGAAAAACCGACGCTTCGCGAGCCAGTGCTAATCGAAGGCTTACCAGGGATAGGCTTCGTTGCAAACATAACAGCTCTGCATTTGATTCATGAGTTGAAGGCACAACGCTTCGCCGAGATCCACTCTTCTTCTTTTCAAGATCTCGCAGTGACTACTGCCAACGGCAGAACACTCTCGCCTATGAATGAGCTTTACTACTATAAGGGAGGGGACAACGAGCGTGACATGGTCATTTGGTACGGTAATACTCAAGCATTGACAACTTTTGGGCAATACGAGCTCTGCGGCCGTGTCCTGGACGTTGCTAAAGAGTTGGGTTGCAAGTACATAATCACGTTGGGCGGCTACAGGCAGGAGGAGATCAGGACAGCTCCTCAGATCTATTGCGCTGCCTCAGACAATGAGACTCTGGCGGAAGCCCTTGGACTCGGAACGAAAATCATGGTCGGGCAAGTGTTCGGCATCGCGGGCATAATGGTCGGACTGGCCAAACTCAAAGGTTTCAAAAGTTTCTCGTTGCTTGTCGACACACTGGGGATCTACCCTGACGCGAACGCTGCGCGCGTTGCGCTGGCGGCACTGAACAAGTTTTTGAAGATGAACGTTGATCTTGCTAGGGTGGATGCCGCTGCTGAAGAGACTAAGAAGGTGCTCGAGTCGTTTGGGCTGATAAGAAATGTTGGAGAAGAAAAGAAGAGAGAGGAACAGCAGTTCCGCTGGTTTATCTAGGCTTTGCCCTTGACTTCGCCCATGAACAATTCGTAGACTTTTTGCACACGCTCAGCCGCGGGCCCTGATCCTTCCACGACGCCTTTTTCCGTCAACTTGACCTTGTCCATGACCCAGATGAAGCCCTTGTCCTCGTACAATCTGACCATCGTCGGGAACACCTTTTCTAAGCGTTCAGCCAAGGCCTTCAGGTCAAAAGGTTTTTCAACTGTGAATATTTGCGCTACGATGTTTCCGTTCAGGAAAACCCTGTGCAGCATTCTTCCTTCTTCATCTTTGGCGCCTGATAGACAAAGGCTTAGGTCGTCTTGGTTAATCCCGATCAGTGTACCGCTGAATTTTTTTCCGTTTGCAGTCACCACTATGACGTTCTTGTCTGCTAACGCTGATACCTCGGTGAAGTATTTCCTTTGTGCCACTGACACTTCTGAACCTCCTATCTGGCCAACGAATCTGTTGAACGACTATTTTAGATTTTAACGAAAACGGTTGCCTGCTAGGATCTGCTTGTCGTTTCTATATCTTCCGAGAGATATTTGAGGTCAAATGGTTTAAGGAGTTTTCCAGTCTTCAGGCTTACGATGAATGACTGGACATCCGTTACGAACTCTGCAAACTTGACGGTGTAATCTCGCATAAACTCTGCATACTTCGAATAATCCCTGTGAATGGAGATTATTACCATGTCTTTCCCTAGGCCTTCTCCCTCTGATGCAAAGAAAATGTTTGGGCGTTTCATTACCCATTCTTGGGCTGAGTTCATTTTCTTTTCGTTATCTTCTTTGCTGTAGGCTTTTGTTTTGGCAAAAGTCATTGCCAACATTTCGTAGCCTATTCTGCTGAACTCGGGAACTATGGTGTAGCTCCTGATGTATTTTTCTAGGAGCTTTCTGTTTCGAGTGACTGTTGGTTGGGAGGCTCCAATGGCTTTGGCCAGCTCTCTGTCGCTTCTTCTTGAGTCGCGGATTAGTTCCCGCAAGAGTTTGGCCATTCTTTCCTCTTTCATAAGCCTTCGAATCAAAGATAACTACAGACGATTTATCATTTTCGGAGAATTGGTGATATAACAGTTCAACTTCTGCTTTCAAGGTCCTGTTTCAGGAGGATTATGCTTTTCGGCGGCACGTCTTTTTGAACCTGAACGTTTGGGCCGATCCAGCTGTCGTTTCCAACCTTCACTCCTGGCATGAAAAGTGCGTTTATCCCTGTTTTCACGTTGTCTCCAAGGACTGCTCCGAGTTTTCTCCGTTCACTGTCTACGATTTTGTCTTTGATCATCATTTTGACCGTCTTGGCGTCAAGTCGATAGTTGGCTGTTATCGTGCCGGCTGCGAGGTTGCATTTTTCGCCGATGATGCTGTCGCCGACGTAGGAAAGGTGACCGATGTGGGCGTGATCCATGATTATGCTGTTCTTGATTTCGCAGGCATTTCCTATTCTTACTCTTTTGCCTATGCTGGTGTACGCTCTGATGTAACAGTTTGGTCCTATGTCGCTTTCTTCTTCAATACAAGTGGGTCCTTCAATGTAAGCTCCTGAACGTATCCGTGCTGTCTCCGCTACTGTTACGTGTCCGAGAAGGTGTGCTCCGTTCTCTATGATGCCGTTTGATTTGGGCTTCATTCTTGTTGAGAACCCAGCGGTTTGCTTCAAGTAGGTCCCATGGGCTTCCTATGTCGAGCCACTGTTCTTTGGCGATTTTTGCAGCCATTACTGTCTTGTTCTCTTTTATGAAAAGCGAAAGTGCGTCTGGGATTTCCCATTCACCTCTGGATGACGGCGCAGTCTCTTTCAGCTTACTGAATATCTCTGTGGAGAAGGCGTAGATTCCCGCGTTTGCGAGGTTCGTTGGGGTTTCTTCGCGTTTTGGTTTCTCTATTATCCGTTTGACCTTGTTGTCGCCTTCAAGCTCAACTATTCCGTAGTTTTCGGGTTTTTCGACGGGGACTATTGCCATCGTGGTTGCGGGTTTTTCTTTCTGGTGAAGGTTGATGACTGTTCTTACCGCTTCCGCGTCGAAAAGCAAGTCTCCGTTCACAAGCAGAAAATCTTCTTTCATGTAGGGTTCGACGACGCTCACGGCGTTGCCTGTGCCGAAGATTCCCTTCTGTTCGGCGTATTCAATTTTTAACCCCAACTTTTTCCCGTCATCAAAAAGTGTTTTTATCGCGTCCGCCATGTAGTGGACGACTATTACAACTTCGTTGGTGCCTGATGCTTTCAATGCGTTGAGGCAGTGTTCAAGAATTGACTTTCCGCCAATCTTTATCAGATGTTTTGGCCTTGTTGCTGTTATTGGTTGGAGTCTCACTCCTTCTCCAGCGGCCAAGATTGCTGCTTTCAACTATTTCCCTTCCCTAGCCGATTGTTCCACGAGCACAATACCTTTCTCCATTATGTTTCTAGCTGTTTTTAACGATTCACCCTCAACTGTGAGTCTCACCAAGGGTTCGGTTCCTGACTCTCTGATCAGAATCCACCCAGCTTCTAGTGATATACGGATGCCATCAACTTTTGAAAACCCATTACTGTTATTGAAGATGCTTTGAAAGTTTTTGCCCACTTTCTCAATTATCTTGTGTTTGACCTCTGCGTCGAATGCGATGTTTTTTCGCAATGTATGGTATTCGGGTGTTTCAGAGACGAGTTCTGTCAATTTTTCATCTTTCTCATCGAGGGTTTTCAAAACCAGTGCGGATGAAAGAATGCCATCGGGGCAGTAATGGAACCCTGGATGTATCCAGGCACCGCAAGGCTCTCCGCCGAAGATTGCGCCTTTTTTCTTTCATCACTTCTGAAAGGTAAACGTCTCCGACTCTGGATCTGACAACTTTTCCATTATTCGTTTCGACCATTTTGTCGATACACATCGAAGCTTCCACGTTTGTTACAACGATCCCGCCGCGATTCTTTTCGATTACATATCCGGCATAGGCGGCGAGAACACGATCAAAATCTGCCAGCACTCCATTTTCATCTATGAAGACCACTCTGTCACCGTCGCCATCGTAGGCGAGACCCAGATCGGCATCCAAGTTTTTTACGATTCTGGCGAGAGGTTTCAAAGAGTCTTTGTTCGGCTCTGGGCTCCTTGCAGGGAAGAACCCGTCAGGTTGAGCGTTCAGCGTTGTTACTTTGCAACCCAGAGCTTTCAACGCTGCTGGAGCTGATTTGTACGTGGCTCCACATCCCGGGTCAACGATCACGTGCCATCTTCTGCGAAGTTGAACTGATCGTGTTATCATCTCGACGTACAGTTGAGTCTGATCGGTTGATTGGGCTTCGCCTATGTTTTGCCAATTCGCTCGTTTGAAGCGCTTGTGGTCTATGATTTTTTCAATTTCGTGTTTGGTCCTGCTCATTGTATGCAAGAGTCTGGGGGGTGAAGATTTTGATGCCGTTGTATTGAGGCGGATTGTGTGAAGCGGTTATCATTATGCCTACGTCTGCGTTCATTTTACGTGTCAAGAAAGCTAATGCTGGAGTGGGCACCGTTCCCAGTATTTTGACGTTGGTTCCACTGGAAAGAAGTCCAGATACCAGGGCGTTTTCGAGTTCGAGACCTGAAGTTCTCGTATCTCGGGCAACAAGTGCGAGTTTTGCGTTTGAGTGTGTCCCGACAGCGGAGCCGATTTGCGCCGCAAGTGCGGGTGTAAGATCGTCATTTACCAGGCCGCGGACTCCTGAGCTGCCGAACATTTTCGTCAAAGTTTTCATACCCTGTTGAGTCTAGCCGCTCAATGATCAAGATTGTTTTGGGCATTTAAAAACTAGACGACTCTAACCGAGAGCCAGACGAATGCATATCCAGACGATGTCGCCCACAAACAGTGCGACAAGAAGTCCTGCTGTGATGAATATCAGCATCGGGAGCCCTGGGGTGGCCCAGACACCGTCTTTTATGGTTCCTGTCTCAACCGCCTTGTTGAGTCTGTCCACGATTTCGTTTCTGCCTTCGTCTTTTGGCAGGATTATCAGTTTTCTTTTGTATCCTTTGTCTGGGTCTTGTTCTATGTCTTCCATCGGGTACACGTGCCATTTTTCTTTCAGCTTACTGATGGCAGCTTTGTAGCCTGTAACTAGAACTAACGCCTTCTTTCCTATGGATTCGTTTCGCTGATTTCCTTCGAACAATTCTCTACGTGTTCTCAGACGCCACACCGCGTTGTAGAGAAGCAACGCGACTGCTGACAGCGCTGCGAACAGTACCGAATTGCTGAACACCGTGATTGGAAAGAACATGGTCGATATCAGTGACGGATCCCCTGCCAGAGGTGTCAACAGGCCGCCTGGGTAGAATGGCAATGCGAGTGCCAGACACATCAGGGCTTTCGCATCAGCGCCTCCGAAGGCGCCTGAGTAAAAAAGGATAACCGCAAAAGCTGCGGTCACGCCGAAACATGCGGCGTAAGAGATCAGTTGTGAAGAGTAGAAAACGAATAATTCTGTGAGTGTTAAAGCTAAAGATAGGGGGCCTAGGAGTAGCCACACCGTATCGCTGACTTCGCGGGATTTGTGGTCGCTCCACGACGCGTAAATAAAGAAAACCGCGACTAGTGCGATCCTTGCAGCATCGAGTATTTGAGAGCTTTGCACCTTTGTGTTGATGTCGTTGAATCGTTATATTTCTTTCTGACGAGATTTCGGCGAATGCGGTCGGTTTTTCAAATCGGAAAGGAAACTGAGATTGTCGTGTTTTTTCTTAGGCTGACTGGTGCTTGTGCTGAAACGGGTCCGAGGGTCGCTCCTGCTTGGCCCAGCACTTTGAAATAATATATCGTGCCTTGTGTCCAGTTGTAGTTTATCGTGATCGTTGCAAATACGCCATTGCGTCACAGGAGGCTGTGCTGGAGTGAATGTTTGGTTCTGCATGTTTGTTTCTGACGTTCCAACGTATAAGAGTGCGATGTTGGTTCCTTGTGTTCCAGAGTCGCCTATGTCGATGGCGATTTTCGGTGTGCCGCTGTCGTTGTAGAAGTTCACGTTCGCCATGAAGAGAATGACGCCAGCTTGATGATTCGCGTTGTTCATGTAGGTCATGATCCACGCGTAGGTTACGACTATCGCAGCTACTGCTATGACGACGAGTAAGAGTGTGGCTAGTATCGGTGATATGGCTTTTCTCGATTTGATCGTTTTTTTAGTCATACTTCTCACCTTTGTATGCTTATGAAATCTTATTATTCAATATTTAACCTGTATGAACGATGAATCAACATCCATGATAACATTTTCCATTCGCAAACTTCCGTCAAACTAGCTTGTGCTCACCGTTATGATTGGTGGGCATTCGACGGTGGTCCATAATCCGTTGCCTCCATTGCCGTAGATGGGGGTCGTTCCGTCGAACGTTGCGATCGCGCCGTGCCAGGCTACGTCTAGGGCGTACGTGAAGCTTGCTGATGCGCGCACGCTGACAGGTTGAAGTTCAATGATGTTTCCAGTCGAATTCGTAATGCTGATTGCTCCTGTTGTACTTCCGGCGATGCTGTCGAAAACGTAGAGTTCTTGGTTGCCTGCGTCGGTGAACATTATGCCCGCGCCCTTTGTGCCGCTGATGAATTCGCTCCAGTGATGTATCGATTCAGAGGAGGATTTGTTGTAGTAAAGACCTGTGGCATCGGAGGCTACTGGATTGCCCCCTAATACTCCGTCTTCGGTTAGTGGTTGACCCGCTGGGACTGTGAGTCTCACCGGACACAGGTCTGTTATTGTTCTGCTTTGTTGGGAGTTCACGAACATTAGCCTCAGCTGATACGTGTAGTAGTTGACGTTCGCAGGCAGAGTCAAGACTATGTGGGCGTAAAGGTTGGGGCAGTTGGGCGCGCCGCCTGACCATTCTGCTTCTTGCTGAATTATGTCTCTTACAACTCCGTGGTGGATTACGAAGGCGGTTCCTGCTCCGTAGGTGCTGCTCTGGCCGTTGATCCGCATTAACGTTGCAACCACGGTCGAGGTGCCTTGGGTCGACGTGACTTGGCCTCCGTTTATCTGCAATCTTAGAATGCCGTTTGTAAGAATTCCGCCCGCTGGATTGTCGCCGGTGAAGTACAAGTCCGTGTAGGCGTACGGTGTCTGCGTCGTCGTGTCGCTGCCGTTCCACCATACCGTTACTCTTGTGACGTTGGGGCCTGCCAAGAAGACGAGCATGTTTGTGTCGCTGAAGACGCTCGCGTTGTTTGTCAGTCCCAGAGGAATTTGGTAGTTGGAAGCCCAATCTTCCACTTGATAAGGCACTTCGCTGCTGACGTTTGCAACTGTCTCGTTTACGTGGATGGATTTCACTGGGATGGGCGGAATAGGCTGGGCCCGCATCGTTTGCTGCAGGTTGTTGCCTAACCATCGAATCGTTCCGCTCTGTTCCAGTTCAAAGACGATGGTGCTGCTTGTGCTGACACCGACTGATCCGCCGGAACTGAGAAGTGCTGAGTCTATTTGCCAACTGTCTTGGACAGGATCGTTTGTCTGCGTTCCATCCGTGAATCTAATCGTAAAAGTTGGGGAGTTAACGTATTTTGAGACTGAAACGTTGTTCCATCCGGTCAACAGATCAGTGAACACGTTGAGCCATGTTGAACCGCTCCTTACATCCACTCGAATGTTCTCGGCTGCCATCGTTCCTCCGTAGATGCATAACCATTGGTTTGTGTCGTTGTAGTTGACGTTGGTCCATTGAGCTTCGACGTCCAGCTGACAGTTCTGTGGAGTCGCTGTTTGCAGGAATTGTGCCTCATATACGTACGCACTGTATGTTTTGCTGCCATGATTGTTGTAGAATCTGAATCGCATTTTTGACGCGGAGGTCTCAGCAAAAGTCACGTTGGTCCACTGGTTCCGAGCTGAAACTGCCGTTGTACACGGTTGTCCATGCGCCATTGTAGATGTCAATCCTCATTTGATTGACACTGCCACTGTTGGCGTCAACGTAGTAGCGGACACTGTGGCAGCTAATTGCGCTGGTGTCCAGTGTGAGGTAGGTGCTCCAACTTTTCGCTGAGATGGAGGTTGATGCCATCGTGACGGTGTTGTTATCATAGGCTTGACTCGGATTTGTCCAGCTTGTCGGATCGTTGGAGATTGGTTCCACCCATTTCTCAGGAACGCCTGCCGTCGTTATTCCTTCTGTGAGCGTGTTCATTGTTCCGTCTGGCGCGGTTTGCATGGCTGCGAAGTTGCTTTGTGTTCCTGTGTTCCCATTTCCGTCCACGTCAGAGGTGTTGTTGTCGACGAAGTGTTGAGTCGGGGATGACGTGGTGTTCCATGCTAGGTTGATCGTGTAGGCGCTGAAGGATGAGGCTATGACGATTATGCCTCTTTGATCCTGTACTTGGATCAGGTAGGAGTTTACGTCTATTCCTGATGGTATGTCAATTTGGTATGTTCCGTTTGCGTATGCTAATGGTTCATTTGGAGGGGCAACCAGATTCCAGGATGAGTCGTTGGTGCTGTAGCGGTAAAACTGCAGGTTGGACGTTCCCAGGTTTATCAACGGTTCAGTTCCATCTTTTGTTATCATCACTGTTGCTTCGCTGTTAACTGTGGGCATTATTTGAATCGTTAAGCTGCAATTGACATTGTAGGTGATTCCGTGAATTCCCAGCCCCGTGAGGTTGTAGTTGATAGATAAGCTTCCGCTACTGTAGCTCATGTTCGAGTACCAGGAGGTGTAGAGTTGAGAACTTGTGACATCGAAAGAACCGCCCCAGTCAGGATGCATGTTTGCCGTGTACACGAGTCCGCTTTGAAGATAGTTTGTAGCAAGCTCTGTTGCGTACGTTTGGTTTCCCGTGCTCTTCAAGATTGAGCCGTAGTATCCGACGGTGAAGCCCAGTATCTGCTTTATAGCTAGATTGGTTTCATCTATCGCGCTTTGAATCTGAGGTTGATTGCCACTGGTGGCTGCTGCGGATCGTGGAGTAAGTCATCACCACTGTTGTTATCAGCACTATCGCGACGAGTAATGCTGCTATGATCGAGAACTGTCCTCGTTTGTTCATCTGCTACACTCCTCCCATTTGTCCAAGCTGTAGTATGATGAGTTTTGAAGTGCCAACTGAATTGTAGTCCGAACGGTAAAGGTGAGGTCTGTAATAAGTAAGAAGTCCGAGGGCGGTTATTCTTATGTCCGGCGTTCGCGTTAAGCCTAAGGCTAGGAAGGCGCCGGACGTGATCTGTCTGTATACGGCTCCAGGAAGGTAGCCGCCTGAGGGTTGAAAGATGTAGTTGGTGACGTTCAGTTCGTAAGTCGAGGTTATTGAGGATGGCAAGGCTCTGCTTGCAGTTTGGTAGTAGGATGGGTATATGCCGTAGTAGTTGCAGTAATAGATTGCTTCTGATGAAAGGTAGACGCTTCCCGCCAAATCTCCTGTGATCCAGTTGCCGTTGTAAACGTAGGTTTGGTTGTCGATTCCCTCGAGGAACGAGTTAAGTCCGGCTGCTGCCACCAGTTGCATGCCGTAGATGCCCCACGTGTTCTGGCTGCTTGGAAACAGTCCTGTGTTGCTGACGTAGTAGAGTGGGTAGCCGACTATGCTGGCGAATGTCCAGTTGTACTGTCTGACTCTTTGTCCTAGGATGTAGCAGTATTTTGCGTAGGAATCCTGAGCTCCTATTGTGGCGTAGTATCCTGATGGTATTGGAACTGCTTCTCCACACGTGTTTATTACGACTGCGTTGGACACGTTTTCGTTGGGTGACCCTGAAATCGTTGTTCCGTTGAGGATCTGTGCGAATTGGGTGGTGTTCTGTATCAATATCGTCGTTTGGAAGTAGGGCGAGAGGAGGTTGTACAGGTCTTCGGCGAGTTTTTGCGTTGTATAGCCTGTGATCCACCAGCCGTTGGTGTCGCTGGCGTTCAAAATGTAGAGTGTTCCGCCGCCTCCTCCATGTTCACCAACTTTTTCTGGTGTGAAACCGAAGGTTACGTTGGAAGAAGCAGACAGATAAGAGGAAGATCCCGTGCTGACTCCCATGCTTGCGGCGTTTGAGATAGAGTTAGAAACGTAATAGAGCTGCATTGTTCCTGGCTTCACGTCATAGACGGTCAGGTTGTACACCATGTTAGGTGGAAGAGATGCTGAGAGTGCGACTTTCAGATCGGTCCATGATGAATCATTTGACGGTTTGAAAACTGTGCCACTTAAGTCGTGACTGACATCTAGTGCTTGAAGAGTCGTCAAGGCTAATCTTTCAAGGCTTGTGGGTGAGACCTGACGTGGTGATGGCAAGACTGCAAAGTAGGAAGATATCACGAAAGCTCCTGTGATGATGACGATGACGAGCAGTATCTCGACGGTGCGCATCATTTAGCCGGTCACCCCGTATCCCTGTAGGCTCCAGACCGCGAGTTTTGCTTGGTACGCGACGTTGCTGACTGTGACTTGCCGCGTGTCTGTAGCGACCCATTCTTTTCCAGCAGTGTTATCTCCGAAGACTATTGAAAACGCGAGGGAACTGATACCCCACGGCATGAGTATGATGCCTCCTTCATTCGCGCTTTTCTTGTACGTAACAACCAAGATTCCAGGGTTCATCGTAGGAATCGTGACGTTCTCGTAAGGATACCCGTAACCGTAGTTGACTTTTCCGACGGTTCCTGTTGCATTGTCCATCGGCATTTCCCGAAGCGTGAAGTCTTCTGTCAACAGGACAAACGTGGCGTTGTAGAAGATCGCTGCCTCCGGCGGGCCTAAATAGTGTACATCGTAACTGTGTGCTAGAATCACTGTTCCTTGATTGAAATCGTTGATGAATGGAATTATGTATTGCTGGCTCGAAGAAACTCGTTGGTGATAGCCGACACCTTTGAGTCCGCTGAGGCGAGCATAGACTATCAGAGCGTATGATGTTCCAGAGTCTTGGACTTGGGGAAAAGACAAGAAGGCAGATCCTTGCTCGTCTGTGTAGGCGGTGCCGTACGATGTCGTGTAGGACGGGTAGTTTCCTCCCTGAGTTGAGACTGTCAAAAAGCAATAGCTGAGGTTGGCTCTTAACAGAGGGAAGCCATTTCCCGCGACGTTTACTGTCAGTATCAGGGGGTTGCTTGATTGAAATTCCGAGATCGATACTGTGACAGTGGGTGTGACGGTGAGTTGGAAACCGAACGAGTTGTTCGTTCCGAGTAGGGTTGAGGCAGTTGAATAGTTTAGGGCTTCATTGTAAGGTACCAGTAAGGAATCTCCGAACCCAAGTGTTACGTTGCTGTACGTCATGCCTGTTTTGGAATAGTACACTGGTGTGCCTGAAAATGATGCTAGACGCATCAACGAAAAAGGACTGAGCCTGTATTGAGTGAACTCTGGGTCCTGCAACCCAAAGCTGGAGGGTGTAGCATTGCTGGTTCCCCAATAGGTTGGGTAGCCTGGGTTGAGCATAATGTTGTCGAGCATGTCTGTGCACTTGGACGCAATGTATCGGTGTTGCTGGTACAAAATTGCTGTTTGAATTGTCTGATTGAATAGCCCTATGAAGAGCAGCAGCGCCGCTAGGAAGACTGTCAGGGCGATCATGTGATCTATTGTGGCTTCGGGCAATTTCGATCATTCCTAAGATTCAAACCATAGCGCTATCGTTCCGTTCAAGAACTTCTGAGCTGTTACCGCTGCTTTTGTCGAGTTGCTCTTGAAGACGGAAGATCGCCAGTCAACGTTGGGCCCGAGTATCACGGTTGTTGCCACGGTGTTTGTGGTTCCGATTAGATTGACTGTGACGTCCAGCATGTTGCTGGAATTCATTGGTGCTCCGAGAGGTCGTAGCTTTGCGGTTGCCTTGTAGAAAAGATCTTCAATTGACGGTGGCAACCCGGGAGCATAAGTTGATTCTCCAGCCGGCACGGTCTGGTGATTTAGCGCGAAGTACAACTGCTGAATAGTGCTTGAAAGTTGTCCAGCAACGTCTTGCAAGGCCAGGGTTCTTCTTTGGTTCACCCATGTCGTCATGAGCCAGCCTGCGGTTAAGGGAAAGAGGAAGACCTGCAATATCAGGAGGGGAATCATTATCATGTATTCGATCGTGACGTGTACCATTCTTTTTCCTCCATCAGTCGGCTAGATTTGCAGTCCTAGCGACACGATCACCTCGCTTGTGTAGAATTCTAGAATTGAACCTGCAGGAACCTGTATTTCCTCGTCTTGACTTTCGAACTGGAAGAACTGGCTGTTAAAACCTTGAATGCTCTGTGGGTAGTCAACGTGTATTTTGATGTCGTTGACATTTCCGTTTGTGGTTACGCTCACGTTGTTTCCTTGGAGCGTGACGGTTTGTGAAAGGTGGGGACTCTTGCCAGGTTCAAGGAGTGGGAGGTAGAAGTTGTAGTAATTTGCCGTGGTGTTGCTTGTTGTTATCGTCGAGTTTAACATTCTGATTGAGGGGGCGACTACTATTCTTATGTAGTTGCCGTCAATCATGGGAACCATTTCGACGATGAAAACGTGACCCACTGGCGCCGACGTGCCTTGTTGGAGGAAGGAACTGTTCGAAGGAGGAATTATGCCTCGATAGTAGCCGTTTGCTATGTTGTACTTGTTCGTTGGCATGTTGAAGAAAAGTACGCCAGTTGTGAAACTCGCGATCGGTGCGTTGTTTACGAAAACGGTGTAGTTTAGGGCGGGTGCTTGAAAGTTTACTTGTCCGAACGTGCTCGCGTATCTGATCGTCTGGGTGCGACCGATAGTCCATGACACGTCGTCCAGCTGTAATGCGGTCGTTTGCATGAACTGCTCCGCGGCGCTGAACTCGTTCTGCGCTATGCGTTGCTGCAGATAGTTGTTGGCGAAAACGATGGTCACTAGGAGCATCACTACTACGGCGGCTGTAATTATGACCGTCGAAATGGCTGGACTGATTGCTTTCTTGTTTTTTCTGAGCCTGTGTAACAGGCGTCTGTCTGATCCGATTTTCATTCTCCCCCTGTCACACCTTTACGAACATGGGCACCAGCTTAGCAGTCACCACGGTTATTATCACCAGAATTGAGGCATGCTTGAAACCTGCTCCGATGGATTCTTCGCTGATTTTGCCGGCAACTATGCCGATCATGTAGCTGGAGAATATGCATGACAGATTGAATATCGCTTTGACTGATTCCATCTCAGGGTTCGGTCCTGTTGGAGTACTGAGTCCAAGGGTGCCCGTGGTGAACCCGAGCATCATCGTTGTCGTTGCCACCAGTAGCAGGGCAGCGAAGTATGGCATAATCACGTACGGGCGTACGGCCATCTTCTTTTCTTTTTCAACTTCTTGAGTTGTGTTGTTGAACCTGGCCAGCGATTCTATCATTGCTATTGTGCCTCCGCCGACGTCTACCGTTTCAACAAGCAGGAACATGACTATCTGGGTCATCCAACTCTTCGTTCTACTGATGAAGTCCATGATGACTTTTCGCACGGGGATTCCCCATGAAATCTCTGAGCTTATTTTGCGTAGCTCTTTGGAGAATGAGCCATAGTCTCGGTGTGAAAGGCTTTCGATGCATTTTTCGGGTGATAGTCCTGTTTTTCTGACTTCCGTCAGGTCTCTGAGAAAGCTGTTCACTCCTGATTCAGTTTGAGTTCTTTGGCTTTGGTATTTGTTGTAGACGACCGCTGCTGGTGCAGTGGCGACGAACAACGATACTGCCAGCGTCACGGGCAGATCTATGAAAGAGTTGTACAGGTTGAAGAAGTAGAACGTCGCGAATATTGCCATCCCTATGATGCCGCTGATCGCGAACACTTTGTAGGGGCGCATGTCTGTTACGGGTGTTTTTGGCTGCATGCTGTGCGCTAGGTAGATGAACATCATGGAGAGTAGCGGGCTCAGCAGAAACGTGTAAAGGATGATTCCTGATGTGGATCCGCTTCCTCCACCGCCGGCTGTGCCTGTTACGCCGATGTTTTCGACGCTGAACATGATGTAGAAACAGAGTGACATCATGACGTTCACTATTATGAAAGTTTCAAGAAGCATGCCGAGTCTTTCAGCTGCTGCCTTGACTCTTAATGCTCTTGCCTTGAAGATGTCCTCGGCTTTTCTTTCGAGGAAGTGTCCTATGTCACCGCCAATTATGACGGTTGAAGCGTATCCTGATAGAAAATCTTTAAAGATGTCCAGCGGGTTTTTCTTCGCCGCCTGCTCAATTGCCGTCAGCGGGTCTATGCCGAAGATTTCAACGTCTTTGATTATTTCTCTGGCCTTCGTTTTTCATTCCTGGAAGCAGGTCCACTTCCGAAAGTCTCTTGAAACTCGAATATGGTGCTATGCCTCCTGAAGCCATAACGCTGATGTATGATGCTGCAAAGGGCATTTCTCTCTCAAGGTTTGCTGATCTGTCGCTAGCCTTGGACATTGGAACCAGGAGAAACCCAATCATTACATAGAGTGGTACTGGTATGATGAATATCGCTGGCATGAAGCCATAGAGTAGTGCGATTACTATAGAGACTATTGAGATCGGTATGGTGAGTGTTGCAGTGAAAAACATCAAGGATACGTAGGTTTCTGGGTAGATCTTGATTCTTGCTCGTTCAAGGTATTGTCTGAACTGAACCACGCGTTTGAGAACGGAGGGAGCTGTTTTCCCGAAGAGACGGAAAGACCACGCTTCAAGTGTTTCCAGATACGGCAAGTGGTTTAACCTCCTCTCCGGCTAGAATTTTTTCGTAGATTTGTTTTGGCCTAGCGTAGTATTCTGCGATTATCGCGGCCACGTCTTTGTAGCTTCTTATGTTGCGTTCGCGCATCCAGTGGAGTATTGATTTCCTTTTTTCAATCTCTGCAATCAGGTCTTTCTTGGTTAGGCCTAACCTTTCAGAAATGGCCGAGAGCATTATGCTTTTGTCGAGAGTTTGTATCTGCTCGTCTTTAGGTGGGTTCCATTTGAAGATGGGTCTGTAATCTTCGAATTCAGCGATTTCGTTGACGTTCATGACTCGTCTGTATGCTCTTTTCTCGTTGTTCTTTGTAATGTGGACTCTTTGGATTGATAGTATGATGTTCATCAATGGTACGTATGCTGGTGAGATGTCCATTGGTTTCTGTGTGAGTCGCTTTATTGCTGTATCCAAGTTTTCAGCGTGCATTGTGCACATGCCACCGTGTCCTGTTGCTAGTGCTTGGAATAGTACGTATGCTTCTTGTCCTCTGACCTCACCCACGATGAGGATGTCGGGCCGATGTCTCATTGAGGTTTTCACTAGATCGAATAATGGTACTTCGCCTGTAATGTCTCCGCCCAGTCCGTAGCTTTGCCTTGCGATCAGTGATACCCAGTTTTCATGAGAAAGGTTGAGTTCTGCCGTTTCTTCTATCGTAATGATTTTGCTGCCTGGCTTGATTAGACAAGCTAGAGCGTTTAATGCCGTGGTTTTTCCTGCGGCTGTTCCACCTAGAACCATTATTGATGTTCTGTACTCTAGACACTGCCAGAAGTATGCTGCCATCTCTTCTGAGAATGTGCCTATGTTGATCAAGTCTATTATTGAATAGGGGTCTTCTCTGAATTTTCTGATGGTGAATGCGGTTCCGAAGGGAGTGATTTCACGTCTGTAACAGACGGCAAGTCTGTGTTTGCCTGGTAATGACGCGTCGACGATGGGGAAGGCTGAGCTCACGTGTTTTCCAGCCATGTGTACTAATTTCACAACCATGTTGTCAAGTTCTTCATCTGTCTGAAACTGGATGTTCGTCTCTAAGCTTTCATAGTTTCTGTGCCATACGTAGACGGGCCTGGTTACACCGTCGCATGAAATATCTTCAATGTTTGCGTCTCGCATCAGAGGATCGATTTGGCCGAATCCGACCAGGTCTCTTTCCGCATGGTAAAGGATCTTGTACCATGATACGTCGGGGAGCCAGCCTAGGCTGATGCGGTATTTGTCGACGATTTTCTTGGCTTCGTCTGCAAAGAATCTTCTTGGATCAACGATTTCCTCTTTTGGAGACTCGATCTCTGCTAGGAGTATTTCAAGAATGCGCGTGTAGACGCTTCTTTCTAGGGGGTCAAGCTGAAGTTCGTCCAGAATGTACTTGAATTCTCCAGTTTTTGGGTTCTGTGCGATGGCGACGTGTGCGAAGGGTTCGTAGAGTGGGTACTTCTCCATTACTTTGTATCCTCTGGGTAGAGGTCTTGGCGGTAGGGGCGGAGTGGCTACTTGTTCTTGTTTTTTCAAGTTTGAACCTTATGTTTATGGTCTTGAGTTTTGCAAGTTTTCCCTTGCTTTGCGATTGTGTCATTGTAGTTCTCCTGTTCCACTTACTGTTGAGTTCACACAGTCTATTAAATATTACGTCTCACGAGACCTTACTCTGAACCCTCTTCATCCTTCGAGGAAACGACGATGACCTTCATCTTTATCAGGATCACGATGACGACCACGATTGCAATGGGGATAGCGATGATGAGTATGGTTAACCATGGAAATCCGACTTCCTCTGCAACGACGTTCAGCGTGAAGACGGTTTGTCTTCCCACGTATCCCACTCTGCTCACTGTTACCGTCATGTTAATCGTGCTGTCGGACGTTTGAGGAATTTTGACCAGAAACGTGCAGCTTCCATTCGAGTCCGTGACGTTGGTGTATTTTTGTCCGTTATTCAACGAGATTGTGACGAGAGCATCGGGTGTTGCAATGTTGGTTTCGTTGGCGTACACATGGATCACGATGGTTTCAGTCTGTCCTGAATGCACGATTGACGGGCTCGGCTGAATCTTGAAATGTAACGGCTGGACTGTGATGTTGACTGCGTCGGTGTTTTCGATGTACCCGTCTTTCATTGCGAGAATCGACACGGTCACGTTGGTGTCTTCGTCGAATTCGGGAGCTGTGAAGACGAACGTGGCGTTACCATTACTGTCCGTGACAGCCAGTGTTGGAGCAAATGTTCCGTTAGCTGCGGTGATGGTGACATTGGCGTTCTGAAGTGGTTTACCATCGTATCCCACGATGGCCGTGATGCTCAGGTTGCTTCCTGAATACGTCGTCAACGCTTGAGGCACGATCTGAACATCTAGTGTTTTCGGGATCACAGACAAGATCAGCTGGTTTTGAGTTCCAACGAATCCGTCCTCAGACGCCGTGGCTGTGATGGTTGCGTTTATTCCTCCGATGACAACGGTCTGCGGTGCCGTGAAAGCAAACCTTGCTATGCCAGCAGAATCTGTGTTCAACTGTGTTTCACTGAAGTTGCCGCCGACATCGGATGACACGGTTACAGTGGCGTTTGCCACCGCGGTTGAGTTGAAGGTGACTTGTGCCGTTATCGTGGTTGGCTCCTCGGAGAGCACGGTGTTAGGGTCGGCGCTTAGGTCGAGAGACAAGACTTTTGGTTCAACGATGATGATGGCGTAGCCCTGTCCGTCGGCGTATTCGCTCTTGCTGGCCGTTACTGTCAATGTGGCATTGAGCTGGTTGAGCGTTGTTGGAGCAGTGTAAGTGAAGATGGCCGTGCCGTTCGAGCCTGTGATTCCAGTCGTAGGCGTAATTGTGCCGTAGTCGGATGAGAGGGTGAGGTTGGCGCCCTGCACTGGTTCTGCAAAATCGCCTTCGACGTTAACGTTGAGCGTAACGTTTCCTTGGGAATTTACGGTTGGCGCGCTCGGTGTGGCTATCACCGTCAGAGGCGGGATGACTTTGACGTAATCATGGGCAGAGCCGTCTGCGTACCCGTTCATTGATGCCCTTGCGATTATTCTTATTTCTGTCGTTTGTGAGGCGTTTGGCGCGGTGAATTGTGTTGCGAAGTAGCCGTTGGCGTCCGTCAGTCCTGACTGGGGACTGAAGCTTCCTCCTGCCGTTGAGAACAATGAGACGGTTGCGTCAGCAACTCCGCCAGTGCCGGTTGAGACGTAGACTGTTATCCACGTGTTACCGTTGTAGGCGATTGTGGAGTTGTTAACTGTTACTGAGGCTTGTAGCGTAGGTAGATTGGTAACGGTGACTGTTGTCGAAACTGTGTTGCTCCACCAGCCGACGTCGTCCCAGACTATTAGGCTTGGCATGTAAGTGCCTGGTGTAGAGTAGGTGTGGTTGAAGAGGGACAGCGTCGTATGGCCGCTGTTTGTGGTGTCGTTGAAGTCATATTGGTATTGTACGATGCTGCCGTCATCATGAGAGTCTGTGCCTACGAGCGTGACTGTCTGGCCCGTTGCAGCGGTCACTATGTCGGACCAGAGGACGGCTGTGGGTGGGTTGTTGTTGTACGTGAACGAGTGTGTTAGGAAAGGTATGACGTCTAGGTTTGTTCCGTTTTCGCCAACCGGGTTGCCTTTTCCGTGTGGGTTCAGCCATTCATTTTGGGGTCCGCTTCGGTCTCCCCAGTAATTGTGTATCGCGTTGATGGTGGCTTGAGAGGAAGAGGCTACGTCTGACGCCCATTCCGTTGTCGTAGATGTCATTGAAGTTCAGTTGGTGGTATCCGTTGTCCGTGTAGTAGACTCCGACAGTGTTTCCGAAGATGTAGTTGTTGCTGATGCTTGTGGTCGTGCTGGTTGAGATGAGGATTCCTTGCGCGTTTGCTGTGACGTTGTTTCCATTTATTTGAGTGTTTGTCGAGCGCTTTTGCGTCGATGAGGATTCCGGCTTGAGTGTTGTTGATGATCTCGTTCTGCTGAATCTGTACGGTTCCTGTCAGTTGACCAGATAGGGTTAGTCCGTACGCGTTTGACTCGATGACGTCGTTGCTGATCGTTACGGAATTGCCGCCTTCGATCAGTATGGCGCTTTCGCCGTTGAGGGCAAAGTCGCTGCTGTCGACCGTTATTGTTCCTGCGTCTACCACGATGCCGTTCTGCGAGTTATTTTGCACTTTGATCATTTTGAATTTGGAGTGAACCGGCTTCGAGCATCATTGCGTTCTTTGCGTACTCTATGACGCAGTTTGTGAAGGAGGATTGTGCGCCGTAGATTGAGATTGACTGCCAGAAGTTGGTGCCGTTGGGGTCGTTGGTCGTGAAGAGAATCGGTCTGTCTGCCGTTCCTTGAGCGACGATTCTTCCATTGGTGATTAGCGAGAATGGTCCTCCGAAACGGACCTCGACTCCGGGTTCGACGGTTAAGGTGACGTTTGGGTTGATTATGATGTTGTTGGTTACGACGAATGGGCTGTCCACGAGCGTCCACAACGTGTCCTGTGTGATGACTCCTTCCACGGGCGTTGCCCGCACGGCTGGCAGGACTTTGTATGCGAAGTTCAGGAAACCAAGGATTATGACGAATAGGATGATAACTGATGTGAATTTGTTTTTTCATGTTCAAGCATCCACTGTAGATTTTGGTTTAACATATCCCTCTGATGGCATACGGTTAAAGTGTTATGAATCCTGAATTCAGGTTCAAAATTCAACGCTTGATTTTCTGCGATTTTGTTTTGGGTAAGAGATTTAACGGTGCAGAAGAACATGCTTGGAGGAAAGTGATGGGCTCTTGAAGAGTTTTACTGCCTTTGCTTTGGAAGGTTTTCCCATGGTTAAGAAGGGAGATGACGTAGCGCGAATGATCGTTGAGACCTGCAGGAGGAACGGTTTGGAGCTGCAGGATTCAGACATCGTTGTTGCTGCTCAGAAGATTTTCTCTAAGGCTGAAGGACGGGTGGTCAACCTCAGGGATGTCGTTCCTTCGGCAAGAGCCAGGAAGCTTGCGAGAATGACTGGGAAGGGTTCGCGGTTTGTGGAGCTTGTTCTTCGTGAGACCAAGAGGGTGTTGAAGTCGACTCGCGAAGTTTTTTTGGTTGAGGACAAGCGGGGTTTGATCTGCATAAACGCTGGAATTGACAAGTCAAACGTCGAAGGAAGAGAGCGATTTTGCTCTGTTGCCTGCGGACCCAGACTGTTCAGCTCGGAGCTGCAGGTCTGAATTGCAGGGATTGACGGGCAAGAGCGTGGCGGTTGTCATCTGCGATACCTACAGTCGTCCTTTCAGGCGTGGTCAGGTTAACTTTGCTATAGGCGTGTCTGGTCTCGGTTTGTTCAGAGATTATCGGGGGAAGAAGGATCTTTTCGGGCAAGTTCTGAAGGTTAAGAACGTCGCCGTTGTGGATGAGATCGCGGCTGCTGCAGAGTTGTTGATGGGGCAGGGCACGGAGGCAAGGCCGGTCGTGGTGCTGAGAGGGTTGCGGGATTCTGTCGACTGCGTGCCAAGATTGCAGGTTCGAAGAGCTGAAGATTCCTCAGGATGAAGATCTGTTCAAGGGGACTCTGTGAAAAGAGGGGTTTTTGTCTTTCTCTGTTGTCACGTAGCGTTCGATGGGGATGCGTTTTGTCCTAGCTGTGATTGATATGCTCTGTTTGACTAGTGATGGTGAAAAATCGGTCGGTTCGCGCGTTTGGGTTCGTACTGAAGGTCTGAGATTTGTTTTTTGGAAACGGAAAACCTTTTAAATAGAATGGTTAAAACATATAGAAGACGAAATTAAATGATAGAGGAAAGAAAAATGAATTCGAAAAACAGTTTAAAAACCATCGGATTTCTTGTACTAGCAGCGGCATTAATCGGTTCAATAACGTTTGTTCCATTAATTAGCGCGTTCATAAACGGGAAAACGACGGCCACAGGAACAGATTACGTGACACTTGAGGGCACCGCGGGCAACGATTACTATGACAGCATGCCAATATTCCTACTTTGTGAATCAATGGATGGACGACTACATTACACTCCAAGCGATGTGTACTTCAACGCGAGCAAGAGCATAAGAGTCGGCCTGACGGCCTTTGGCGAAATGGCTGATTCTGCGAACACTGGACTGGCTTATGGTTACAATGGAGCTGAATGGACTAAGACGGAGTCTTGGGCCAATAAAATCATCTCCCAGAAAGACTTGATCCAAGGCTGGGTTCTATATATAAACTACACTCGCCAAACCAAACTGAGATGCTTGGAAGCCTGGGGAATATACAGTGACTTCACATCTGCAGAAGGCGGCAGAGCAGTGTACACGTGGAAGGGCCAATACACTCCAGACAACCCGTTAGCAAACATCACTGCGGGCACCTTGTCAAACACGGGTCTAGAAATTCTCTACGACAGTGCAAGACTTGGAATCGCCAGAACCACAGTGACCATCCACGATGCAGTGTATGATGAGGACGTCTGCCAGATTACCTTCACGTTAGTATTCCAGAAGGATCAGAAGTACGCTACACTGTATAAGGACTATAAGACGCTCGTGGATCCGAAAGTTCTGGACAACTTCAACGACTTCGCTTTCTCAGAGCGCTACGAGATTGACCTTGCCAGAGGAGTTAACGCCGAGAACCTCGCCTACATACACTACTATCACAACTATCGATACTTCAGTCTATCAGCACCCGCTTACTGGAAGCTACGATTTCGACGTTCTGCAGGCGTATGATCCTGAACACCAGTACATTCTCTTTGCTGGTTTCTGGCCGAACACAACCGAGTACAGCGTGTACTCACCGCTCGTTCCAGACCCAATGAGACGGAGACACAACGGTGTTACCACTAGGAACTGCAATAGCGGACACACCCCTGAGTGCTGGCGGCGAACCAAACACTCCGTGGGTCGTAGCACAATGGCGGTACAACATAGCAGACCATCCAAACCTGATGCGCATGCTTGCTAAAGAGGGACCAGAGAGAGAGATCAGGTTCGTCGAAGTCGTAGGCATGACAGACTACAACCAAGATCCGGATTATGCAGTCGACGCGAACGATAATGGTATGCCTTCAGCGCCAATGCGAAGCGTAAAGGCTGCACCATTGCAGGATGCAGGTAACTATCCTTGACGCAGAAGTAGAATACATTTTGGACTACAAAGTGTTCAACCCTGAAGACTTGACGACAGTACCAGGCAATTACATCCCGTACGATGGTAGCCAATACTTCCAGTGGATAGGACTCGGACAGAGCGCAGCCACGACGGACAGCGCTGGCTCTAGCCTTGCCACGTGGATCGCAAAGAACTGGCAAGCAGCACCGTTCACGTTGTTCGACAGAAACGACACGATGTTCCCATGGACCGCGCCCGTCGTAGGCATGCAAGGCTCAATCCCCTACGGATTGGACAGTTTCGGCGGAAACTACTACGAATCCTTCAACAACCTTGCCAAAGGAACAGGCGCTGACGCAACTTCGTTCAAACGCACCGGACTCATTGGATTCGCGTTCGGCATCTACGATGACGTGACCGCTAGTCCACCTCAACCAATAGCAGGCGGCTTGTCGGCTGCATTTCTCGAGGAAGGCGAAACACCCGATGACCTATATTACTGGTATCCATCCAAGAGTCCATTGACTGAGAGATGGATATTCGACGCTACTGATGACACGTGGGGAATGATAGGCTACGACGGTGTAAATTGGAACCCCAACGGCATCATGACCCTCGGTGGCATGAAAGCCAACGGCTTGACAAGGTACTTCAACGACTTCGACTACGCGATAAGCAGAGAAGGAACAGCTTCGTACGCCAAGGTTCTAGGTGGATCAGTGACAAATTCAGCTCCAACGAGCGATCCAGGTAAGGCTACGTTCGACTACTTCCCGATATCGACGTGGAATTCAGCAAACGCATCCTTCGGCTACAAGGACGACTACGCAGTGATAGGCTTGGCAAGAGACGTAAACGGAACAAGAGGCTTGTCCATATACGGCTGGAACGGGCGAGACACGTTCTGGGCTGCAGCATGGGCGTCCCAATACTTGGGCGAAAGTGGTCTTGAACACAACTGGATCGCGCCTGGCACAGTGTCATTGATACTTCACATAACCTACGATGACAACCTCGAACCGACGGGATTCACCATCGTCAAAGCGTTAGGCACAATCACCGAACTGGGATTAGACGACTTCATAGAGAAGGGATACGGATTCGACACTACTAACGCAGTGTGGTCCGCCTATTATAACTACATGATTAACCTGCCGGCGTATCCAACAGTCGAAGGACCAAGCGTCTGGTGGTATCGAGAAACTCGCCACGACATCAATCGCAGGCGTAGAGTTCGACACTTAAAACCAAAACCCTCTTTTCTTTTTTTCCCCGTTTTTACATTCAATTCAGGACAGTATCAGAACTTGAGCACGCGACGTATTGTGTGCGTTATTGTGCTGACGTTTATTTTATGCCTCTCATCGTTGTCTTCTGTCTGCGCAAGCGGGCTCGGACTCGGAGAAGGTGCAACGTTAATTTACGCGGTAACAAGAGTAGGTACGTCTGGTCAGGGCAGTTATACTACATGGAATAGCTCGATCACGATACTGGACATTAATCAGACGTCACTTGTTTTTCTGAGCAACTCCACGTTCGAGGACTCTAGCATAAATTCCACGATCACGATCAGCTATAAAGATGGTATTCCCGCGCACGCAGACTACTTGACAGCACTGTTCTATCTGCCTCCGGAATGCATAGCCCAGAGCCAGCGCGGAAACCTGGAATGGACAACACAAATGAGTACAAGAACACAGGCAGACGTAACTAATGGGACAAGCCAAGCATTGAATTTCACGGTTCCAGCGGGGAACTTTCAAAGTATCAACATAACGTTGACTTTAACAGGAATGGATTATGGCACATTAATGTTCATCTATGACTTGGCGTCGGGCATACTCCTTTTTGAGGAGTGGGTTCCAAGCTACGGCGACATCTTCACGCTATCACTGACGTCAGAAACCGTGGCTTCGGAGGCAGGATCTATTCTGCTTGATCTAGTGCTACCGACGGCGGTGCTTGCGATCCCAGTGGTAATGGGAATCGACAAGGCATCAAAGAAACTGCGCAGACGAGGACACGGGCATGATGTTCAACCCGACGGAGGCGGACCGAAGGAGGATTTGCGCAGAGTTTTCTACATCACTCTTGCAGGAGCATTGATCGGCTTGGCCTCAGTTCTGTTGCCATGGGGACAACTCTTGGGCATCCAAATGTACTTGCCCCTGAGCCTTCCACTAGTGTTCACAGATTCCACGGCATTGTTGACGCCTATAATGCTCACGGTGAGCCTGGCGGCTCACGCAGCCGCGGTTCTTGCGTGGGCAAGCCTCGCCGTAATAGTTTACACGAAGAGGAGACTGGCGCCGCGATTAGTGGCCGTTGCCTCCGGCGTGTTGGCTTTCTTTGCTGCGTCACTTTTCATCGGCGCAGGCTGGATATTATCTTGGGGTTCATTGACGATAGTGGTCGCCGGAATCTTCGTAATTGCAGGAGCAGTTGCCATGAGGACGAATAGCAACGCTAACGCACGCTAGTCTGAGGGTTAGACATCTTGAGCTGGGCTGTTCATCAGCGTTTCTTTCCGCTTTTTTCTAAATCTAGAATAGATTACTACACTCAGACAGACGAGGACAGAAACTAAACTTAAGACCGAACCCGTCAAAAACCACTGTTGAGGCCCAAACTCGACGGTGAGGACTATTTTTCCAGAAACATCTATCTTGAAACCATTTGCGACACCGAACAGCCGTTCAGAACCGACAGTCTTGCCTGAGAATGAAACCGTCCACGAAGGGTCGTAAGCATCAGAAAAATGAAGCAGAAAAGGCTTGTCCGCGTCGATCTCGACCTTGAAACTCGTCGGAGAGTTTTCCTCCACGTTCAAGATTTTTGCGCTGACAGTGTCTAACCCTGAACTGTTCAGGAAGTCAAGATTGCCAACCGGTTTTATCAGCCACAACACGTCAAGCTCTGCCCGGTTGTTCCCAAGAGGGCTCACTTCGATTTGGTGCAAGCCTGAACCCAAGTATACGGGATTCAAGAATGCAGAACCAAACCTCGGCAAGGTGACTTCACTGTAGTAGCTTCTGTCAATGTTGACGAGTAATGGTCCTGAACCTTTGACAAAAAGCGTGTAGTTTCCAGAGCAGACCAGCTCTAGGCTCTTGGAAACACTGGAGTTAGCAGCCAGCTCAACGGCTGCTCCGTTGCTCCACCCGCTTCCATGGGAAGTTACTAACGGAGCATTGCCGCTGAACATGTCTGACTCGGCCTCGAGCACGTATAACAAGTTCTTAGTTTGTACGGCGTTTGCAAATGTCTGGAACAATTCTGACGCTCTCTGCTCTGACATGATTGCCACCAGGTTCACTGCGTTCAGGCCTTGTGTGTTCTCTAGTGTCAGAGAATGCGTCCCGCCAGCTAGGCTGAACACGCCGACTTGTTTCCAGACAAACCGGTCAGTCTGGCCTTTGGTGTCAACTGTTTCAGGAGTTTTCCCGTCAACGTAGAAATTAAGGCTGCCTCCCGCCGTGCTCTCAAAGACTCTGGCAAACAAGGTGAAATTGCCTTCGGAACCTGCGTCGAAGCTCATGTCCAGCCTTTGAGACGGAGCTGACGTGAAGACGGCGCCTTTGTCATAATCAGAGCCCCAGCACTCGACTCCAAACTGCTGCAGATAGGGATTGAACGAACCGCCCAACAAATCTGAAAGAGAAGCTCTGGACCAGACGTTTGACGGGTCGTAGTTTTTGGCAAAATCAAACGGCGCGATCACGAGACTTTCGTTGAGGAAGAACGGTAAGGCGTCACTCAACGACTCACCTTCTAGCATTAAAGTGTCTGCGTCCAGATAGTTGCTCGTGAGAATTTGGTCAACAAAAACCACGGCAAACCCCGAGGAATTCCAGCCGGGAAGAGCGTTGAGTGAGACAAATCTGTCAAAGCCTCCTGTGACGGCGGCGGCTTTCTCATAAAGGTTGAATACTTTGTTGTTCCAACCCTTGTTTTCGAAAATGTATACGATTCCATCGTGTCGCACGAGTTCCAAGTCTTTCTGGCGCTCAAGACCCTGAAAGATGTTGTTGGCGTAGTCTGCATTGGCGGAGTCGTTGTGGAAGATTATGTAGCGTACGTTCAAGGGGTTGAGATAGGCTGCAGCGACGTCGTCTCTGTTCTCGACTAAGACTCTGTCGAAGTAGTTGAGGTATCCTCTAACGTACTTGGAGTCTGGAATCAAAGGTGGGTTTTGCTGAGGAATCCAGTTCGAAGGCGCCTGTCAATTCATCGTAGGCCCACGTGGCCCCGTAATCTGCGTAGGAAGGCATCCACAAAACGTTGTAATTAGCAGAATCGTTCTTGATCCAACTGTTTGCGTCATAAATCTCGGGTGGAATGTTTACTGGTTTGAAGGGTCCCTCAAAGTGATTGATGGCAGAGGGCACCACGTAGATGAACAACAAAGAAAGAAGCAGAAACATCAAGCCAACCGTGCCCGCCTTTCTCAACCTTGGTCTACGCAGTCTCCTAATCATTTCAACGAGTCCTAGAGCAAGCGAAAGCAAGAAGCATGGAATAAGCCAAGGGAAGCAGAAGGACCCACTTGTCGGGGTCTCTGAAGAGCCATCCAAAAGAGGACAATATTGGCGCGTCAAAACATAGCCATCCGTAGAAGCCGGGTACCACAGACTCGGTTCCGCCTGCCAGGAAAATCAGAGCAACTCCCAAGATGGAGAGGTATGCAATGCTTCTGTCTCTCTTGTAAAAGATTATGGCTGAAAAGCAGATGATTGGAAACGCGAAGCTAGCGAGAATCCACAAAGTGTTCAAGGGAAAAGTATCGAAAGAATAGTTCACGTGTGGCCACCAATAAGAAACGAGTCTGATCACGTTTGAGACGCTGCTGTAACGGCTGAGAAGATTCAGATCATTGAGCTGAGTGACATAGTCTGGCGAAAGTGAACCCGCAGAAAATGAATAAGCTGCAAGCGGCAGCACCCAGAAGGCACTGACCAACCCGTACAGAGCCGAGAAAGAAACGAGACTCTTGGTTTTCGAAACGACTTGTTTACGATCAAAGAGCATGAGAAACAAGTATAGAGAGATAACAAGGAAAAGAATGAAGAAGACGCTATGGGGATCTGTGGAACCGACCAGACAAATCAGGACTAAAGCAAAGACTCGTTTGAAATCGAATTTATCCTCGCTGAATACCTGAAAAGACAGAAGGAATATTACCGGAATTACCATGTAGGTTACAAGAAGAAAAAAGTGTTCAACCCTGTCCATGACCCATGGGTTGAAAGCATAAAAAAACGATGAAACAATCCCGCAGAATATAACAGTCTTTCTGTCTACATGGTACCTATTAAGAAAATGCCGGACCGTGACGTACATTGAAACGCCAGATATCACAAGTGTGCAATAAACAATGGATTTGAAAAAAACCTCTGAAGACGTTCCGATGAGATAAAAAGGTGAGTAGAAAATGAGAAGATACGGTAACCTCATTGTTCCGACGTAATTGAAGTCGTTTCTGTTGGACCATAAGGGGTAATGCACCCTGAAAAACTGGTTCAATTGCAAGGTTGGAACAAAATCGCCGAACAAGAGAGTTCCATTTGGCAACAAGAACCTGCCGACAAGAAAGAAACTGACGAGAATTGAGACTGCGAGAGCAAACATACAATCTATGTTTTCAAAAAACAATTCACGAAGCGAACGAATGGCATTTTGAATCTGCATTTTGCGGTGATCCTTTGCAACAGCTCTGGTTCTCGTTTCAGCTGGCTGGGCATATATGAGAAGCAGGTTATATAAGATTGAAGAACATCAAGAGATTTCAATGACACCAGAAATTTCCCAGCAGAGCGATTTCTGAAATGACCAAGAATTAGAGGTTCAAGGTTGGCCAAGCTTAGAGCAAGACTAAATCTGAAATCTATTCAGATACTGATCCTTGCAATTTTCTTATTATTTAGTCTGAGAGTAATCACTTGGTTTCAATATCCCTATATACTTGTCAGCGGGGATTTTAGACCACCATTTCTCAACGAAGCTTTCACTAGTCGTGTTTCTAGTACGTGGGATGAAATAGATTTTGGGATGCCGTCGGTCTATTCGCCGAGAATTCTAGATCCATTTTATTTTCTGATGACAGTCTTCCAAACGTTTGGCTTGAGCCTGTTCCTATCAGAAATCGTGACGGTCTATATTATGTATTTTCTGTCGTCAATACTCATGTACGTGTTTGTCAAACAACTTACGGGCAACAATATTACAGCATCTTTCATGGCTACTATTTTTATGACTTCTAACGTATTTCTAGTCAACGATAGAGAAATCACAGCCGTAGAATTCATAGATACTGTCTTGATTATCCTGCCTGGTTTGATCGCGTTTTTCAGAGGTCTTAAGACAAACTCCTACAAGCTGTTGGCCATTTCTGGAATGTTAAGCACTTTGATGTACGCTACTTTTCCAAATTACAGAACAATACTTCTCTCCTTGATCATGTTTGGTTTGGTTTCGATCTTTTTGTCAATCGGGTCGCAAGCTACCAGCAGAATCTGACAAACGTAGCCCACTGATATCCTACAGGATTTCATTGAGTACAAAATCGCTGTATCGATACGTAAAGGGCTTGGCGGTATTTGCAGCGTCCTTCCTTCTTGCCTCCATATGGATTATTACAATGATCGTTATGAATTTCGGTACTCTGACCGCAACCTATGCTGCGATGGATACGTCAGCGTTTGGTGCGCGCGCTAGTTCTCTAAAAATGTACGAGGTAACAAGACTGATCGCGAAATGGGCATTTTATGGCGGTGCTCTTGGCAAACCGTATATCCCATACAATATTGTGTACTTGACGAATCCTCTACTAATCGTTTTGTCCTATTTGCCCGCAACGATAGCGTTTGCAAGCTTGCTCTTTTCGAAGCAACGCAAAGTCACAATGTTCTTCGGGATTGTTGCGATAGTTTCTCTTTTTCTAGCCTCAGGTCTTAGCTTCAACGAGTACGGAAACCAGTTGTATTCCGCTATCGTTGAACTCCCGTTGTTGAAGGCTTTTAGGGAAGCATCCAACTGGATGTTTTTTGCAGTTATCTCCCTGAGCATACTAATAGGTTGCGCAGTATCTGCTTTGTGCAGCAGGTTCAGCCATAAGGCATTACACATCATTGCTGTGGGCCTGATGGCAGCACTGTTTCTATCAGCAGCCTATCCTTTAGTGACGGGTGATGTTGCAAGAAACTGGCTGAAACCTGAAATCAAGGGTTCGACTCTTCCTCCCTCCTACTTTGAACTCAACAATATGCTTTCCAGTGAATATTGGGCCATTATGCTTCCGCAAAGAGGCACTTACGTAGTCTACAATTTCTCCGGGGATCCTTTCAGCTGTGGAAATCCGTATCCGCTTATCTTTTCGAAACCTGTGATAACTGGAACCGGGACAGAATACATACAGTCTGGCAATCAGGAGCTGATAAACAGACTCCATCAACTATTACAAACAAATCTGACGCAGAATCGAAAGTTCTTAGGCATTTTAGGCATAAAATACCTCGTCCTCGACAAAGACCTCACATTTGGTAATGTGTACGACGCAAATGCGCTTGATCTCGGTCATAATGAGAATTTCGTCCTAGTTAAAGAATGGAATGAAGTTGCATTATTCAATAACACGTATGCGGTACAGAAGGTTTACGCGGCCGACAACCTTTTGGGCTACACTACATTAAATGACATGCATGACGTTGCAGAGAACTCGGACTGGACCGTGCTAGATCGATCAGTATTTCTTGATTCAACACCATTGAAAGAAATAACAAATAAGACGTTGACGACGCCAGAAAACTTGGTCTGGCAAGATAAGTCCCCAACAAATTACGAGGCATCTGCAACGTCGAAAGGCCCATTCGTTCTGGTTTTTTTGGAAAGTTACAGTTCAAACTGGAAGCTATACGTAAACGGTGGTCTCCTTCCAGAAGCGAGCCATCTAGAAGTGAATTCTTTCGCCAACGGTTGGCTAATAGACAACCCAGGAAACATTACTATACGAATAGAATATCAGACACAAAACCTGCTTGTGATATCGATTATCGCGTCAGTGCTTTTACCAATGAGCTTGCTGATGTTCCTATGCCGGAAAGACATTACGAAAGCCTTCTCTTCAATAACGCAGAAATTTCTGAGAAAAAATCGAAAAGAATGAGAATCATGGTCAAAAATCAGCCACAATTCAATGTTCTTCAAGCTCAGCTGTCACAATTCCAAGCGCGCACTAAAACGGTAGCAGAATCGATCATCGTAGGCTCAAACGCAAACCAAAAAGTGAAGATATTCATTCAAATTCATGATTTCAATACAGAATAAACGGAACCAGAGACTGCAGCGAAGTATTCCAAGCTTTTCAAAACGATCACTCCAAACGCAAGCCTTCGTCTACCTGAGAATCTTCTCCATTCTCTCAGGAAAAGATCAATCCTGCCCCACAAGCTTGTTTGGGCTTGGAAATAATCTCCATAGTTGCGCTTGTAACTTTGAATAGACTCTCCGTAATAGAACTTTTTTCTAAGCCAATTAGCGAGCGAAAAATCTTCTTCGTGATGAAGTATAAACGATTCAATCCTTGCAGACACGTTGAAACCTTTTCTCTGAATCTTATAGGGCAATGTCGACTCCTCAAAGAAAACCACGCCTTCTTCAAAACCACCAACGTCTTTTGCGAGTCCTGCTGGGAAAAACCTCGCAGATTCAGCGGTTGAGCCAGCGTAGAAGCTTCTTTCAAAATCACGCACCTTTACCCAAAAGTTAATATTCAAGTGCCCTTCTGATAGTTTGAGGATTATCCTTCAGATACCCTAGTGCCGAATTGCAGTTGCCACATAGAAGACCTCTAATCTTTCCTGTCTTATGATCGTGATCAACGCAAATTATGCTTCGCCTACCTAAGCTAACAACTGGGCGATTGCAGACGGCGCAGAGGCCGCTCTGTCGTTTCCACAGCAAGTCATACTCTTCAGAAGTAAGGTTGTACTTGTATTTTCTATGTCTTTTCCTAAGTATTTCCTTATGACCCTCGCGATAACGTTGCGCGTACCGACGATCACGTTTCTTAGCCTCTTCGAGATGAGCGGCACGCCACCGCCGATTGTAGTCATTGTACCGTTCCCGATGCTCTCTATGCTCTTTCTCGACCGTATTGTAGCCGAGCTTGCCGATGACGTGCACGATACCGTCTATCATGTTCTGCTCTCTGTGGTGACGGCAACATGGTTTCCTCTTTGGATTTGGTTTATTTCCTCTTCTCTGTCTTACAAATCT
>CAVZKL010000027.1:0-84564 GCA_963775895.1 Candidatus Bathyarchaeota archaeon | reverse complement strand
GATGTTTCGGACGATCGATCTCGGTGCCTTGTCCCGAGCGCGTGTCTGCCTTTCCAAGCTCGGGACAAGGCACCGGATCGATCGTCAGGCAATAGCCCGAACCCGCCAGCCGGACCCTCACCCGCGCTTCGCGCGACCTCTCCCGCTGACGCGTGCGAGGTGGAAGCCCGGAGACCAAGAACCGTTACTTCGGTTCCTCGGCCGGCATCGACTGGATCGCCTGCCCCGACGCATCTGCGGTCGGAGTCGCCCTCCGCGCCGCCGGGAGTGCCGATGACGACCGGGACCGCAAAGGCGCGGGTTTCGGTCTGCACCTGCGTCGACATCTTGGCCATGACGCCCAGGTAGTAGAGCCCCGCGGTGTCGCCCTGGACCAGCACCTTGGTCGTGTAGACGTGACCCCTTTCGACCGGCTCGAAGCGCGCGCTTCTCGCGCCGACGACCGTCAGGCCCGGGTTCTCGGCGAGTTCTATTCCGACGCCGGGCAGGCAGGCGCGTCGTGAACGTCAGTTCGACTTGAACGGCTGGCCGAGTGCCGGCTTTGCCAGCAGGTCGTATTGCATGTCGACGGGCGCGGTGGTCTTGCTGTCGACCACCGCATCGGCCAGTCGCGACTTCTTGTCTTCGGCGTTCGCCGGTGCCCTGCCCGGCGAGCCGTCGGCATTGGGGGCCGCCGCCGTAGCCTGCGATTCGGCTCGCTTGGCCACCTTGGCGTCGTGCTCGGCGTCCTTGTCGGCGTTGCTGCAACCGGCCGCCAGCGTGCCCGCAAGCGGTCGCCGCTGCAGTCAAAGCGATACGCCGCAAACGCGGAGCGCTCTGTGCCGGGCCGAAGTCGTTGTTGTTCGATGTCATGCGCATGCCTGCCTCTGGGTTCCCGTTGCCTGGGACTGCGTCAGCCCTGACCGATACATTGAAGCACGTCGCCGCGCCGTCGCAGTGGCGAGTATGTCGGATCGACGTGGCTCCACTCATAGACCTCGATCACGTATTCGCCATCCTGCAGCGTGCGCGTGAGCAGTTCGTCACCGACGGTAGTGGTTTCGGCGACGGCAAGGAACCCACTGCGGAACAGCACGATGTCGGGATCGGACGAGGACTGAACGGCGCCGTTGAGCCGGCCGGGAATAGAGCGCGCGAATCGAGATCAGCCGGCTTGCACCGAGCGTGAAGCGCAGGAACCGGCGGTTGCCGAGCTTGTTGTAGCCGCCGCGGTCGCGCTGCCGCACACGGTCACCGGTGTAGCGTTGAGGGTGATGTCGGTGTAATTGGCAGCGCCTCCGGGATCGCCGCTGTTGGTCTCACCGGTGCCGTAGGCGTCGTTGACGCGGATGCCCTGTTCAAGTGCGAGGGATGCCACGTCCGCGCCCGCGACGCCCGGCTGTGACCGGATGTACGTAAGGAACGGATAAATACTGGTCAGCGGCGCGCCGGTGAGCAGCGGGTCAGCGAAAGCCCGGAACATCGGTCGGTACCCCACCTGCACCGCATCGGCCGCGTCGGCCGCGCGATCGAAGAGGTCCCAGGCGATCGACTGGATCGAGTTCTCGTTCAACCACCCTGCCGGTGCGGGACATCGGTCTCCATGTTCACGCCGTTGCTCTGCCCCTGCTGGGACCCGAACGTGTCGCGGTAGACAGGATTGCCCAGCACCATGCCGGAGAACGCGTTCGCGAAACCTTCGCTGAATGCGAGTCGCAGGTCGAGCCGCTCGTTGCGTGAATGCTCGCCGCCGGTCGTGTCAGTGCGGCTCAGGTTGTCCTCCAGGTAATGGTGGAACTCGTGCGCCAGCACGTGCGGGTCGTACTCGTCGGTATCGACATTCTCGAGCCCCAGTACATAGATGCCCTTGGGTGGATCGCCGGCCACACCGGCGCGGGGCGATAGCGTCGAGACGATGTTGCCGCTGGCCACGTCGCCGCTGTTCGGATTATTGAGCGGGCTCCAGAAGGCATCCAGCGTGGGCAAGTCGACGCTGGCACCGTTGTCGTGCACGAACTCGGCGGCGGCATACAACGTGTCGAGGATGGCAAAGGGTGCCGCGGCCCGCACCCCGACATACCCCGTGCCGCCCCAGCCAGAGCCTGCCGCCAGGTTGCGCGTCAGCGTGCCAGCGCCGGACCGATTTTGAAGACGAGCCATCCAGCACGTACAGCGCATTGCCGCCCGTGTTGTTGAAGACGCGGATGTCCAGCGTCGGCGAGGTGGTGCGGCGAGCCTGGGCCTTGGCGCGAACGAAACGTTGATGTTGGCCGGGGAGGTGAAGGCGCAGTTGCGTCGCTGTCGGTTGTCGTTGTTGCGAGTGGCGCGCCGCCACCGGCCGGGATCAATTCGACGATGACTTCCCGCGCGGGCTGGTCGCTGGTGTTGCCGTAGTTGAGACCCAGGCTGAACGTGCTCGATAGCGGCACGCGTGCGTACGTGATGCGGCCGCTGACGGTAGGCCCTGCCCCGCCGCCCGCACCCGCCGTCACGGTGATCGACTGCGTGGTCGAGACCGTGGCGCCCTGCGTGTCCTGCACCGTCAGGCGTACCATAACGTGCCCGCGGTCGCGAAAGTGTGGGCCGGTGTCTTGCCGCTGACGACGCCCGTGCCATCGCCGAAATCCCAAGTGTAACCGGCAATCGTGCCGTCGGGATCCGTCGAGGACGAACCGTCGAAGAACACGAACAGCGGCGCGGGACCGCCGGTGGGCAGGAACTGGAAAGCGGCCGTGGGCGGGAGGTTCGGCGTGCTGACCGTGACGGTGCGTGTCGTGGAGCCGGTGGCGCCCTGGTTGTCCGTCACGATCAATGTGACGGTGAAGGTGCCGGCGGTGGTGTAAGTGCGGCTCGCCGTCGGGCTGGTCGAGGCCGAGGTCCCGCCATCACCGAAATTCCAGCTGTAGGTGCTGATCGAGCCGCCCGCGTCCGTCGAGGCCGCCGCGTTGAAGTCCACCGTGAGCGGTGCCGTACCCGCGGTGGGTGTCGCCGTAAAGGACGCCGTCGGTGCCGGGTTGACGCTGCCACCACCACTGCTGCCACCGCCGCCACCGCACGCGGTCAGCGCCGCCGCCACGACGCCGAGCCCGGCCAGGCGCAAACGCGTCGCCAGCCGTTGGATCGGACTGGAATCGCAGGCGAAAGGAAGTCAGCACATGACTACGGGTCACCGCAGCGAAGTGTTCGGATTCGCCCAGAATATCACGGCGCACGCACGGCTCCGGGTGCCGCTCGTGGACACCTGCGGTTCGGCGACGATCAATTCCGCGTCAATCCGGCTCACGCTGCAGGCGCCGCTCCCAGTCCAGCTGCGTGCGGACGATGGTCTCCAGGTCGTCGAACCGCGGCTGCCAGCCGAGCACCTCACGGATGCGCTCGGCGTCTGCGACCAGCCACGGCGGATCGCCCGCGCGGCGCGGCTCTCGACGACGTTCAGCGCGCTTGCCGCCATTGACGCGCTCCACCCTCTGGATCACTTCGCGGACGCTGTAGCCGTGGCCGTAGCCGCAGTTGAGCGTCGTCGACGCGCCGCCCCGCGCAGGTAGTCCAGCGCGCTCAGGTGGGCGGCGGCCAGGTCCTCGACGTGGATGTAGTCGCGCACGCCCGTGCCGTCGGGCGTCGGGTAGTCGGTGCCGAAGATCGACAGCTACGGGCGCGTGCCGACTGCCGCCTCGCAGGCGACCTTGATCAGCAGCGTCGCGTTGGGCGTCGCTGTGGCCGATGCGGCCGCCCGGGTCGGAGCCCGCCACGTTGAAATAGCGCAGCGCCACGTAGCGCAGCTGGGGCCGCGGCGAGGTCGCGCAGCATCCACTCGCTCATCAGCTTGGAGGTGCCGTAGGGATTGATCGGCGCCGTGGGGATTCCTCGCGTGCCCGTCCCTCGCGGAATGCCGTAGACGGCCGCGGTCGAGGAGAAGACGAAGTGCTTGACGCCGACCCTGGCGCAGGCACTGCCGAGCAGGTTGCGCGTGGCGCAGGTGTTGTTGCCGTAGTACTTGAGCGGATTCGGACACCGACTCGGGCACGATCGTGTGCGCCGCGAAGTGCAGCACGGTGTCGACGCCGTGCTCGTCGAGCAGCGCGCCGACGAGCTCGCGGTCGCCGGTGTCGCCGACGACCAGCGGCGCGCCGAGCACGGCCTGCGATAGCCGGTGGAGAGGTTGTCGAGGACCACGACGCGCTCGCCGCGCTCGACGAGCTGGCGGACGACGTGGCTGCCGATGTAGCCGGCGCCGCCGGTCACGAGGATGGAGTTAGAGGCCATTCGCATATGCTACCAAGCCTCGGCGGTCCGGTTCTTGGGACCGTGTTCGCTTTTTTCGGAGTCGAAGGGCCCCTCTTCCATCGCGGAGAGCTGTTCGCGCAGGTTCAGCACGTGCTGCTCCCAGTACTTGGGCTCCTCGAACCAGGAAACGCGCGCGGAAACGCAGGATCTTCCCAGCGCCGGGCCAACCAGCCCGTGTAATGCATGATGCGCAGCGTGCGCAGCGGCTCGATCAGCGCCACCTCGTGCTGCTCGAAGTCGCCGAACTCCTGGTAGCCCTCAGCACGTGTCGTCAGCTGCTGCCGCATTTCCTCCGGTCGACCGGAAAGCAGCATCCACAGGTCCTGCACCGCCGGGCCCGTCATGCAGTCGTCCAGGTCCACGAAGTGCGGTCCGGCGTCAGTCCACAGCACGTTGCCCGGGTGGCAGTCGCCATGCAGGCGCAGCATGCGCAGACGGCTGCGCCTCGTCGAAGCGCTGCTCGACCAGGCCCAGCACGTCCTCGGCAAGCGTCTCGTACGCGGCCTCGATGTGCGATGGAATCCAGCCCGTTCCAGCAGGTAGTCGGCCGGTCCTGCCCCAGCACGCGCCAGTCGAGCCGGGGTCGGTGCCGAAATGCGCGGGTGCGGCCGATGGCATGGATGCGCGCCAGGAAGCGTCCCATCCACCGGCGGTCGTCCTTGGTGCCGAGCTCGGGCCAGCGGCCGCCCGCCCGACGGTACACGGCGTAACGGAAGCCTTCGTGCTTGAAGAGCGTGCGGCCGTCGTGCACGTCCGGCGCGATCACCGGGATCTCGGCACGCGCGAGTTCCAGCGCAAACTCGTGCTCCTCGAGAATCGCGGCGTCGGGCCAGCGCTCGGGTCGGTAGAACTTCACCACGACAGGCGTGGTGTCTTCTCGGCCCACCTGGTAGACGCGGTTTTCGTAACTATTCAGGGCCAGGATGCGACCGTCGCACGCGTGCCCCAGCGCTTCGACGGCGCTGACGACGACGTCGGGGGTCAGCGCGGAATACGGATGCGGGGCATTCATTGCTTCGATTGTACGGGCTCACGTACGCTTGCCGGCACTTCGTCCTGCAGCCAGGCCCCAAGCCAAGCGTGACACGCTCCTTCGACCTCCGCCCCCGCTCCCTCACCGGACTGATCCTGCTCGGGTTCGTGATCGTCGCACTGCCCGCCCTGCTCGGCACGATCAGCGCGGCCATCGAGATGCGGACACTGTCGGCTGCGAGCGAGCGGCTGGTGGTGAACGGCGTCGCAGCGACTCAGTACACGCAGGCCCTGGTGCGGCAGGTCTCGTCACTGGAGCGCACCGTGCGTCTCTACCAGATCATCCCGCGGCCGGCACTGCTGGATACCTTCACGCAGAACCGCGACCTGCTCACGAAGACGTTGAAGAACTTCTCGGCGCTGCCAGGCGGCAACGACGAACGCGCGCGTGTCATCGCGAACATGGAAAAGACAATCGAGACGATTGCCGAAGCCTTGAGTTCAAAGTCACCCACACGCATCACCAGCACGCTGCGCGAATTCACCGAACTGTCGCGCGATGCGGGCCAGCTCTCGACGCTGGCCAGCGCGCAGACCGACCGCGAACTGAAGCAACTGCAGTCCGAAACAGAAGACGTGCGCCGCCGGTGATGCAGTTTGCCGCTGCACGGATTTAGGGAAAAAGTTGTTTGAGCTTGTGCTTGATGTCTAGCCGCCTGGTGAACCATGGAAGGGAACATCTTTCCAGATTATGTCCCACCAGTCTGCTTCGGTTATCGTTTCGCCTTTAACTAGGATCTCCAGTATTTGCTTCAGAAGACCATGATGTCTTTTCTCGTCTTCCAGTATCGCGCTCAGCAAGAGCTTAACTTTGCCGTCTTTGACCGTGGGTAGCACTTTGCTGATTTTCTTTATGAGTTCTGCCTCCATCTGTATGTGCCTTTCTACAAGGTCTCTTTGCTTGTCCAGGTTTTCCTGTGTCAGTGCCTTGGAAACAGTGGTCATCAACCGAACTGCTGAGGCGTACATTTCAGCATGCTTCACTGAATCTAGCGAGACTCCCTTCAGAACTCCTCGGACCGTGGGGTTTTCAATTTCAGGCAAGGACTTGTTCAACGAATCAACGATCTTATTCTCAACTTTGACCTGTTCCTTCAAGAATTCGACAAGTTCGTCTTTTGAACTCATTCGGTTTCCTCCTTTCGTTTAGCACATGTCAGGCTTTGTGAATAAGGCTTTCGGCAACCCTCTTGCCCAAAGCAGAACATCTCTCCAGACCAGTTTGGTCTGGCGCGTACTTGATTAGGAAAGGAGGTTCAGTGACGTTCATTCCAAACTTGTTCTTCAAAATCTCTATGACGAATTTCGGAGCTTCGCCACTCCATCCGTAGGAACCGAAAGCTGCAGCCGACCTTATCTTTCAAATTGACGTTCTTGACTGCTGCCTCCTCAAAGTAGCTCTTGATCGTGCCCGGCATATCATGGTGATAAGTCGGAGACCCGACGAGGATGGCGTCGAAACCTACGAGCTGTTCTGGAGGCAAGTAATAACTTACATCGACTTCGATTCCTGAAACCGATCTGCATCCTTCAGCTATCGCCTGAGCCATCTTCTCAGTGTTTCCCGTTCGACTGTAATAGAATACAACTATTCTTGGCATTTACTCACACTTCAGGCAAGCTTCTAAGGACTTTCTTGGTCACTTCTACTTCGTGAAGCCACTTCCTTAAACTTTTGCTTTTTCATCATTGGCATATCATTATACTATCTCAAACCGGTTGGGGAATGAGTGCCGCGTTCAGGTTTTGGAGTCCACAAAAGATCTTATTCGCTTCATTCCTTCCTTGACTTGTTCATATTCAGGTGAATAGGATATCCTCAGATGCCCTTGTCCAGCTTTTCCGAAACCAGAGCCGGGTACGGTCACAACTTTGGCTTTTTCCAAGATTTCAGTTGCTAACTTTTCGTCCGATTTCTCAAGTTTAGAGCAGTCAGGGAAGACGTAGAAAGCTCCTTTCGGCGGAACACAGGACAACAATTTCAGTCTGCTAATCTCGCTGAGCACGAGTTTTCTTCTTCGCGCATACTCTGTAAGCATCTCTTGGACGCATTTCTGAGAACCTTTAAGGGCTGCAAGGGCAGCTTTCTGCGAAATTATGTTTGGACATAGAGTCGCATAATAATGTAGAGTGCGAAGTGTCGACGAGAGGTTCTTGGCTGCAACCATGTAGCCTATTCTCCACCCTGTCATGGCGTAGGCTTTTGAAAACCCTTGTACCGTTATCGTCCGTTCCTCCATGCCTGACAAGGAAGCAATGCTAATTGGTTTCTGTCCTTCGTAAACTATTTTCTCGTAAATCTCGTCCGCGAAAACCACCAAATCATGTTTCTTTGCGATTTCGGCTAACGTTTCCAGGTCCTGTTTCGAAAAAACGTGACCAGTCGGGTTGGATGGGTTGCATACCCAAATCATCTTTGTCTTGCGTGTTATCTTCTTTTCTAACATTTCGATCTCTATTTTGTAGTCGTCTTCTGCACTGAGCGGAATTGTGACAGGAACGGCACCCGCCAGTATTGTGTCCTCAAAGTAAGCAGGATAGTAGGGATCAATCACTAACGCTTCATCGCCGTGCACCCAAGAAACCCAAAGCAGCAGTGAACATGGCCTCTTGAGAACCCGAGGTCACTGTCACTTCTGTTCGTGGATCCGCGTGAATATTGTTCTCTTTTTCAAGTTTTTCAGCTATGGCTTGTCGAAGTTCCAGTGTTCCACTGGTGTCCGTGTAATGCGTAAATCCTTTCCTCATTGCTTCTACCGCTGCATCCACGATGTGTGGAGGTGTAACAAAATTGGGTTCTCCTTGCTCAAGGTGGACGACGTTCGACATTCCGGCCGAAAGGTCGAGCATCTTTCGTATCCCTGATGGTTTTATCAGGCTGATTCTGTCAGAGGCTTTCATCGACATCTTCTCTTTGCCAATTCGAAGGTTGGTTCAAAAGGCATGAGTTGGCTATGTAAACTTTTGCTTGCCATCTTCATGGGAGCCCATGAGAAATGTGGAGACAAGTAGGTTTAGAAACTTCGACGGGTGATTGTGCTTCTACGTTCTGAAAATTCTGAACAGCGGGTGAGCGTTGGTCAAAGGTCGGATGTTGTACTCTTGCATCATTGTGTAGGCAATGTAAGCATCAGCAACCGCGACTGGAATGTACATTCTTGGTGCGTTTCCGATTGGACCGTACAACATGAAACTTGATCCCATGATAATCGGCAGAACATTCGCGACCACACTGCTCGTGAGTAGCGCCTCGGGTTCAAGTTTCTTGCGTCTGTGCCACATTTCAACGGCATTGTGTGCACCGCACCCGCATGGCAAACCGTATTTTTCTTTGACCAAATAGGCGGTTTTTCCTGCTGGTCCCGGGTCAGGAACGTCGAGCACGGTGGTGTCCACGAGTGATTTCTCTACTCCAGCTGCTTTGGCTCTTTCCAGCAACTTGTCGACGACTGCCAATCTTCCCGAAATAGTGGGGTTCTTGGCGTTCAAAGCAAGCAGTATCGCTGCTTTTATTTTTGCGTCTTTGATTGCTACCAGTTCCTCGTCTCGAGTTTCAGGGTTTATGCTGTTATAGACGACTCTGTCGGATAGGCCTGTTTCACTGACGTATTTGGCGCCTGCCATTCGGACTTCAGCGGTTGTGCCGTCGATGGTGAACGGACCTTTGACGGTGCTTGCCACGAACTCGATGTGTTTTGGAAAGGCTGCAGACCAGGAGGCACAGACGTCAACTATCCTAGGGTTGCCAGTTGCATTGGATACGGCATCTTCCGTTTTCAACATTTGCTCCGCTTGATTCCTGTCGAAGCTGCCTATTTTCGGATCGCAAACGATCTTATCCTTATGATAGAAAATGCTTCCGATCATAACAGTTGGCAGTTGCCCAGGTTGCCCGCCAATCTTCAATCCGGCGATATCATAGATTTTCTGTTCCATGCTGAATTTGAACATTAGTCTTTCCTCATGCACGTCTACTTCTGCCCACTATTCTCATCGTGTCAAATGTCCTTCTTCTGAGAGGAGGAAGACCATTATAATCTTTCTTAAAGTTGAGAGACGCGGCTGCGTGTAACTTTCTTCGATTTGTGAGTCGTCTGAGGTTTGTTGTTTTTGCACAGAAGCAATACATGTGCGGGCGACAGGTCTTCCTTCCTAATTACTCGCTATTGCTTTTTCAGTCGTCTGGTCCAAGCGACGAGGTTCTCAAGCAGGTTTCTGATGTGTTCTCTTGTTTGCTCCTCGGTTACTCTGCCATTTGTGTCTATTTTTTGAGGGGCATACGTGACTACGACTTCTGGCTTGTTGATAGGGTGCATGTCAAGAAACACGAAACATTGCCTGAGGTGATATTGTGCTCTGGCGCCTCCCATCATTCCCGTGGAGGCGCTCATTATTGCCACTGGCTTGTCTCTCCAAGCGTTATCTTTTGGGGGTCTCGAAGCCCAATCAATCGCGTTCTTCAAAACACCAGGAATGGAATAGTTGTACTCGGGCGTCGCAATCAGAATCGCATCTGCTGCTCTGATTCTCGTTTTAAAGTCTCTCACCCTTTCAGGCGGATGATCTTCAAGGTCCTGATTGAAGGGGGGAATGCCTTCAAGGTCAAAGATTTCAAGCACGGCGTCCTTTGGCAGCAATTCAGCGGCCGCACGTAACAACGCCTTGTTGTATGACTCTTTTCGCAAGCTTCCTGCAAAACCGAGAATGGTGACTGAACCGTTCATATTCTGCCCTCCATCCGATAGTAGCGCGGATATGTCCAATCGCAATATATAACAACAAGATGTAAATATTCTGATTGCATGCAGTCTTTCATTCTGTGTTGGGATGATTAGAATGGTGAATCCATTACCCGTGGAAAAACTGAGAAGAGAATGTCAGGCTAATCTCATGCCTTGTGAAACAACACGAGAATTAACACCCCTTGAAGAGATTATTGGTCAGGAAAGAGCTGTGAGAGCACTCAAGTTCGGGATAGGAATCAGAGACAAGGGATTCAACATATACGTAGCCGGCTATCCTGGGACGGGAAGGACAACGGCGGTCAAGAACTTCCTAGAGGAAGTAGCTCGCACCAAGCCCGTTCCTTCCGACTGGTGCTACGTGAACAATTTTTCCAACGAGTACGCGCCCAAAGCCATCAAGCTGCCGCCCGGCAAAGGAAAGGAATTCCAAAAAGACATGAAGAGTTTTGTCGAGAACGGCAGAAGCGCCCTTACTAAAGCCTTTGAAAGCGAAGACTACGCGACGAAGAGAGACTCAACGATCAAGGAAGTGGAAAATCAGAGAAAAGAACTCATCGACCAACTCAATGCCGAAGCTCAGAGAGAGGGTTTCGTCATCCAAAGTACGCCAATAGGACTGCTCTTGATCCCGGTGATAAAGGGCAAACCGGTCAGCGAGCAGGAGCTGTTGGCTCTGCCGCAGAAAATCAGGGACGATGTGCAGAAGAAGAGAGAGCGATTGGGATCAGAACTCAGAAGCGCAATGAGACAATTCATGGACATGGACAGGACGATCCACGAAAAACTTGACAAAATGAACAGAGATGTCGCACTCTTCGCCATTGGCCACCTAGTTGCAGACCTCACTGAAAAATACAAGGACATGGCCGACGTTACGGACTACCTAAAAGACGTACAGAGTGACGTTCTAGACAACTTGTCCCAGTTCATAAAGAGTTCCGAAGCAACTCCTCAGACTCCTTTGGCACTTCCGTGGATCAGAGAGAAACCATTCAAGAAGTTTGAGGTGAACGTTGTCGTCGACAACTCAAACGCTAAAGGGGCTCCTGTAGTGATGGAATCGAACCCCACCTATCAGAACCTTTTTGGCAGAGTTGAGAAGGAAGCTCAGTTCGGCGCGCTCGTTACAGATTTTACGATGATCAGAGGCGGATCCTTGCACAGAGCGAACAACGGATATCTGATCCTGCCAGTTGAGGATTTGCTTCGCAACCCATTCAGCTACGAGGGGTTAAAGAGAGCCCTCAAAAGCGAGCACATCAACATCGAGGAGCTGGAAGAACGTTTAGGTTACATAACCTCAAAGACCTTGAAGCCTGAACCCATCCCTATGAATATCAAAGTGGTACTGATCGGAGACCCATACCTGTACGAGCAATTGTACGTTCTGGACATGGAATTCAACCAGCTTTTCAAGGTCAAAGCAGACTTCGACACGACTATGGAATGGACGGAGGAAAACATCGAACAATACGCCGCTTTCGTGTGCACGTTGTGCCAAAAAGAGAACCTGAAGCACCTTGACAGTTCAGCGTTGGCTAAACTGATTGAACACAGCTCAAGACTGGCTGAAGACCAGCAAAAGCTTTCCACCAGATTTGCAGATGTTGCTGACGTAATCCGCGAAGCCAACTATTATGCTGCCGAAGAAAATTCGAACCTCGTAACAGGAACTCACGTGAAAAAAGCCATCGAAGAGAAGGTTTACCGTTCAAAACTCATACAGGAGAAGATTCAGGAAATGATAAAGAGAGGCGTTCTTCTAATCGACACGGACGCAGAAGCCGTTGGACAGGTGAACGGTCTTTCGGTGACAGGGACGGGCGACTTTGAATTTGGCACTCCTTCCCGGGTAACGGCCAGCGTGGGTCTGGGCCGAGAGGGAGTAATTGACATTGAGAGAGAAGCCAAAATGGGCGGGCCAATTCACACCAAGGGTGTTCTGATCCTAAGCGGCTATCTCAACGAGAAGTACGCCCAGGACAAGCCACTCAGTCTCTCAGCTCGCCTCGTCTTTGAGCAGAGCTACGGGGGAGTTGAAGGAGACAGCGCCTCAAGCACCGAACTCTATGCGATTTTATCCGCGCTCTCAGGATTACCGATAAAACAGAACTTCGCCCTGACAGGGTCCGTGAACCAGAAAGGAGAAGTGCAAGCCATCGGTGGGGTAAACGAAAAGATCGAAGGGTTCTTCGAGGTCTGCAAGACAAAAGGTTTCAACGGCAAACAGGGCGTAATGATACCAGAGAGCAACGTTCAGAACCTGATGCTGAAAGAGGAGATCATAGAGGCCGTGAAAGCCGGACAGTTCCGAATTTGCGCTGTGAAGTCAATTGACGAAGGAATAGAAATCCTCACAGGAGTAAAAGCTGGCGTGAGACAGCCAGATGGAACATTCGAGAAAGACACAGTGAACTACAAAGTTGACGTGCGTCTCAGAGACATGGCTGAAAAGCTCAGAGCAATTATCTGCGCCAGAGCCAGAAGGGAGAAAGAAAAGCGATAACTAACCCCGCGAGAGAGACTCATCACGACAGGGACCAGCTTGATTTCATAGAGCCATGGCCACCTTTTTCCTGTTACAAAGAGCCTGTTTTCTTTCGCGTCGTATGCAATTCCGTTGAGCACATCGTTTGGATCTTCGTTTTCTGAGCCTTGGATGCCGCTGAGGTCCAGCCATGCCGTGACTTTTCCAGTTTGAGGGTTGATCACCGCGATCTTGTTTTCTCTCCATATGTTTGCGTAGACTTCGCCTTGAACGTATTCAAGTTCATTAAGCTCCGTCACGGGGGAAGTATCATGCACCTCGACTTGTCCGACTTTCTGAAAGGTGTTCATGTCCAAAAAATACAGGTTTGCGGTTCCATCACTCATTATCAGCCGACTACCATCGTTTGTTATCCCCCATCCTTCAGTGGGATAGCTAAACTCTTGCAGCAGGCGAAACGTGTCTTTGTCATAAACGAAACCCGTGTGCGACTGCCACGTTAATTGTATGATCTTATCGCCAACGATTGTGATGCCTTCTCCGAAGAATTGATTTGAGAGGGAATAAATCTGCAAGATCCTTCCAGTTTCTAATTCGACGCGACGCAGTGTAGAGTTGCCGTAGGGTCCCGTGCTTTCATAGAGAAAGCCATTTTCGAACACAAGACCTTCTGTGAAAGCATTCTGGTCGTGGGGATAGACTTGCACAACTTCATACGTGTAGTGCAATGCCGTAGAAACCGAGGGACTTTTTTCTGAAAAAATGATGACGACGACTGACACAAGTGCCAGAACTAGAACCAATGTGCCTGCCAAGTACCGCTTTCTCATGGGAATCTTCCGCATTTCTTACGTTCACGGCAACCTGATATGCCTGCCTCTCAGACCTTCACTCATCCGCGTGCATGGTGTCAGTTGTTTTGAAAATCTCCCGCCAGCAAACGGCCTGTGGCTGCGTCGATGTTGATGGTGCGTTTCATCTTTTTTCTCTTATGTTGCACTTTCAGACTCCACACGGGCAGCATAATCATCTCTGCGGAAACCGGTCTGATTCCCGTTTTCAGTTCCAACGCTTGAAACGCTCGGTCAACGTTAAGTCCTATCTTTGGAAACTTGGCAATTTCACTTGGCAGTTTTGGCACGAACGTGATGCGTTTGTCCTCGTCGAGATTTCTCAGTTTCTCCATGGCTCTTGTCACGAGTTTGTGAAAAACTATCTCGTTTTTCTCAAGTGATATTATTGAAGAATTTTGTGCGCTCACGTAGTATGTGTGCGTCACTTCTTTTTTGAGAAGGAGCATTCTCGTCGTTTCACGGGTGGCCGTGACCTTCCAGATAGGAGCGTACCAGAGTTCGGCATCGTAGATTTCTTCGTCCTTGCGGAGTCGTCCGCCCTCAAGCATGTGATGGACTCTTCTGGAAGCCTCGACCTGAGTGATCCGTCACGGGAATCGCGAGAACCTCACCGTTGATGTCTTTTGAAGGGTCGAGGTTGAATTCTGACAGCCAGTACAGGTACTCATTGCCGGGTCTGCTTCGACCTTTTCTTGCAACGCGGGTGTTTACAAGCTTGCGGAGGATCTTTTCCGAGTCCGTTTGGCTAATCTTCAGATTCTTAGCCACAGAATTTGCTGAGATTGCCTTTCTTGCGGAATAGAGAAATCGGCGAGCCTTCTCGTCCAGAGACATGGGTGGCTTAGTATGCGCCGCTTTGGTCCACTTTTTTGTTATCTCCTTTTGCAGGTACTTCTCAAAAAAGATTCGCGATTCTGCTGGCACGTACTGTGCGAGATCTCTTTCGTCCAACGTCGAGTGCTTGGTCGCCAACCAGCGCACGTTGAAATCGACGACGTCGTCGTAATTGTCAGGAGACAGCATGAGAAATTCGCCTGTTCGCAGACTTGGCAGTTTCTGAAGAATCGCATCGGCTTTCATTGGGTTTATTGATTGAATGATTTTCTGTACTCTGGCAATGTCTTGCGTCGTCATCAGGCGTCCAAGACACCAAGTGTTAACTTGAGCCAAGGCTTTGTAGTCTATGTCAGTGATGTTTTGAGTTGCCGCCACGAGGCCGACCCCGTACTTTCTTGCTTGCTTGAAAAGAAGACTGTATGCTTCTTTTGGAGGCGGGTTTCTTGGAAAGGGCGGAATGTAAGGGGCGATTTCGTCAACATAAAAGAGTAGACTCAAATTGTCTGAGGGGTTTTTCAACATCCAACAGTAAAGCTCTTTGAAAAGGGTCGCAAGGAAAAATTGTTTGTCGTTCTCAGACGACAAAGTGTTCAGATAAATAATGTTCACCGGTACTTTTCCATCGCTGCGATCCACGAACAGGTTAATATCGATCTGAACCCCCATCTGAAAAATCAGTGACGATGTCCCCACCGTGAGGAATCGCAGTTTTCTGGCGATCTCTTCTGGCTCTTTCTTGGCCACCAACCCGCCGAGAGCCCCTGCAATTGTGGCAGGCGGATTCAGGACCAGGTGGGCCATTTGACTCATGTCGTTTATTCTTCGCCGTCCCCGCCACAAGTGCTCAAGAATTGTGAAGATGTACGCTTTGGCGCCCTTTCCAGCGTCTGAATTGAGATCGTAACCGAGAAAACTTGTCAGAGAAGTGGCCGTGATGTCGATGGCTTGAACAGCTTCTTCTGCAGCAATTTCTTGAGAAGGAGATCTGAACGGGTTGATGCTAATGGGGATCGCCTTCCTGCTGGCTGGAGTGAAAATAGCTATCCGTGCCTTCGAGAAAAACTCCTCCTGAACTTCGGGAGAAGTTCCGTGTTCCTGTAACTCTCCCGGATCAGCTCTTGCCGCAAGTGAGGAAATGTCGCCCTGAGGATCAATTATGATCACTGGAATGTTGTTCCTCACTGCTTCTTCGATTACGCATTTGCACAAAACGGTCTTGCCTGAACCGCTACCTCCCAAGGGCCATGAAGTGACGTTGAAAAGCACGCACTGGCAACTCGACCGGAGACTGATCAGCCTTAGCCGTACCCAGGAAAAAAGAATGGTGCTCCTCAATTTTCGTGTCTTCCTTGGGTATTCCGTTGCTCATTCCAATTGCATCCCTAAGAGAGCCAATCACTCCACGAGACGAAGGTCAGACATCTTAGCTGATTCCAGTCTTATTAACGATTAGTCCGCAAGCTACTGGCGATTGTTTGGACGCCGCAGTCCATAGAGCACGACGCGCAAGTTAGAAGATACCCGCAGATTTTTATACAAGAAAATAAGAAAGTCGCTACTACACGGGGTGACAGTCACGCCTGTAGCTTACATGTTGCTGACGACCGGAACATTCAACCCAGACTTGATCAAAAAACTGAGGAACACCAAGGGAGTTGAGACAGCTTACGCTGTCTACGGCGTCTACGACATCATCGTAAAAACAAGAGCAAACACGATGGCGAGCATCAAGGAAATCCACAACAGAATAAGAAAACTGGAAAGCGTTAAACAAACCCTAACGATGGTTGCCCACGAAGAATAGGTCATTCGTGCGCTGGGCAAGCGCGCGCTAACTGCCAGAAGCGTAGTTAGGCTAATGATTATCGATTCATAACCCTTTTGACTGCAGGTTTGAAACCTAAGGATTGGGTCGACGCAAGTTGAAAACCAAAAAACACAAGGAACTGGGTTTGATGATCAATGTTCCCGTTGAGCTCGCTCTGGAGATATACCGTGAGAGCGGAGATTTGCCTTTCATCAAGTTTCCCGCAATAACCACTTTGGCCGACAGCATCGGAAAGGCGCTGAACATAGGCCATGAAGAAAAAGTAACGCCGCCCAAAGCAACGGTTCTGTACAGAAAAAGGAAACCAACGATCTCGCACAGAGAAGTTCAGAACTACCCGCTTCTGACTCGGTAAAAAACCTCTTCCTGCAAGCTGATAAATCTGCAACAGACGTGCATTGAGGCCCTGCTCCTACTGACCGTCTGAACTTCAAAAACACCTATATTTTTCAGATATCACAGAAACGTGTAAGAAAATCTTATAAGCCGAACAGTAGAACTGTTGGTGCGGGTCATGAAGACCCATATTAGTGAGATTGAAAAGGAACAAAAAAACGGTAACCAAACCGACATCCAACTTTTGAAGGACACAGGAAACATCGACACCTTGATTGCTGTCCCAGAGCCGTCATCTCGCGGTGTTTCTCAACAAACAGAACACATCAGCCAGACCAGTGCGAAGATGGGATAATTCGGGTTTGATTTCAATGGGCAGTTGCTTCATTTGCGATCCCGATTGGTGCCCAGAACACAAGAAAAAGATGTGCGCAGGAAAAAGACTCGTACAACAGACATGAACCTGCTAGCCAAAAGCCCTCATCACACCTTTTTTCGGGATTTGACCATAACCTCAAAGCCTGGCAGATCAATCGCTTCGAAAAAACCTAGCGAGGCGTGAACAAAGTCCCAGTCTTACCATCAAGCGCCTCTCTGGCCTTATACAGTGACGTAATAATTGCCTTCTTTCCACCAGATTCGAGGAATCGGGCGCATGCTTCGACCTTCGGACCCATGCTTCCCGAAAAGAACTGGCCATTTTCCAAGTGTTTCCGTGCTTCTTTCAAGGTTAGCACATCTAGGTCCTTTTCGTTGGGTTTACCGTAATTCAGTTTCACCTTCTCGACGTCGGTCAGAATCAAGAGGATGTCGGCGCCAACCACTTCTGCCAGCTTTTCTGCTGCCAAGTCTTTGTCGATAACCGCTTCAACCCCTTTCATTGACCCATCCTTCTCCAACGCGACCGGTATCCCCCCACCGCCAGAAGCAATCACTATCGTTCCTGCCTGCACCAACTCTTTGATGACGTCTTTTTCAACTATGGCCTTGGGGTCTGGCGACGGCACGGTTCTTCTGTAAGCTTTCTTGCCGTTCGGTCTTACCTTCTTTATCGTGTACCCCTTGCTTGAGACGAGCTCTTCCGAATCACGTTTCGTGTAGAATGGCCCCACAGGTTTCGAGGGATCATCGAAATCAGGGTCGCTCTGGTCCACGACCACTTGAGTTACGACCGTCACCACACGCGCATCCATCTTAGCTTTCCTCAGGTGTTCAACCATCGCCCGCTGCAACATGTACCCTATTTGGCCTTGCGTCATAGCCACCACGATATCCAGCGGTTGCGGAGGAACAAGCTTGACCCCTTCCTCCTGCTGCAAAAGCAAATTGCCAGCCTGAGGACCGTTGCCGTGCGTAATGACGATGCGATAACCTTCCTTGATCAGTTCCAACAACTGCTTACACGCACTTCTTACGTTTTTGTACTGCTCGTCCGCCGCCCCAGCTTCATCTGCCATTTTGATTGCATTACCGCCCAGAGCAACGACAATGGTCTTGTTCAAAAGTCCACACCTCTTCATAATCAGTTCCGACGGAAGGGCTGTCCAACTTCACTTCCAAGGTGTTCTTCCCACTTGAATTCTCACATAACGGGCAGGACAGATAATTCGACACTGGTTGTGAACGGCCAGTGCCAACTCAATCTTGAGCATTGTTATGCCCCAGACTTTGTGAAGGAATACATAGACGGAGCGATTAACATATAAATATTGCCATCCAGCCAAAACGAGAACTTGCGCGCGCTTTTTAACATCTGAGACTCTTCAGCAGAGAAAAATCAGTGTTCTGTCTTGGATTCCACAAGGTCAATTGCAAGTATTCGCATCTTGGCTGATTTGAGAGTAACGAGTACAGCCGTTCCAATGAGAGCTCCTGCAAGACAGCCAAGCGAATCGGCGATGGCATAGTATATAGTCAACGGAGCCCAGAACATGTACATGCTTGGAACGCCCCAGCCATTGACCCACACGCCGATGTTGTTGCCGGTTACAACTTCTCCTCCCACTCGGGCAATCCACGCAAGACACCATAACGCTATCGGCAGGCTGGCTGGATTTCTGCTTCTGAATGCGCTAAGGATTCGTTTTCTTACAGGAGGCACGATGATAAGAGCCATTGCAAGCCAGTATTCCCATGTTACGATAGGCATCGCTTGATACCATGCGAAAGGATGCAAGAACCAGATTGCAATTTGAGCGGAAAGAATCAACGCTGCTTCTTTCCAACGGTTGAACAGGACAAGCCCGCTCATGAGAGCGGCCATCGTTGGAGCCAAGAAAGTCAACACTCCTATGGAGGTCGAAGGGTTTACGTAAGGAGAGAAAAATCCATAAGCGAATCCAGCCAGAGTGCCCCAAGCTGGCCCGAGAATTGGCGCCGTTAAGGCCGTTGATACTATACTTGCCACGGTGATTACAGCAGACGTTCCAAAAACTGGGTACGCAGGAACCCATGCAAAAATCAGTACCAGAGAACTCCAAATTGCAGTCAAGGCCACAAAAACTGAGTTGGTGACGTATCTTTGAACCATGAACACTCAACCATTCAATGTTAATTGTTTCACAGCTATGTAGTTTTTCACACAACGTTAATAAAACTTGCTAGAATAGCCACACCGGAAGTCAAGACACGTGACACGTGCAAATTCTCTCTTCAAGCTCTTGACGCGAAACTACCTTCAGCGCACGCTAGTTTGATTTTGGTAGTAGCGTCTGAAATACTCTTTAAGGGGAGGATACAGGTCTTTGTACTTTCTGAAGAACCGTTCGTATTTCTCTTGAATAGACTTCTGAGGGGCGATTGTGCATTCTGCACTCACCATGCTTTTTGCGGCTTGAGCGAGGTTTTTGTAGATTCTGATGTTTACGGCTCCGATGATGGCTGATCCCAGTGCGGGGGCCTCAATTTCTTTTGGAATGATTATTGATTTTCCGAGGACGTCGGCTTTGATCTGTCCAAAAATCCGGCTGCTCGCAGCTCCTCCGCAGCTCCAGATCTCAGTGATCTTTCCGCCCAATTCCTCGATTGTTTCTAGGTTATGACGAATTCCAAAGGCACATCCTTCGAGTATGGCTCTCGCGAAGTGCTTGCGAGTATGGTTGAGCGACAAGCCTGCAAACACTCCTCGAGCAGAAGTGTCCGAGATGGGGTTACGCTCACCCATCATGTACGGGAGAAAAATAAGACCCTGAGATCCAGGCGGTATTTCTGCGGCTTCGATGTCTATCTCGCTGAACGACTCTCTTCCGCCGAAGTTGTCACGATACCAGCTCAGTGAGGCACCGGTGGAGGACATCATTCCCCAGAGTATCCACAGGTTTGGCACGGAGGGGAATGGTGAACACTCTACTCTTGCCTCGGGATCCACTATTTTTTTACGAGAAGGAACCATGATGCAGGTTGATGTTCCTGTTATTTCACACGCCCGACCTGGTTGTAACGCGTTGACGCCGATCAAAGCCATGTACGCGTCGACTCCTGCTAGAACAACGGGAGTTCCTATTCTGAGCCCAGTGAGTCGCGAGGCTTCCCCAGAAACGGTTTCTTTGCTTTTCGTCGGAAGGAGGACGTTCGGCAGCTTTTCTGGAGGTATCTGCAGTTTGCTCAGCACGTCAAGTGGGTATTTTCGCTTCTCTGCATCATAGTGGATAGTGCTTGCAGTAACTGGGTCCGTTGCGAATTTCCCCGTCAATCGGTACCCAACAAAATCAGTTGCCTGCAAAAACTTGTGGGTTTCACGAAAAATCTTCGGTCTGTGCTTTTTGAGCCACATGATTTTCGGTAAAATCATGGAAGGATCTTCTTTCAAACCTGTGAGTTTCAATAGTTCCTTGGCTTCCTTGACTGCACGACGGTCCATCCAGATGATTGCGTTCATCATTGGGTTGCCTTTTTTGTCAACGGCGACCACCACAGGAGATTGGCCAGTGAGGCAAACGCAAGCGACGTCTCTTGCTGAGACGCGACCCTTCTTGACAACTTCTTTAACGCTGCTTCTGACACCTTCCCACCATAACAAGGGGTCTTGTTCTGCCCAAGACGACTTTGGGACAACCACCGCGTATCTGCTGTACGAACGGGCCACAGATTTACCTTCGATGTTGAAAAGTAGTGCTTTGCATCCTTCAGTTCCAACATCGATGCCTAGCAGATACTCGCGCGAAGGCATTTGTTCACTTCCCCATTTTTCTTCGTTTCTCTTTTTCTAACAAGTTTTTTGACCGATGCTTGACCATTTCGTCATCTGACGTTTGTCCTTGATTGAAAGCCCATCATTTTCTTTATCAACTCGCTGTTGACTTTTCCATATGTGTAGAGTTCGCCGCTCTTCAGATCATTGACGTAGATTTGTGCTGGAGCAATTAGGTTGATGTCGATTCCTCTCACTCTGTGTTCTTTAGTGAGTTCTGTGAATGACTTGCCGTAGTCTTTGGATGTTTGCTATGGCATTTTTTGGGCCATATCTCGGAGATCTGTTTTTTCATTAGGCTCAACGTAAAGGTGAACGATGCTGGCGTACGAGAGCATATCGTCTGGTACTATTGTCCTTGATCCTAGCGGCGGCAAAGGAGCGACCCCTAAAGCATGCTTCACTGTTTTAACGTCGTAGCTCAGACTGAGCAATTTCACCATTGCATTCTTAACGGATCTTCCAGTCGCCTGAACTAAGCCTGACATACTTGAAAGTGGAGACAAAACCAGGTACAGGTTCTCTGGGTTCACCTTGCATCTTTCGAGAAGTCGCGCTGCCACTTTTTCGTCGTTATGTTCTGATTGGAGAACGACCACAGCGACGTCAGCATCATCCCAATACCCAAGCGTATCAAACAATTCTTCTGGCTCGTGTACAATCGCTCTAGCCGGTCCGCTTGCTATCGCGGAGTACGAGCCGCTTTTGAAGTTGATCCAGCCTTCCATGGCCTCACGGTAACCGCCTGACGCTTGACACAGAGAGACAGTACTGGAAAGTCTGTTGAAACTTCGATTGCAGGAAGTGTCAGTCCGTCAAGATCCTTGGACGTAACAGAGACGTTGTCGACCCCGCCTAAACAGATTTCAGTTACGTGCAATCCAACTTCTGTTCCTCCGAAGACCTTGTTTCCAGTGTCGATGAGATGAACCCCGTTCTTGAAACGAGTGTGCTTCACATTGAACTCGTCAGCGTTGTCCATCAGTTCTCTGCATATTTTGACGGCGAGCTGGTTGACGCTAAGCATTTTGCGCTCATTTTAATATTTGTTCGAAGTGACTTAAAGATTTAGTCAGGGACACCGCAGATGACAGGAAAACTGAATTTCGGCTTAAACCTGGCGCGCGTGCACATTCAGGAACTAGTCTACGGTGAGTACTTCCACGAGTTTTCGAGCGTAAGGAATCACCAGTACACTTGTTGGGATGCCTACTATGAGCCCGATCATGTAACCGCCAAAGAATCTAATGAGAAAACCAGGATCGATTCCTGTCATTGCAATGGTCATGGTTAGCGTCATCGCGAAATCCATGGCAAGCGTCATGAACGTGGCGAGTAGCAGGGTTGAGTACTTCTTACTTATCTTCACACTCTTCACCGGTGAGGAGCTTCTTCACCTGTAGGAGGTAATTTGTGGATTAAATCTCTTTCAGCTGAGGTCTGCACCGCGAAAAAACGTATGAGCAAAAGCTATAAACAGGCTCTCGGCTTTACTTTTTTGGAGAAGTTTGGGAAAACAATCCACTCGCACAATAATCCAAGCAGGTATGGAAAAAGAAGGGATCAAGAAATGAATGTGAAACGGATTATCGCAAGGATACTGATTCTCTGCGCCGTTATGTGTGGGGCTGGGCAAGTTTTGAAGGCACAAGCAGCAACTGTCCGCAACTTCACTTTGTACGGTTCCTATGTTTCTGGATGGGGCTTTTCGGCTAGCAACATTACCAGTCCAGGACCTGTCATTGTCGTTGACTTGAACGATGTTGTGAATTTGACGCTCATAAACGTGGACACGGGATACTACGCTGCTTCCCATCGATTCCTGCTTAGCTATGAAAACAGTTCGACTCAACATTCGGGTGATGTCGTCTCTTCCGATATCGGTCCCGGACAAACCGTCGTTCTAACTTTTACAGCGAATGTTTCAGGCACTTTTACTTATTATTGCGTGTTCCATCCAAGTCCGATGTACGGCACTTTTATCGTGACCCCTGCAGTCCCAGAATTCCAGCCACTGATCATGCTTTCAATTCTGGCCGCGTGTACGATGACCGTCGCGTTAGCCTTCAGGAGAAGACGTGGAGTCTAATCGGCCTTTTTCTCACTTTTCGACTGGTCATTAATCTGTGGTCTCGAGTTAAGAGAGATATCGTGATTTGCAACTGCGCAAATCTGTTCGCCAGAACGGCAAGTGTTAACATGGTCAACGGTACGTCTTCTTCGCTGTTGCTGTCGGGTGGCAGTCACTCATACTCAAAAGGTGCTCTGACGACATCATGTATTAGGTGAAATGATCATGCCCCAGTATGCAGTGATCGGAAGTCATCCACGCGCGCGCAATAGCTCGTCCAGTGGTGAAAGAAGCCAAGATTGGCTCCTGATTACTTCCTTCCATCAAAAACAACCGTGGCCAAGGATGACTTGATTAAAGGGGAAGAACAGTTTGTTTAGGGTTGGATGATTTTGAGTAAGGCCGACAGTGTATTGATGGAAATTGAAGCAATGACTAAAAGAAAGTTTCTACCCATCGTCGGACCTCAAAAAGGTCAAGTCCTAGTGGAAGTCATTCGAAAAATCAGACCAAAGCGAGTTTTGGAAGTTGGAACTTTCATCGGTTATTCGGCCATTCTGATGGCGAAGGAGCTCGAGAGCGACGCCCATCTGATAACCATTGAAATTCATCCACAGGAAGCAGAAGAAGCGAGAAAAAACATAAAAAAGGCTGAAGTGGCGGCAACCGTAGAGGTAGTCGTGGGAGATGCAATCGAGGTCATTCCAACTCTGAGGGGCAAGTTTGACTTGGTTTTTCTGGATGCTGAAAAAAGTGAATATCTGGACTATTTGCGGCTTGTTGAGAACAAACTGCACAAAGGAAGCAACATTGTCGCGGACAACGCAGGGATCTTCGCTGATGAGATGAAAGACTTTCTCAGTTACATAAGGTCTTCAGGTAAGTACAGTAGCAAATATGTTCCGATGGGTGAGGACGGACTTGAAGTGAGCGTCAAGCTGTGAGCGCGCATTTGGAAAAGCCCACTGTATGAAAGAACAGCACGGTAACGCGCGCTAGTGACACTCAAAATGAGTGTCAGAGAAAGGCTGAAAACCCAATGGCTTGAGTGAATTCCTCCAATCGCATGCGTGCATATTTGGATCCTAATATTCACGATACATTGAAACCGAGGAGGGGAGGGCCCATAATGCACCGAAATCTCCCAATAGCGGGCACTATGCTCGCGGACAACGACTGCCTACAGTATCATTATGAAGAGCAACGGTAGGATGAGGAATGAGGCGCGCGCACGTCAAGCCATCCATTAAACATGATTGAATCTATGGGTTTATGCTGAAAAGCCGGGGATGGGAGTTGAACCCATATATAGCTGCTCTGCAGGCAACCGCCTGAACCGTTCGGCCACCCCGGCAAGGAAGATATCGAAAACACTCAGATAAATAGCTTATCAGCCATCGCCGAGCTTTCTTCTGATCTGCCTGTAAACGTTCAAAGCGGCTTTCTCAGTCTTCACGTTCTTGATCAACATCCGTCCCCCGTTGAACAACGTCACCTCAAAACCGTTGTAGTCGAATATCACGGCAAGCTTGGACTTGATACGCACCTTAAAGTCCTTCTCGATCAGTTGGTAAGCATCGTCCAAGCTCATTTTCAACGGTAAGTCAGGGTTTATGTTAGCCGTATCCCGTCCGCACAGCCAAACCAACTTCTCCCTCGTTGCTGGGGCAGCAACCCCAGGCTGACATGCCGAGCACCCTTCTCGTCTGTAAATCTCGATCGTTGAAAAGTACATATCGCTGAAGTCGCAGATCATCAGTCGACCCTTCAAAGTCGAGCCAATCCCGGCTAAGACCTTAATTGTTTCCATAGCCTGCATCGTTCCGATAATTCCAGCCGTGGCGCCGAGAACCCCTCTCACGTCACACGTCTGAAGATAATTGTCATCGACCCCTGACAACACACACTCCAAACAAGGCGTCTCGGGCGGTTGAAAAACTGAAAGGTTACCCTCAAGCCCTATAGCCGCTCCAAAAACGTACGGAACAGTCAACTTCACACAAGCCCGATTGACCAAATACCGTGTACGCAAATTATCCAGACCATCAACAACGCAGTCCACTCCTGAAAGCAGCTTCTCAACGTTGTTCGCGTTCACGTTTTCAGGAACTGGTTCAACCTCAACCAACGGATTCGTCTTAGCCAATCTCTTCGCCGATGCTTCAACCTTCGGATAGCCCACGTCCTCCGGAGTGTACAGAATCTGCCGATGCAAGTTTGCCACCTCAACCGTATCCTGATCGATCAAACGCAAATGCCCAATCCCTGCAACGGCAAGATACAAGGATGAAACCGTCCCCAACCCGCCGAGTCCTACAATCGCGACCCTTGACTTGGAAAGCTTCCTCTGTCCCTTGACCCCGAACTCGTTCAACCTAATCTGACGGTTATAGTACTCGGCAAACGATGGAAGCGCACTTTTTCTCGACACACTGACCCTCTGAACAACTATTCTGCTGTCACTCAGTCGTATATCTGCCTTTTTTCTGAAACTGTCTCTCATAGATCTCTCTGACCCGTTGGATCGTGTCCGCTTCTTCAGGCGTCTTGTCGTCTCGAATTCTGGTTATTCGCGCGAATCGCAACGCCATTTGACACTCATACTTTGGACTCTTCTGAACCTCGTTGTACGCTACTTCAACGACTATTTTGGGCAAGACAACCACCCTTCTGGGCTCGGTTTCCACAGTCAATTCTTTGAGTCGCCTGGTCATCTCTATTATTTCAGCGTCAGTTAATCCCTTGAACGTCTTCCCGACAGGTTGAAAGCCGCCTTTCTCAGTATCCCTCGCCGCCAAGTAGTAGTCCGAAAGCCAATCGTGCCTTCGCCCGTAACCCCATTCAGCAGCGACTATCACGAGATCCAGAAGGTCTAGAACGGGTTTGACTTTGAGCCAACGCTTCCCGCGTACACCAGGCGTGTATGGGCCATCGAGTTTCTTAGCCATCAAACCCTCATGCCCAGCGTCCATGGCCTGTTCGAGAAAGTGTTCAGCCTCTTCCACATTGCCGGTCACCAGTTGAGAGGTCAAAGGAAGCTTTCCTGCAGCGGAAGCCAACGTTTCCCTGCGCTGCACGTAGGGACACGCGATGAGACTCTTTCCATCCAAATACAGTATGTCGAACAAAAATAGTCTCAAAGGAATCTTTTCAGCAGCGTCCGCTATTCCATGGACTCTTCTGAATCTACGCATAAGATGCTGAAATGGAATAGGGTAGCCCTTATCGTCAACTGCGACCACTTCTCCCTCCAAGATCACTTCTTCAGCGGACAATTCTTTGGCCAAGTCGACGATTTCTGGCAGACTGTCCGTAACATCTGTCAGTCTTCGACTGAAAATTCTGACGCCGTCCTCTGATTTGTGAATCTGAATCCTTGCCCCATCATACTTGAATTCAAAAGCCGTTCTACCGCCGTGCTCTTTCAATGCGGTCTTGACATCCTCTGCCACCTGCGCGAGCATGAGACTGACGGGACGAAAAATCTTGAACTCAACCCTGCTGAGACCATTCTGGCCATAGGTCTTCGCTGTCGACGCCACCGTTCCAACGTCTCCGAGGATCATGCTGGCTTCCTGCACTTCATGAAGAGGGATTTGAAAAGCCTCAGAGACCGCCTGCTCCATCAGACCCTCATGAAAACCAGTTCGCATCTCCCCTGTGAAAATCTTAACCAAATATTTTGCTTCGAGGGGAGAGGCCCTGCTCAGCAAAGCTTCTATGAGGCGTTCCTTCTTTTCTCGCGAACCAGCACCCGCTGTCTCTGCGATTGCTTCAAAGTTATGTCTGACCTCTGATATCGTCAAGACTTTTTCAAAAAGTGAAGCCTGTCGTTTGACCATGCTGTTTTCGAACACTATCATCGTTGCTGCGCCTATATCGCCCGTTTTGCCGAAAGCTTCTCCGAAGACTTTCCAATCCACGCCAGTTATGCGCCTGATGATATCGCTCAGAATTGTCCAGCTTACGTCAAGGGTTCGCTGGTCCCACTTCGGGAAAGGTCTGCCGAGAAGCATGTTCACGGCGGGTTCGATCTCTTTTGACTCCACTGACTTCAAGAAAGCAGCAGCAAAATCTATCATGAGCAACCGTTTTGTCGTTGCCTCCAGTTTTTCTCCCAGTTCTGCCAGAGACTTAAATGGTGTCGACATAACCGCTGAAACCCTTAAGACAGTTTCACGGTGTCCTCTACCAATAATGAAAAGATAAGCATTGCCTTGGACCAGAAAACCAAAAAGAATAGCGGAACAAAGCAGAAAGATTTAGAACGTCTCTTCCAGTTTCTTCTTGATTTCTTGAATCTTCTTGTCCAGTTCTTTGACCTTTGCACTCTTGGTCAAGGCTTTGTAGCAGTCTCTCTCGTACTCAAGAGCGCTAACTCCGAACCTATCGAACCCTTTCTGGAAGGCAATTTCAGCTGATTTCGAGAAATGTTCAACCGCTTTTTCGTAGTTCTTAAGCGCAAAGGCAGACTCGCCAGCCTTGTAGTGCATCGAAGTTGAATCGAAGTAGTCTTGCACCTTGTAGTAAAGTTCGGCGGTCTTCGCAAAGATCTCTTCTGCTTCCTTAAATTTCCCCGCATCGAAAAGAGCGTTAGCCTGTTTGTGCAGTCTGACCGGATCTTCTTTCTCTTGGCTCATGATTTTCAACCCGCAATTTGCTACGTATCATCGTGAGACTTGCATTTAGGTTTTCTCATTCTTTGCCCACAAAACGAACAAAAACGCCAAAATTCTTCCACCTATTGCGAAAGACTAAAGACGAGTACCTTGATGTAATATTCAAGTGGTCTGCGAGATGTACGCCGTCACACACTCCGCGAGAGTTGTTTTCACACTGGCCCTGTGCGCAGTGTTCGCCGCCCTTACATTTGTGGCAACGCTGGTTTTCACTGTCGCAGTTCCGGCCACATCAGGGTATTTCAACATCGGAGAGACCGTAATCTACGTCGCCGCAATTGTTTTCGGACCATACGTCGGCGGTTTCGCGGGCGGTGTTGGTGCGGCCCTTGCCGACATGCTTGTCGCTTTTCCCTTCTTCCCAGGAACGCTCGTGATAAAGGCGTGTGAAGGAGCCATCGTGGGATTCGTCAGCGATAGGTTGCGAGGAACTTCTAAAGCCAGTTGGCGCGTACTAACCGCTATTCTGGGAGTTATCGTTGGAGGTGCCTTGATTCTCACAGGCTCCATCTACTACACCGGAGAAATTCAATTATTCCTCGGAATCCCTCCTCCTTTGAACCCGACCTTCACATTCTCTCTTCCAGTGGAGTTCTGGTTCATCTTGGGAGCAATCGTAGCTTTGCTCATAGTTTTCTTAGGATTCAAAACTGACCCCGAATCTGGAAGAGCTATGCTCGCCATGATAGCTGGAGGCCTGGAAATGGTTCTGGGGTATTTCCTCTACGAAACCTTCATTCTGGGCAAAGGCGCGGCGATCGTGGAGGTTCCGATCAACATTGGACAAATGATAATCGGCCTGGTGGTCGCCCTGCCCGTCGCACGAATTGTCCTGCGAAGCCTTCCACAGCTTAAAAGCTGGACGAACGTCTAGAGCTTGCAGGAGGCCTTGCGATGCCATTGCCACCTGGAAAAATCCCTGTAGACATCCTGAAACAAATAGTGTTCAAAAACTTAGGCGCCAAACGCGCAGATGTGATACTTGGACCCGCCGCTGGAATTGACTGCGCCGTCATAAGTCTAGGAAACAAATCGCTAATCGCAAAAATAGATCCGATAACAGGAGCCCTCGAAAGAATCGGTTGGCTCGCAGTAAACGTAAACGCCAACGATGTCTCCACATTCGGGGTTGAACCAGCCTTCTTTCTCTCATGCATCCTGCTTCCAGAAAAGGTCGACAAAAATACCGTCGAAATCATCAGTACACAAATGGACAAGGCAGCAAAAGAGCTTGGAATGGCAATAATCGGAGGACACTGCGAAACGACTCCCGGACTCAAAAACCCCATAATCGTAGGTTGTGCCATGGGCATAGCAGAGAAGAACGACTACGTGACAGCAGCAGGAGCCAGAGCAGGCGATTGGATAATCCTGACCAAGACCGCTGGCATTGAAGGAACCGCGATACTGGCGTCAGACCGAGAAAACAAACTGTCAAAAACCATCAACGTATCTGTCATCAAAAAGGCCCAAGAGTTCTTTTCCCAGATCAGCGTGACAAAAGAAGCCTTAACAGCGTACAAGACTGGCGGCGTCCATGCAATGCACGACCCGACAGAAGGTGGAGTAGCCGGAGGAATACACGAAATGGCAGACGCGTCAAACCTTGGCTTCAAAATCTATGAAGAAAAAGTTCCCATCGCAGATGAGACCATTCAAATATGCAAGAGCTTCGAAATCGATCCGTTCTACTTGATTGCCTCAGGGAGCATGTTGATTGCAGCAAGCAGGAATCGCGCAGGAAACATTGTGCACAACCTAGAAAAGAAAAGTATCTTGGCAACCGTGGTCGGTGAATTCTTGCCCGCAACCAAGAAGCGGACTATAATATTTAGAGACGGAACTGAAAAGGAACTTGCGCGGCCTATCTGTGACCATTTGTGGATGGCCTTGGCAAAGTCCTAATTATCATTACGCATCAGTAATCATTTTCTCCGCCTTTCTGCGAACATTCTGTAACCGACGTAGAGGGTGTAGAAACCATAGGCAAGGAAATAGCTGGGCATTTTTCGTAGTGAACCGTATCTCAAGGCTTCAACTATGAGGTTTCGACTTCCTCGAACTGTCCAGACGGACTCGGGCCTGTGATGCAAACAGAACGGAATGTACGTGGGAACCACCCGATAACCTTTCTTCTCTATCCAGTCCTTGATGTAAGCGTCCTCAAAAACGTGCAGATTCCACGGGATATCTATTCCTCTGACAGCCTCGGAACGTACGAGCAGATCATGCGTTCCGCCTCTCAACTCGAAAATTCGCCGCGTAACCATCAAAAAGAGTTTCAGCACCTCGGGATTGCGAATGCCTGTCCAGACTTCCGTTCCCCAGATTCCGCCCACATCTTTCTCAACGTATCTCTTGGCCTTGCTAAACCAGTCGGTGCACAAGATTACGTCGCTGTCGACAAAAACAAACCAGTCGGTTTCAACTTCTCTTATTCCCTTTAACCTTGCACTTCCGCGAGTCCCATCGTCCTCTAACAGAACCACGTTTCCATATTTCTCCATGTACGTTTGCACTATGCTCTGAGTAGAATCAGTTGAGCATCCATCTACCACGATCAGGCGGTTCACGGGAACGTTTGCAAATATCGAGTCAAAGCATAACTCGAGAAGCCTTTCGCTGTTCTTCGTGAGCACAACGACATCCACTCGGTCTGTTTTCATCCATCATGCACCTAATTGCTGACAGTAAACCATTTCGCCATGAACCTTCGCGGCCTCACAGGAAGAGTCTTCTGAAACACATCCGATTCCATCGTCAAGCAAGACCAGGAAACTTCCAGTTCTATGTCCTGAAGAGTTTACCTTTATATAGGATTCCCCACTATGTCGCTCCTAGCAAGAGCGGCAGTTTGTCGATTAGGGAATCACTTCACAAGGCGTAATAATATTTGGTAATGTCTCTCAAAAAGGCCCGAAGCATAGCGATTCGTTCACTCACCCCCAACAAGCCCCACCACGCTCAGTGGATGCTCACCAGAAAATGCAACTTCCGTTGCAGGGGCTGTAACGTGTGGCGACAACAAGACAGAAACGAACTGTCAACAGAAGCGGTGAAGAGGGGCCTCAGTATTCTGCGAGACATAGGTGTGGTAGACCTGGTTCTATCGGGTGGCAACCCGCTTTTGAGAGACGACATTAACGAAATAGTAGAATACGCTTCACAGTTTTTCATAACAACAGTATACGACAACGGAAGCATGGCTCTCAAGAAAATCGATGCTTTACGCCACGCGGATCTCGTCGCAATCTCGATTGACAGTCTTGATCCCAAGAAGAACGATTACATCAGAGGCGTCAAAGGGGCATGGCGCATGGCTATGCAGGCTGTTGAAGAGCTGCACAACCAAGGCGTCTCTGTAGGAGTCGCACCGACGATATCTCAGTACAACCTCCACGAAATTCTCGACTTCACCAAGTACTTTGCAGCCAAGGATATACCCGTCTGGTACAGCCTCTACTCCTATGATACAACGCCCGACGAAGGCAATCTTTTCAAGATAGGCAAAAAAGATGACCAGTTCACGATCGTTGACAAAGACGCAATGGTCAAGCTGTGCGATTCTCTCATAGAGATGAAGAAGAAAACCAGCAACATCATGATGACCACGAAATTGCTGAAGGCAATCAAGAATCTATACTTGACGGGAGAAAGACCTTGGGAATGCCGAGCTTTCCAAAACTTCTTCATGATCGACCACGTAGGAAGAGTCGCTGGATGCCACCTGCACGACCCGACCACGACCGTGTTTGATTTGCCATCAATCTGGGATACACCAGAACTGAAGGCGCTGCAGGAGCAATACAGCAAATGCAAGCGCTGCACTTACATGTGCTACATTTTCTATTCATTGCACGGAAGCGTACTCGCCAACATTCTAGTGGCACAGGAACAATGGAAAAACGCCAGACGGCTGATTCTAAGAAAGAAACCGATCGCGCAATTGCGTTGGGAACAGCGGGTCGCGGCGTACTAGGCTTTTTTGTCACCAACTGCTTCGATGTCAACGAGACGAGCCAGTTGTTTCCAGACGAGCGCCAAATCTTTCGAGATTTGCTTGATTTCCGTGTTCTCGAGCTGAAACAGTTCGCGATCTGCCATGTAGTCGATCGCTAGTGTTTTAGAGTTCGGTTTGTTTAAATATTTTGCGGAACGACTTAAGTCTTAATGCACTAGAAAAGCGGTTTGGCCTAGCCAAATGCTGAAATCTCGGAGTTTTGTCAATCTTTTTCTGCCAAATCGAATGGCTGTTGACCGCATGAACGCGCACAAGATGTTCTAGGCATGCCAGCAACGATAGAACTGTCAAATCAATACGACGAAAACGACTATTGATAGATCATGTCCATCGAGGAAAATACGGAAGAATTCAGCATCAGCATTCAGGTCCAAGGCTTTGTTGTCATCGTAACCAATCCAGAGGAATTTATCAGAAACGGAACGCTTGACGAAGAAGCCGTCGTCATATAAGATGATCTTGTGCTGACCATTCATACGCAATACTCATTCACAATTTTCCAGGGACCAAGAGAGCAGGTTCGTGCTCCAGAAAAAACCTACCCAAACGCAACGTTCTCTACTACCATACACAAAACTCGAAAAACTTCTTCAGCGTCCAACGTCTCCGTGTCAAGAATGAAGTTGAAGGGCGCGAAATCCTCTCCCAGACTGAAGCCGTACATCTTCTTATAGATAACCTGGGTCCGCTTTTCCTTTTGTTTCAAAGCTGCCAACGCCTCGTTGAAGCCAATTTTGTCCCTTCCAGCGATTCGTTCAGCCCTCTTCTCAGGTGACGCTTCCAACCATATCTTGAAGCCTTTCTGGAGAAGCCACGGCATGGTCCAGCTGTCCAAAACCACGTTTCCCTCTTCAGCCATTTCTAGTTGCTTCTTGTCAACAGCCATGTCAAAGGCTGGGTCTTTGCCTCTTTTCTCAAGGAAACGTAGTCCTTCTTTGCTCTCCCACCATCCACGTTCAAGAGCAGAATAACCCTTTTCCAAAGCCAGCGCCATCAAAGCATCCCCACCGGAAAAGTATTGTAAGTGGTATTTTTCAGCGATCTTTCTTGAGAGAGTACTCTTGCCGCTTCCGGCCATGCCACAGATGCAGAGTACAATGGAAGCTCTCTCCTTTTTTGTCGGCGTCTTCCTAACTGAAGACATCTGGGCTGCCTCAGAAACCAGTTAGGCTGCTCTCACAGCTTGTCTGAAGGCTGTTTTGAGGCAGCTAGCGCACAGTTGTCCACCGTACGGGCGCCTGACTGTCTTCTTGGATTGGTTGAGTTTCCTCGTCTTTGCAGTGTTAGGAACTCCTGCGAGTTCTTGTCCACAGATGCTGCACCTTTGTCGTGCGCCTGACTCACCCTTGAAAAAGGTTCCTGTTCTGCCGCCGGGCAGGGGTTTGGTTACGCGTTTCCTGCTTCGAGTTCGTTCACTTGGTCTTGGCATGTTATTCGCTCACCTCGGTTATTCCCAACAAGTGCGAAAAAGCTGTACCGCAGAGAAGCGAGCATAGAAGATACCACCACAAAAGAGAACCGCTGAATATTGGAATTGGAAGAACAGGACCAGCTCCTGGAAAAATGGCCACGGCATAGCCAGCAAAGAACTGGCCCAGCAACTGCCACATTAACAGCAACGGAATCAAGAACAGAAGCGATACTTTCATAGACTGCCACATCATTTTAGACTGAAGCTGCATCATGTATTGCTGTTTCTTCATCAGCTTATCAGTCGTTTTCTTGTCCTTTTTTCGTTGTGCCTCTCGAAGTTCTTTGTTCCACTCACCCACTTCTTTTCTCACCGTTTTAGCCTGCTCGGGGTTCGTTAAGAGGCGGTTCGCCGAGGTTGTCAAAAGCGAGATCAAGGCACTAAGCCCAAATAGGAATAGCGTAGCGTAAGGAAGATCCTTCAACAAAGCTGGAAGTATGTCCATGACTATTGGCAGCATACCTACACTACTTCCTGAACCCTTAGTATATCTTTTGTGGCTTCTTCAAGTTTTCCTCATAGCGATCGGGAGAACCTTCAGAAAACCGAGGACGATTATTCTTCTGCCCAGATATTTAGGAGAGTCTCGGTGTTCTCGCCGCTACTCGCCGAATATACGTCTAAACGCCGGATACATTTCCGCGGCTCTCTCTTGCATCAGTATCTCGTAGTACTGGTAGATTATGCCCACTGAAAGCAGGATGCCCATTCCTGAACCGAAGACTCCGAAAAAGTCTGTGATACCCGCAACGAGTGCAACTAGTATTCCGCCGACCACTGTGACCGCAGGAATGTAGCGGTTCAGAATCTGTTCGATGGCCTTCCCTGACCGCCTGTAACCTGGAATCTGCATCCCAGCATCGACGAGCTGCCCGGCCACCGTTGAAGCTCCCAGGCCTGCCGACTTCAAGCCACGTGAGTGAGAACACGACGCAGAAAACCGTTAAGATGCCGAGATATCCTAAGGCTCTCAAAGGGTCTGCCATGACAGCAGGAAGGTTTGTGGGCGCAGTCACGTAATACACTAGTCCTCCAATTGACTGCACTGACGCTGGCCAGCTTGCCGTGGGCGGGACTTCTTTGAATTGTCCCAGAATGTCAAGCCACAGGTTCTTGCCCGCGGCGAGGTGTCCGCTCATACCCCAGAAGAGCTGTGAAAAGAAGTAAACGTTAGCGAAAAGAGCTGACGCAAAGATCACAGGAAGGTTTGACACGTACAGCAGCTTTATTGGGTATCTGCTGCGGTAGCCCTTGTATCCAGCATAGGAGAGAGGTAATTCGACTCTCACACCTTCCATGTAGATGATGACCAAGAATGCGGATATCGTGGCGATCAAACCCACAAGAGACGGGTTCTGTGCGTTCTGTCTCAGCCACAGCTGAGAGAGATTCTTGCTTGACGTGAGATATTCGCCTAACTGCACGAAGAAGCCGTAGGATCCTGTTTCGCCGACCGCCGGGGCTGGCGAGAAAGACTGCCAGAAGATGTGCTGGGCCACTCCTGCCATGATGAAGAGGCTGATGCCGCTGCCGAACCCCCAACCTTTCTGAACCAGTTCGTCAAGCAGAAGAACAACTATCCCTGCGGCTATCAACTGCAAGAACACTATCACTGCAATAGTGCCAGTTAGCGTGCCGTACATGCCGCCTATGATGTAGGCAGATGCCTGCACACCTGTAAGAACAATGGAGAACACTTTGCTGGCGGTAGTGAACAAGCCTCGGTCTTCAGGATCACCCATGTCGGCCTGAATCATGTTGGACCCGACCAGAAGCTGCAAGATCAAACCGGCGGTTACGATGGGGCCTATTCCAAGCTCCATGAGACTGCCTCGGGTTGAAGCGAAAATCACCCTTAACGCAGCAAGTTCACCGAGAGGCGCGCGTCTGGACTCCGTAAAGAGGAACCTCTGACATGATGAGAAAGACTATCAGAACGAGTGCTGTCCAGAAGAGTTTCTCGTTAAATCTGATCCTGCGCTCGGGCATTTTTACTTCCGGGATGATCCTTGCAACAGGTTTGAAAATACTAAGGAATCTGCCGGCCATTGGCTAACTGCTACTCCTCGGTTTCCTCTTCTGCTTTCTCTTCCGTTGCTTCTCCCGCTTCCGCTTGCTTATCCGCGGCTCCCACGATTTCTCCGCCCGCCCTTTTTACTTTTTCAGCCGCAGAGTCTGAAAAGGCGGGGACTTTCAATACGAGAGGCTTCGTGACTTTGCCTGTAGCCAGGAGCTTTGTGTAACCCAGATTCTCCAAGTCTACGAACATTTTTCCCTTCTCCTGTTCAACAGCAAACTTGGCCGCTAACCCGTCTAGCGCTCCGACATTCACAACGTTGGTCCTGTGTCTGAGCCGGTGACTCTTCGGGGAGGTGAAACCTGTTTTGCTGTAATAGTCTGGTTCGTACTTTATGACGTAGGACCATAAGGCTTTGTGTCTTCCCGGGTTGCGGTATGGCTTTCCGCCCGTTCGCCTGTGCTGACCTACCTTACCCCAACCTACAGTTCTTGAACCGCGTTTCTTCCTTGTTTTCCTCAGATCATGGGGCATTTTTTTAACCTGCTATTTTGTCCAGTGTTTCCTGTTCAAGTGCCTTTTTTAACCGTATTTCGAGCACGCCATTCTTATATGTTGTGCACAGGGTTTCGGGAATCACTCTCTTCGGAAGATTTAAGCTTTTATGGTACTTGCGTTCCGAAGTGTGGGCTGACAGCGTCAGTCTCTGGTTTTTAACGTTAATTCTCAGGTTCTCTTTGCTGAACCCCGCAAACTCGGCGAACACTGCGATCTCTTCGTTCTCCTCAAGAACGTCGATCAGCCGTGGGGGCTCCTTCAGCTTCTCCCCGGGTATGCTCTCAACTCGGTACTTAACGTTGCGCGTGTTGCATTTCACGTTTGAAGCTTTGACTCGGAAGGTTCTCGGAACGTTCTTTTCTTTGTTCTTGTTAAAAACGTTGAAGATGTTGAATTTTCTCGCGGGTTTTTTGTGTCTCCGCCACCTCGCGCTCACTTCCGCCTTCCCCCAGACTACATGGCATTTGAAAAGTGACTATAAAACGTATCGCACACGGAAAATGAAAAAACGAGTTTGCGTGAAGCAACTAGAACATGCGCTTCAGAAGTTCGTTGATCTTGTCTCCGCGGTATCCTAGCTCCCCGCCTGACCCAAAGTTCCTTTTGATCTTGCCCTTATAGCCTTTGGAAGGTGGGTGCAATCGGAAGAAAGGCTGTATGCTTGGGAGCTTCCAGTATTCGGAACGTCCAGTCTGAACTGCTTCAGCAAGATCGTCGAGTGATTTGAACCCAGACTTCTGTGCGTACTCTTCGGTGAGCTTTTTGTCGCCTAGGACTCTTCCCCTGTGCTTTATGAGTTGGGCAACAGTCTCTTTCGAAGGCTCGCCGTAGGTAACGTAGTCCCGCACAATTCTTAGCATGCCTGAATACGACGGACGATCATCGACCAACGCGGCGTGGTTGCTGTGTTTCAGGTGGAGCATCTCCAATGTCTCTCTGGCTTGCATCGAAGCGCTGATGGTTCCGCGGATTCTTACAACGGCGATGCATTTGCGTTGTTCAGTTTTCTCGTCCAACTACTTCACCCAATCTGCCGGAGTTATTAGGCTGTACGTCTGTTTGAGCGCATCAAAAACTGCGTAGGCAAACGACGGAATCGTACGGGTTGACCCGTAACTTCTTGCCCAACAGTCTTTTACACCTGCTAACCCGAGGATTACTTTGGAAACCTCGCTTGCCACGAGTCCTAAACCTCTGGGTCCTGGGACGAAGACCACTCTGACGCCGCCCGTTTTGCCTTCGATCTGGAAGGGCACCGAGTGCGGTCTTCCGCAACCGCATTCCCAGCTTCCGCATCCCCTTCGGACGGGCACGATCTTCAGTCTTGCGTCCGTGGCCGCCTTTTCTATCGCGTTTCGTACTTGGCTGGCTTTTCCTGAGCCTAGGCCTATGTAACCGTCGCGGTTGCCGACGGCAACGACGGCTTTGAACCTTGATTTCTCGCCGGCGTCCGTCTGTTTTTGAACGAGGTTTATGTTGATGACTTCTTCTTGTAGGTCGGGTATTAGGGCGTCGACGATCTGCGATTCACGGATTTGGAGCCCGGCCATAAAAACCTCTTCAATCGAACTTATCTTGCCTTCTTGGATCATTTTTCCCAATCTGGTCTTTGGGACCCACTGTTCAAGATTTTGTGAACGCGATTCTCTTTCGGTTTGTCTTCTACGACCTCGGTGTGCCAATTTTTATTTACCTCTGTTCTTGAATGCAGCAAGCATGTCGCTTTTCACTTGTGCCAGATGCTTTGGAAGCGTTTCAGGTTTGACATCCTGCTGCAAGTATTTTGAAAACTTTTGTCTGATACTCTTCAGGCTCTGAAGCCAAGTTCTGCGCGTACGCGGCTATGTGTTCGCCCCTCAGTCTCTTTTCATCTGGAAGTTTGTCTTCGCTGTGAGGCACGTTTAACTTGGCGTCCAATACTCCTTTTAGCACGGCGAAGATCCTTGCGCCCTTCGTGGGAGCATACAATCCTATGTCAAAGATTGCTTCTTGAACACCCGCGGCCTTGGCTTTCAATCCACAAAGGTAGCCTGTCAGATATGCGGCTGGAAGATTTCCTCGGGGGGCTTTCCAACCGAATTTTTCGAGTTCTCGACTGTGAGCTGAGACGAGGACTTCGTCTCCTTTCGGTTTGGCTACTATCACCTGGGCGATAACGTTGTTGATGCTGGCGCGAGTTACGAGTCTAGGTCTCCCAGAGATTATGAGGGCTTTCCTAGCCTTGTAATCGGTCTTGCCCTCCCTTCTGCGGCGGAACTTTGTGCAGTACCGTGCGTTCCTTGCCACTACCGCTTCCTCCAGAGCTCATGCGCCTTCAAGTAGCGCTCCAAGTCGGCGACTGATGCAAACCTGCCGCTGCCGGCCATCCTGTACAGTTGCTGATAAGAGTCTTCGGGGATGATTTTCTTAGCCTTCAAAGTCTTCAACCGTTTTCTCAAAGCCCTTATCTTGCTCATCCAAGCCTCCTTTTGGGAGACTCTTGCGTGAGCTGTCCCCGTTCTGCTTCCGGGCCCGCCGCGGCGCCCCTTCTTCTTCTTTTCGTGCAGTATTCTCGCTCTTCCACGGCTGACGCCGGTCTGGGGCAAGGACTTGATTACTCCTTCATGGATTAGTCTTCTTATTTCATCACGTGTCATCGCTGCCTCAACGTCGTCTGTTTTTTCAGGATCTATCCACACGCGGTTCTGACCGACCTTGAGGACCTGGGCCGCAACACGGCGTTGACTGTTCAACGTGGTCATCGTTTCGCAGCTCTCCTTTTGGATGTCTTGCGTGCTTCTTCCTGCTTCTTCCCTGCTTCGGCCGTCTCTTCCTTCTCGGCTTCTTTGCCCGTTTCTTTGATTGTTTCTTCTTTCTTTTCTTCAGCGGGTTTTTCTTCAACTGGTTCTTTGACTTCTCTGAGGTTGAGCACAACTATTTTCTTTTTTCTCGCTTCGGCGAGGATTCGGGTTTTCTTTCTCTTGCCTACCGTGTGGGCAATCCGCACGGCTTGGGTGGAGGAGTCCACTTTGGCTAATTGTTCCACGTTGTAGATGAGGACTTCCATGTATCCCGACGGATGGAGGTGTCTGCTAACCTTGGGTCCGCCATATCCTGAACTGACCGCTGGTGGCCAGCCCTTGTACATCAGTCTCACCTTATGATCTAAGCCTTTGGGTTTGCGCCAGTTTTTCTTCAGTCTCACGTAACGCCAGCTTTCAGGTCTGACGAACTTCGGCTTGTTCTTCTTGACGCGCTGTCTGACCTTCAAGGCTTTTTCACGGGTTATCTTGCCTGTTTCAGTCATGCTTCCATCCCTTCGGCCTGCTCGAAAACGTAAAGTCCATCCAAGAAGATGCGCGGGTCTTTCCTCTTCACCTTCGTCGCCTGTTCAATGTTTGCCGCGGTCTGACTGACTTCTTCAAGGTTTATGCCTTGAACGATGATGTCGTCTCCTTGAACCTTGACTTGGACACCGCCGATTATCTTGGCTTTCCTCGGACTCCGTTCGCCCGTGAAGTTCTCGATGAGGAAAGTCTTCTCTTTGACCTTGGTTGAAATGGGAAAGTGAGAGAAAACGATCTTGAGTTTGTACGTGTAGCCTTTCCTTACACCCGTGATCATGTTCTGAATGTGTGAATGAATCGTACCCACCAACGCTGACTCTTTCTTGCGTGGCCATTCGGCCCATACCTTGACGGTTTTTCCGTCCATTCCAAGCGAGACGGGTTCGTGAGAGAAGTCGCGTGTCAAAGTGCCTTTCGGTCCATTCACGGTGACTCTTTCTACCGTCGAGCATCAGCTGCACATCGTCCGGGACTTGAATTGTTTCTGACTTCTCTGGAACGCGCATGGGCATTTACCTCTTCAATAGACGAAGGCGAGCAGCCTGCCTCCAGCGTGCTTTTCCTTCGCGTCTCTGTGTGACAGTACGCCCTGCGGCGTCGAAACGACCAGTAAGCCCACTTCTCTTGACGGCAGGAACTTTTTCTCCCATTCCTCGAATTCGTCCGTTCTGATTGAGAAGCGTGGCCTGATTGCGCCGCACTTGTTTATTCTTCCGAGCAGTTGAACCTTGAACTTTCCACTTCGTCCATCGTCCACGAACTCGAATTCACCGATGTAACCGTTCAACTGCATAATCCTCAACACCCGGCCGAGCAGCTTGGACGCTGGAGAGATTATGCACTCGTGTTTGTTCCGCATCTCGTTGTTGACGACCGACGTCAACCCGTTTGCCAGTGTATCCATCATGCCTTTCCTCTATCATTCATACTTTTTGAACCCGAGTTTTTTGGCTACCTCTCTGAAACATTGCCGACATAAATATAAATTGTAACGGCGGATGATTGGACCGTAGGATCCGCATCTACTACAGGGTCTAGCGCCTTTACCGTATTTTCGTTGTTTACCAGCTTTCTGTTTTCCCATTTCCCAATCACCTTGCTAGACTATCTCGACTCCAAGCGCGTCCTTCGCGAACACTATGGATTCCTCGGGTGTCAACACGTGTTTCGCACCGAGTTTGTTCTCGTTCCTCCTGTTCTTGACTCGGTAGCCTGGGCGGGTGACTGACACGCACACGTCCATTCCAAATATACCCACTTCAGGGTCATACTTGATTCCTGCGATTTCGATGTGCTCTTTTATGCCGAAACTGAAGTTGCCCTGTCTGTCGAAACTCCTGCTGGAAAGCTTCTTGTCGACGACGGGCAGCACTCTGTTCAGGAATGCAATGGCATCTTCTCCTCTGAGCGTCACGATGCAGGCTATTGATTCACCTTTTCTCACGTTGAAATCGCGAATTGATTCTTTGGCCTTTCTCTTGCACGGGGTCTGTCCGGTTATTTCCTTCAGAACCTTTACGGCTTTTTCAAGAGGTTCGCCCGACTTGCCAACGCTGATGTTGACGACGACTTTTTCTATTCGCGGCTTGAGCATGGGTTGCGTCTCCCATCGCCTGCGGATTTCTTCTTCAGACAATTCAGGCTGCCTCCGGGAGCGAAATCAATGGCTTTGCCTCTCCTATGGCGAAAACAAATTCGAGAGTCGTCTGGTAGCGATTGCCCTTCTCATCTTCAACGGTCACGAGCGCGCTGCGGCGCTTCCTTCCTTCTGCCTTTTCAATCTCGACTATCTTGCCGAATTTGCCGACGTTTTTTCCACCAATTATGGCCGCGAAGTCTTTTTCCTTCATCTTCGTGTGTTCAAGGATCTGTTTTTCTGGAAGACTGATCTTCAACGTGTCGAGTGTTTGGTATTTGTCTTCCTGCGGGTTCTTCGGGTCGGCGACCTTGATGATCATGTTTGATCCGTCGTGAAGGTGAAGCTGAACGTGCCCGTTCTTGCCTGTCGTCTTGTCTTCTATTCGGCATAGCTTGAACCTAGACTGTTCCATGTCGATTTCATTCAGCAACAGTCCCTTGTAGTAAGGCAGAACACAGAAGGCTTTGCCAGCGTCTGGAATGGAGATTACGTCCATGACCCCGACTGGAAAGTCGTCGTTTCTCCTTATTTTTCCGTCCACTAGGACTCTGCCCTGTGCGACTATTGTTTTTGCCTCTTTTCGAGTGTTGGCGAAGCCCAGAGTGTCGCGCAAAACGATTGCGAGAGGCATGCATTTCATTGATGAGTGCGGTCCTGGTGTGGGCCTCACGACCCAAGTGAATTCTTTTCTGTGGATTGGCCAGAATCTTGGCGCTGGTTTGCGTTTCAGTCCTGACGATATTCCTTTTCTTCCCATGATTACTCTTCTTCCTCTACGGTTTTCTTCGCGGTTTTCTTGGTTGTTCGCCTTGGTTTCCTTTCTTTGGGTTGTTCTTCTTTCTCAGCTTCTTCTGCTTTGGTCTTTGTTTTGGTTTTCTCAGCGGTTTTCTTTCTCGTTGGTTTTTTGGCTTTTGCTACTTCCTTCTTTGGAGCCTTCTCTTTCTTGGCTGGTTTCTCCTCGACGATTTCCTTGACTTCTTCGACGGCTTCTGGTGGTTTTTCTTCAATCACTTTCTTCGGTTCTTCGATTTCCATGGGCTTTTCTTCGGGTTTTTTCGCGCGTTTGGGTTTCTCTTCGGTTCGCTTTGGTTTCTTCGCTTTGAGCTTCGTTTCCAGAATTTCTTTGCGCCATTTATCGTCGAGATTTAGGCGTGTTATCATCACTTTTGAAGCGTGAATCGGAACGAAAATGGTTGTTCCATCGACTTTCTCGCGTGTCAGTCCTTCAACGTATATTCGATACTTCTTCAGGTCCACTCGCGTGATTTTTCCTTCTACGCTCTTGTGGTCTCCCCGCATGACGCGAACCGTGTCTCCGGTTCTGACTGGTAGGCTTCTTATGAGGTGTGAGGCTCTCAGTTCGGGTGAAAGATGTGCGGCCAGGAGCTTGTGTCTCACGTGGTCTGGAGCCTGGTAGATCATTTTTCTTTGTTTTGTCGGTTTCGTCACTGGTCTGTGTGTCTGCATTCTTCTTTCACCGTTATACGATTATGCTTGAGGCGCTGGCTATTCTGGGCCATCTTTCGGCTGCCTCTTTTGCGACTGGTCCGCGAATTTCTGATCCTTTCATTTCTCCTTCGGGAGTGATTATGACGGCTGCGTTGTCTTCGAACTGGATCCAGGAGCCGTCTATTCTTCTGAAAGGTTTCCTCTGCCGGACGATCACGGCTTGGAATATTTTCTTCTTCATGTCTGGCGTTCCTTGGCGTACGGACACTGTTATCTTGTCGCCGACCGTTGCTGAGGGGTAGCGTCTCAGTCTGCCCTTGTAACCCATCACCTGAATCAGTCTTAGCCTTCTGGCTCCGGTGTTGTCGGTGCATTTGAGTACGGCTGGGGGTTGAAGTCCCCTTGACAGTTTGACTCCGTGTCCGAGCATTCCTTTTGCGACGAGTCCTCTTCCCTTCGCCTTGGCTGCCATGCTATTTTTCCTCCACTTTTTCGACGACGGCGAACGAGACTGTCTTGCTGACTGGGCGGGTTTCGGCTATGACCACGCGGTCGCCTTCTTTGGCGTCTATGCATGGTGGGTTGTGCGATGGAATTCGGCTGCGTCTTCTCTCGTACCTGTGAAACTTCGATATGTACTGGAGGTAGTTGCGTTCCACAACCACGGTTTTGTCCATTTTCGCGCTCACGACGATTCCTTCAAAAACGCGGCCTCTCACGGGTAGTTCTCCGTGAAACGGGCAGTTTATGTCGTCGCATGCTTTCTTTGGTTTCTTGAAGGTTAGTGACATTACCATAGTCTCCTGATGGTCTTCTTGAGACGGTCTTCTGGTCTTCCGACGAGGATTTTTCCGTCGATTTCAACGACGGTGTCATCGTGAAACTTGAAGTGAAAAACGTTTGTGTTTTTTATGATTGTTTTCGTTCTTCCGTTGTGCAGGATCGTGAAGGTGTTTCGCGTCTCGTCCAAGATTTTTCCGGATATTCCTACGTTGCCTCGGTGGCTGCTTTTGCTTATCTTTGCGTGTGTTCCTATGAGTTCGCGGCGAACGATGTCCGGGGTCACGTTCATTTGGTTTTCTTCCTTTCTGTCTTGGTTCTTATTCCAAGCTTTTCTTCATGTTCCACCGTGAGTATCTTGGCGATTGTCTTGCGCAGCTGTCTCATTCTCGCTGGGTTTTCGACCGTTCCGCCTGCCTTGATCATGGTTTTCAATCGCATGAGTTCGGTGCGCATTTCTTCGAGTCTTGCGGTTCTGTCTTCCGCTGAGAGGTTTCGTATGTCTTTGATTCGGATGATCGGCATTACTTGTCGTCCTCCTCTTTCTGTTCGGGTTCTTGGGGTTCGGCGTTCTTTGGCCTCGGCTTCTTCGGTTTCAGGTTTGGTAGCTTCGGTTTCCGTGGCTTCTACGGCCTGTTGGGTCTCTTCTTGTACTGTTTCTTCGGTCGCTTCTTCGTCGGTCTCGACTTCTTCTGTTTTGGCTTCTTTTTCAGCCGCTTTCGCTGCGAGTTCTTCGTCGGGTGGTGCGGTTTCGACGATTTTCAGTTTGTCTGGAAAAACGGCGTCTGGCGGCATGATTCTGACTCTTATTCCGAACATGCCGGGTTTGAGTTGCACGTGGACTTCGGCTTTCTGCATGTACTTGAGGGATGGTTCGCCGCACTTGACTAGGTAGCCGGCGCGGAACTTCTCGAATCTTGCTCGTTCGGTTCTGAGTTTTCCGCTGATGACTATTTCGGCGCCTAAGGCGCCTGCCTCCATGACCTGGTTCAGAGACCAGAAGCCTGCGCGTCTGAAGTGTACTCCTCGCTGCAGGGCGGAGGCAACGCGTGATGCCACGACGTAAGCGTTTAGTTCGGGAACTTCTATTTCAGAAACAGAGATCTGCGGGTTTGAAACGTTGAATCGTTCTTGTAGAAAGGTTGCGAGTTCTCTTATGGTTTCTCCGCCGCGTCCTATGACGATGCCGGGGCGCATCGCGTAGATGACGATGTGGGTTCCCAGCGGGGTTTTTGAGATGTTCACGCCGCCGTAGCCGGCTCTGTCGAGTTTTTTCTGCAGGTACTCGTCGATTTCTGTTCTTTTGATGGATTCTGTTATGAAGTGTTTGACGACTGACATTACGTGGCTTCTCCTTTCTCGCCCATTTCTTCGAGGGCCACTTCCACGTGTGTTAGGGTTTCAAAACTGGGGCTTGCTCTTCCTTGGGCCCTGGGTTGAAAACGTTTTTGTTTCATGCCTTGATGAGAAGCCGCGTGGATGATGCGCATGCGGTCTGTGTCTAAGCCTTTGTTTTCAGCGTTGGCTTCGGCGCCTTCGAGGAGTTTGAGGATGTGTTTTGAGGCTTTCACGGGGTATCTGCCGGCGAAAGCCTTTTCCAACCCGTGTCTGTGTCCGACTTTTTTTGTGAAGCGTTTGTACGGCACGGGTTTTTTCTTGGCGATGACGTCGTTGAGGTACTTTTTGGCCTGGGTTAGCATCATTCCTTTTATGGCTTTGCACACTTCTCTGGCTGCTTTATGGGATACTCTGATCTCGCGTGCGCTGGCTTTCACGCTTTTTTCGGGGTCCAGCCTTTCTTCGGGTATCGAGTATCCCCATTTTGGCATTCTATGTACTCTCCAGTTGTGCAATTCAACAGCGGTATGGTGATTTATATGGTTTTCCTTCGGTCAAAATGGTTTAAAATCAATTCAAAGCTGTTTGGTGGTTCTGTTTTTTGACAACTTCTCGTTTGTTTCTCGGTGGAGTGTGGAGAGCTGGGCTTGGGTGTTGACCGTAAGATGTAAGAGTTGGTTGTTTCCATTGTGTTTTTGGTGGGTGGGATGCGCAGGAAGACGAGGTTCTGGTTGGGTTTCCTGTTTGTCGTTCTCTTGTATTTGCTTCCGATGGGTGGTCTTGCTTACGCTGGGTTGATTTGGCCGTTGGCGTTGGCGGTGGCTGCCTTCGTGTTTTCGGTGTATTTTGTGTACTGGGTCACGATTAAGAATGCTAGGATGAAGTATCCGTTGGTGAACCCTGAGGGGCGTCCGGACGTTTACACGGGTCGCATGCCGAGACCCATTTATGAGGATATGCAGCGTTATCCTTGGTTTTTCAGGAAGAAACATGGGAAAAAGCGGATGAGAAGGAGAGGCATAAGAAGGATTAGTGCAGCCGGTTAGGGTTTTAGCGCGGTTTGAGTGTGGGTTGGAGGCTGTTTATTCGCTGAAAAAAGCTTATTGTGTACCTCCCCCTCCTCGGTTTCAATGTATCATGAATATTAGGATCCAAATATGCCCGGTGTGTGCGTGTTAAACGTCGTCGGGTGTGGGGAGTCTGTCGAGGATTGTGTTGAACAGGCGTGCGAGGCTGATGCCTGTGGGTAGGCCGACGAGTAGGCTTTTGAGGCTTATCGAGTAGTAGTGGGCTTCGATGGGTTGGAAGTGTTTGGTTTCTTCGAGCCAGATGCGGAAGGCTTGTACTTCGTCGTCGGCTTCGACTTCGAGACTGTTCTTCTTTTCAGCGTTTGCCCGTTCGAACTTGGTTCTGTGAATTTTGATGGTTTCCGCAATGTTTTTGTGGCTGAATTCCTCGTACAGCACAAAGTTTTTTGGACGAGTCTCCCGTTTGTTTTGCGCGTCTATTTGAATCGCGGGTTTCTCGGTTTCTGATTCCATAGGGTGAGGGTCTGCTGTTGAGGGGGATATCTCGATTATGAAGACCGAATTCAGATTCAGGTTCCACGCGTTGTCCTAGCTCGAGGTGAATGTAGCAGCGTTTAAGTAGTTTCTACGTGGCCGTTATGTTCAATTTGGTGTATGCATAGAACTGCCGCGTATCCGATCGCCACATTGCCAGCTTCGCACGCGCTTTTAAGTGTTTCACCTCTTGAATATGCCCTTCTTTTTAAGCCAGAACCATAGTCCCATGTAGAGAAAGAGGTAGGTTGTGATACTCACTCCAAACATCGCTGGATTGTCAAAACCTAGGTTTTCAAACAGCACCAGCACTCCAATTCCAACGAATGGAGCAGCTAAGAATCCTAGGACAAACAAGAGAGAGGGTAACAGCATCGCTCGAACTCGAATCTGCTTTTGCGAGATGAGTGTTCCCACAAAAACTCCTAACAAGATTAAGTCAATAGCTGAAACCGATCGCATCAAGATGTCGAACTCGCTTCCCAGGACACTAGACAGTCTGAGAAGCAACAACGATAGATAGACCATAAAGGCAAACGCACACACCCACAACAGTTTCGCCAAATTCATGATGTTTGCCAAAAAAACACTCTTTCAGGGATCTATTTAAGACTATGGCCACATCCAATAACTCGGTTCATTTACAGAACGATACTTCCCCATTTTCGGTTTCAGCTATGACTTTTCCGCATTCATCGTCATTTTGGTTGGTTGACGTGAAGTTTTATCGAACCAAACCCAACAGGTAAACCACAACCTGACTATGGCTTTTTGGTGAACTTGAGAGCTACGCCGACAATCATCACAATGATTCCCACGAACAGAAGCACCACTCCAGGATTATTGCCTCCTTGCAGCTGCAAGGGTGCAGCCAAGATAGCACCACACAGTGCTAAGATAGCCCCAAAAAGGAACAGGACATCATACTTGTCCATGAACGCACCTTCACTCTATTGGACGAAAGACAGTTAAAAATGTACCGCGCGTGCGATAAAACTTTACCCCCAACCAACGACGAACGATCACGGACCACGACGACCACACGGAATATCAGTGTAACAGAAAAGGACAGGATAGTCAGTTGATGCTACGAGGGTCAAAAAAGAACGAAAATTTACCCCTCATAATAAACCTAAGACCAATAGCGCGCTATGAAAAGGTCGTTTCGCGGTGTGTGTAGTTGTGTAAGACAGGGCTGGCACAACGTTTATTACGACTCAAGATTCCGTATACGGATTCTGAGGTCGTAAGGCTTGAGCGTTAGCAAATCTGACATGCTCATAATTGGATCAGGCCAAATAGGTTCCCATGACGCAGAGTATATGACACCCTGCGCGCGCGATATGAAAGTTTGTGTAATAGGACTAGGAAACATAGGGTTGCCAGTAGCTTTGCATGTTTCTAAATTTTATGAAACGTATGGGTGTGATATATCTAGTGTCGCTATAGAGACGGCCATCAAAGCGGGATTGAAAGCTTCAATGAAATTAGAAGACCCAGATGTTTATATTATTGCAGTAAACACTTGGTTCAAGAATAATGAGCCCGATATGTCTGCTGTAGATTCAGTTTGCAGTAAAATAGCAGACAAAGAATCGCTTATTTGTTTTGAATCTACTTTATCAGTTGGTACAGCAAGAGCAATGGCAAACAAATACGGGTTTAATCATGTAGTTGTTTGTCCACATAGATGGTGGCAATACGACCAAAAGAACTACGGTGTAGTACAAAAAAGAGTTTTTGGAGCACTAAATGATGAAAGTTTAGTATTAGGAAAAGGATTTTACGAAAGTCTCGGCATTCCTATAACAGTTTTGTCATCATTGGAAATTGCAGAAATGACAAAAGTGACAGAGAATGCATATCGTTTCGTTCAAATTGCATTTGCAGAATCGTTGTTGATGGCTTGTAAGAAAAGTAAGGTTTCTTTTGCAGAACTTAGGCGTGCTTGTAATACTCTAAAAAGGGAAGATTATAGTTTGCAAATACTTGAAGCACGAAAAGGCATAGGTGGTGAATGTCTTCCAAAAGATGTTCGCTATCTTCTTCATATGATGAGTTCACCTATTCTTCAAGGTGCGATAAACATAGATGAAGAATATAAGAAATTTTTGGCGCGCGCGCTAGAAAATGGTGCATTTAATGTTTCTACGCAAGAAGAAGAATAAATATTCTATAGCAGTTTCTGGAATAACCAAAGCGCGCGCTTATAGAGTGAAATTTTATGTGTGGATATTAATAATTATTGCTTCTAGTATGGTTGGTGTAGTTTTTACAAGGACACTAGCATCTCCTATAGGAATAATAGTTACTCTTTTGATTTTTGTTACTTTGTCTCGTAGTAAGATACATGCTAGACCATTACGATCAGAATTGGGCATTGAAAATCTAAGTGACTTAGCTCTTTTTTTGTTAACTTTTTTGTTTGCTAGCTCTGTTTCTACAATTCTCGTAACTACGCTTTTGTCTTCAATTGGATTTTCTTTGCCTTTGCCTGTAGGTGTTATTGGATGATTGATGTTTCTATACTTTCAATCATAATTTCTTCTTTTATGGCATTGTATGCACTTACGTGGGTGTTTTTTGCTGTTTCAAGTTTATTCTATCATCCACCCAAAACAAATGAAAAAACAGAAAGCAGTAAAATGGTTTCAGTTTTTATACCAGCAAACAATGAAGGAAAAGTCATAGGAAATCTCATTTCTGACTTACTCGTTCAGACATATAAGAACTTTGAGATAATTGTAATACCTCATAATTGTAAAGATAATACTGAAGAAGTAGCTCTAAAATATTCAGATCCAAGAATTAGAGTGCTACCACTTAAAACAGCTAAAAGTGGTAAAACATATCCATTAAATTACGCATTAAAATATGCCAAGGGCGATTTGATTTTAGAAATGGATGCTGATAATAGAATCAATTCAAACACATATTTAGAAAGAGCCGTTAAGTATTTTGAGCCTCCAGTAAATGCAGACGCTATTCAGTCAAAACTCAAAACAGCAAACGAGAATTTTAACATACTAACAAAAGTTCAATGTTTAGAATACGAAGCGTTTGCTCATATATATTGGGGAGGAAGAAATGCGTGGAATATTAGTTGCACGTTAGGAGGTACTGGAGTATTCTTCAGAAAAAAACTTATCGAAAAAGTAGGTGGATGGGACCACGAATTAACAGAAGATTATGATTTATTCTGCAAACTTGAAAAAGAAAAAGCAAAAATAATGTATGTTCCAAATCTAATTTCGTTTGATGAAAAACCTTCTACTTGGTCAACAGTTTTTCGTCAGAGAAGACGATGGAATAAAGGTCATTTTAATGTTATGAAAAAACGTTTTAGAGAAAAGATGAACTTCGCTGATTTTCTTTATATGGTTCATCCATTTTACAACATTGCGTGGTATTCTTCAAACTGTTTGATGGCAGTTTATATATTGACAAATTCTATAAAATATTGGTATCCTCCTGTAGCTGTTTGGCTAATTTCATCTTTAAGTGTTTATGTAGCAGTGTCGATTGTTTTAATCAAGAATAATGGAAAGCGTTTGTTGAAATATCTTCCAGCACATTATATTTTTTCTTACCATTGGTTACTAGTTTTCATTCTTTCTTCTTTTACAAAGTCATGGGGAGAAACTAAGACTGAGCATACTGGATGAGAAGCATGAATAATCTATTAATAGTGTTCGTTCTCATATTTTGTGTCACTTTCGGATTCATAGCTTACGAATTTGTAATTACTTTACCTTCTTCTACATTAGATGCCATAATCTATAGTCCAAACATTCCAAATGATAATCAAAGTGTGGTAATATTGTTTTTTGATGACGGTTGGAAGAGTCAAATGAATATGTCTGAAATACTTGATACTTTTGGATTCAAAGCTACATTCGGAATAGTAACAAGTTATGTTGATGGAGAATATCCAGCATACGTTACTTGGGACGAAGTGAAGCAATTGTTCGATAAAGGCAATGACATTGAAAGTCATTCAGTAACACACCCAAATCTAAACAATGTGTCTTCTGCTGAACTAGATTTTGAACTTTCGCAAAGTCAGAAGGTTCTCAAGGAACAAGGTTATGATTCAAAGTTATTCATATATCCAGAGGGAGAAGGTTTCGATAACAATACAGTAAGGAATGAAGTTGCTAAGTATTATCTTTCAGCAAGAACAGTTGAGGAAGGAAGTTTCGACATAAATGACACTGAGTTTGACAGATGGGCAATTCCAGCTTACACAATCACCAACATGACAAACATTGACATTTTTGAGAATATTACGGATTCTGCTGGTGGAAGTGAGATAGTAGCGTTGGTTTATCATCAATTGGACAGTGGAACTGAATATAGTGTTACGACAGATGACTTTACAATTCAGATGGCTTATCTGAAAAGCATTGGGGTAACGGTTGAAACTCTAAGTCAATTACTATTCAAGATAGGAGTATGAAGTGACGCGCGCACAGTCTTTTTGATTTGGTGTGGTTGGATAAAACTTTACCCCAAACCCTTATCCTTAGAAGTGTATAACAAAAACATCGAGAAGAATATGAAGTTGAATCATAAGCTGAGATTCTTCACAGGTCCATTGCCAAACGCATCTTGGAAAGAGATGATTAAGCGTTTTAAACACGTTGAAGAGTTAGGCTTCGATATCACAGGGACCGGAGACCATTTTGTAAATTGGTCTAACCCAAATGACCCCTGGTTTGAGCTATGGACCCTCCTAGCTGCGGTAGCTGCTGAAACAACCAACATACGACTAGCAACGTTGGTGACTCAGATTCCATTCCGGAACCCTGCTCTCCTTGCCCGTCAAGCCCTGACGGTCGACCACATTTCGAACGGTCGACTGGAGCTGGGCTTGGGCACGGGGTTTCGAATCGACCCTGCCTGTGACATGATGGGTATCCCGAATTGGAGCAACAAAGAAAGAGTGGCACGCTTCAAAGAGTATGTTGAGATCGTGGATCAAATGTTGTCAAACGAGGTCACAACCTACAAAGGACGCTATTACAATGTTGAGGGAGCCGTGATGAAACCGCGTTCGATTCAGAAACCTCGTCCTCCCATCACCATTGCTGCATGGAGGATCATTATGATGAAGTATGCGGCTCGATACGCGGATACTTGGAATTCAATCAGCCAAGCCAACACTCTAGAGGAACAGCTGGATGAGACGCGCAAACGCAACCAACTTGTTGACAAATACTGTTCAGATATCGGGAGGGACCCCTCCTCACTTCGTCGTTCTTACTTGATGTTCGATACGAAGGCTCGAACGAGTGGTGGGTTGATTAACTACTATGAATCAGAGGAAATCTTCGTCGATATGGTGCAGAAATTCATCGGGGTGGGGATTACCGAGTTCGGACTCTACTATCCTTACCGTGAGGAGCAGCTGCCCATGTTCGAGAGGATAGCGACGGAGGCCATCCCACAGCTTAGGGAGAAATACAACAAGTAGTCTTTTATGCCTAGACTTTAGCGTGCATGCTCAATCAAAATTCCCTCTTTCAACAGAGTAAACTCATTCAACAGGACTTCAACCATCATTTCAACGCGTTAAACTGAAAACAATCTTTAGTGATTCAACATACGTATGTTATCTTGAGGTGATAACCCGTGAACCGGAAAATACTTGTCGGAATAGCTCTACTGTTCCTCATGTCTGTGTTCTGCATCTCTTCGGTACATGCTATTGCAGGTGATGTCAATGGTGACGGAAAGGTTGACATGAAAGATGTAGCACTTGTTGTGAAAGCTTTTGGAGCTTTTCCGTCTGATCCCAGATGGAATCCTGCCTGTGATCTCAACCTAGATGGACGCATAGATCTGAGGGACATTGCTGAAGTTGTTAAGAACTTTGGAAAGAGCTAAGACAGCTCTTTCTTCTCTCTTTTTTCTATGAGAAATCAATCAAATTTCATTCTCTAGCAACGCGCGCGCTGAAGTGCGCGTCCCTTGAGTATATCTGCGATACATAGTTCCAATTCATAAATCAATTATATCTTCAACAGAAACTACCCTTCAAGGTGAACCAATTGAGCAACACAGACAACCTTCAGGGACTTCAACAGACAAAGACAAGACCAGAAGAAGAATCCAAACGCCTTGAAAAGGGACGAAGATCGCTGGAAGAGAAGACTAAGATTCTGGAGGAAAAAGCGCGCGCGGAAAAACTCGCTATCGATAGGAATCTACTTGTCCAAATTCTTGAAGAAGAGAAGCGTACGCACGATGCTGCAGTGAAAGAACTGGAGGACAAGATAGCGATCTTGGAACAGCAACTGAAGACTTCGTCTGCAATAGAGAGCACTCCAAGCGAGACGCCTCCTGAGCCTGTACAAGAGATTTCTGAAGAAGCTGGCGAGGGCGTTAGCGCAGGCGTGTTGCCGCAGCCTGAGCAAAGCGAAGCTGAAGTGCCCCAAGAAGGGTCAAAGAAAAGGAAACGCAATATCTTCTGAGAACGCTGTTCTTGTGAAAGGGAAACGTATTCGAGCGACAGCCATTCACGGTGACGGTGTAGAAGAGCAGTGGCTTTCCCAGTCTTATCTCCAACTTGCCAGCTGGCGCGAATACAACACTCATGCCTATGGTGTATTACTTAAGAGCTTTCTTGATGACTTCGGTTGAGAAGGGTTTTCCGTGTGCAGGATAGACTGTTGTTGCTCCGAGTTCCAGTAACTTTTTCCAGCTTTCCTTGACATTGAGGTCATCTTCAGCGATGGTGGGCAGTCCTGGTCCAAGCCTGAGGGGAAACTTGTTCATTGTGAGATCTCCCACAAAAGCCTCTCCAGAATCCAACAGCACGCTGACTGAACCCATCGTGTGCCCGGGAGTGTAGACGATTCTTCCAGAAATTCCATAGTCCCTCAAAGACAGACCGTCATCGTCGATCACTAGTTCAACCTGAGTGGATGGAATTTCGCCAGAGAACCAGGCGATAATTTTGCCGAACACTTTTTTGCCTAACCATCCTCCGGGCAGGTGCATGTCTTTCCATTCTCCAGCTTCGAGACAATTCCTAGCCAATTTGTGCATTGCAATCTCTGCCTTCATCTGACCCACCTTAGCCAGTAGGACATCGTTTGAGGAGATAAAACCTTGGATTTATGCATTCTATGAGCTGGGACAAGATTTCACTATCTGCCAAGATTTGCGGCGTACACTGGGAAACGTTTGTGTACGCAAGTCTTTTATCTGATTGCTTCACAGAAATTGGAGGTTAGGTGGCGCGCGCATAATCTTGAATGCATGAAGGGATAGCGTGAGTGGAAAGGATAATTTTGTTCTTGGTAGAACTGGGCTGTTGAAGCTGAGGTTGAGGGCACAAAGAGTAGGCTCATGGCTGAGAAATCTAAATAGAATCGATCGCGTGTTGGTCAATCTGACTATTAGGGTTGCTGACAGAGTTCACAGTCCAGCGTTGGCGAAAGCCATTTTCTCCGTCGTGAACAAGTTGGAGGGAGTTTCTGAGAACAATCTTGCCTTCTCACGTATAATGAGAGAAATTGGACTTCGGCTCGCCCGTAGGCTCAGTTCCTTAGCTCAGAAATGGGGCAACACACGTGCTCGAAACTGGGCATTCGACATTTCCTTCGCAAATTTTCTGGCCATAATGAATCTCAACAAGTCCGGAGTCATTGACCGTTAATCATTGAGGACACTTTGGAAAAGTTGAAAGAGCAAAAACGATTACTTTGATCTGGCCGTATATCGGATTAGTCTGCACACTCCTCATCGTCTACGCTTGGTCGTTCTACAATCTTCCGATTTTGGTGGCAGGCGTAAAGAACCTTCGCGAAAGCAAAAGAAAGTCGCGTAGGAAGTCTGCTAAAAGAGAAGCGTTGCCAGTCTTTTCGATTATTGTGCCCGTGAAAAATGAGGAAAAAGTGGTGGGCAGATTGCTGAACGCTTTGACTGAGATGAGCTATCCTTCTGATAAGGAGGAGATAATAGTCGTTGTGGATGGTTCAACCGACAGAAGTGTCGGTGTGTGTGAAGCTTTTGCCAGAGAGCAGAGGTTGAACATAAGAATTGTTCAAAGACCATTTTCGGATGGAAAGCCTTCGGCTCTGAATGCTGGTATCACGTGTGCAAAGGGCGAGATAGTCGGGGTTTTTGACGCGGACAGTGTTCCTGCTAGCGATGCTTTGCTGAATGTCTCTAGGTATTTTGAGGATCCGCAGGTGGCGGCAGTTCAGGGTCGAACGTTGTCGATCAACTCCGAAGAAAACATGTTGACAAGAATGATTTCACGAGAGGAGGACATTTGGTATGAGACGTATTTGCGCGGCAAAGACGCTCTGAACTTGTTTGTCCATTTGAAAGGAAGCTGCCAGTTCATCAGGCGAGATGTTTTGGAACAAGTGGAAGGCTTCGACGAAAACGCCCTGTCTGAGGATATGGAACTTTCAGCGAAAACAACCGAAAAAGGTTACAAGATTAAGTATGCCCCGGACGTTCGATCTTGGCAGGAGAGCCCGTGTGACCTGAAGCAGTTGTTCAGGCAGCGTGCTCGTTGGTACAGAGGAACCATGGAAGTCGCAATGAAGTATGGTCGATTGATGGCCAAGCCGAGCAAAAAGAGCTTTGATGCCGAAATGACCCTGTTCGGACCGTTTGTGTTGATAGCATCCTTGCTGGCTTACTTTGCGGGTTCCTTTGTGGCGTTGATGCCGTTTCCACTTGGCACTTTTCTGTATCTTATCACGGAATTCACGGTTATCCTTGCGACAGCCACTATGTTTGCTTGCGGTTTAGCCTTGCTCTACTCTTCGAAACCGAGAAAAGCATTGGACCTGCTCTGGGTCCCGTTCATCTACGCCTATTGGAGTGCCCAAGCTTTCATCGCGTTCTATGCGATGCTGCTCATTGTGCTACGAAGACCACACAAGTGGTTGAAGACGGACAAGAAGGGCACGATCACACGTCCCACATCGCGCGCGCGAACCTTGGTTGGAGACGATTGAGCTCCAGAGTGACAAGTTTCTTTTCTAACTTCAGAGCTTCTGGCTGGAAGGCTCTAGTTATTGCTTTTCTTGTAGGGTTTATTATCAGGCTTGTGCCTGAACTGTTGTCTTATCCTCATGCTATTGGTTTTGACACTGTTTACTATGCTTGGAGAATTAGGACAGGTGTTGTATGGTATAATTGGTCACAGGTTTTCTCTTCGTGGCTGCTGTACGGGTTTCTCGTTCCGGTTCAGAATTTTGTTCTGGGAGACCCGTTTATGGTTTTGAAAGTGGCGGCGCCTTTGCTTTTTGGGTTGAACACGTGTGGCATTTACTATTTTGCTAAGAGAGCTTTGAATTGGACGGATAGGAAGGCTTTGTTTAGCAGTTTGGTTTTTTCCTTTCAGATTGCAGCATTGGCAATTTCGTGGGAATTCTATAGAAACATGCTAGGCTTAGGTTTCTTGCTTTTTGCTCTTGCGTTCCTTAAGGATGTTGGCAAGAGCGTGAAGGCTTCTTTGTTTTTCGTGTTATTCTCGGTTCTTGTAATGTTCAGTCACGAGTTTACGTCGATTATCCTGTTCATTGTCGTTTTAGGTGTTGTCGCGTTCACAGCCTTGAAGGAAACGAAATTAACTGCAATCAGGGTTCTAGGATTCTTTGTGCCCGCGCTTGCCGTGCTTCTGGGGCAAGTGTATTTCCTGGCATTTCCCATTGCTTATGCCGCTCCACCCGAGAATGTTCTCACTGCTTACCAAATAACTGGCCATTATCACGGAGTCTTCAGTCTCTTCACAAACTATCTCAGCGTGTTTGACACTGTTCAATCTTACTCTTCATATTTGGTTCTGTTTTCGCATGTGTTTTCTCTTTTCGTTCTGTTGTTTGCTCTGGTTCTGCCGTTGGTCTTGGTTGGCTTCTTCAGAAACAGGCTTCTGGTTTTCTGGTCTGGGCTTCTTCTTGTTGGAGGGTTTGGGGCTTTGGTTGTGCCGTGGTTTGCTCCGGACATGTGGAGTAGATGGATGCTCATGCTTGTTTATCCCTTCACTTTCTTTGTGGTTAACGGAATTGGCAAGGTCTTGCACGCAGGCGGGTTAAGTGCACGTCCGATTTGGATAAGATTGAATTGGCTGAGGATTTCGAAGCGTGTTGCAGAAAGTCTTCTTGTCGTTTCTTCTTGTTTGGGGTTCGTGTTTATGGCTTGTCCTTTGTTGTATGGACGCATTGGAGTGGTCAGTCTTCCAACAACGGTCAACTATATACCATCTTCAATGCAGAGCAACAGCTTGCCACTGATTGACGTTGATTCAGCAGTTAACGCTTTGAAATGGGTTAATACCCGAATGAGCAGCAGCTCTGCTTTTCTTGCTCAAGACGCGTTTTATTATTGGAGTCAACTCTATTTGGATAACACGCACACGATTGTTGACTTCAAGAATGATTTTCATGCGGCGATTACGACTGCGAATGCACACGGATTCGACACACTGTATTTTATATGGTGGAACACGGACATAGGCTGGTACGGAATTACTGTTCCAAGCAGTTTTGTTCGATTGACGAGTTTTGATCGGATTTCAGTTTACCTTTATGTAGGTTGAGAATATGGTAGAGATTTCAAAAAGCCATAATATTGAGATTGAAGCTGTAGCTGCTTTGAAACCCTTCGTTGTGGTTGGGATTCCAGCTTTTAATGAAGAGAAGACTATTGCGAAGGTAGTTTTGCAGTCTCAGAAGTATGCGGACAAGGTTGTGGTCTGTGACGACGGCGGAACGGACTTGACGGGGGAGATTGCGAAGGGGTTAGGAGCTGACGTGGTGAGACATGAGAAGAACCTTGGTTACGGCGCGGCGATTCAGACATTGTTCAGACGGGCCAGAGAGTTGGATGCTGACATCCTAGTCACGTTGGATGGTGACGGCCAGCATGATCCGCGCGATATTCCAAACGTTGTCGAGCCCATAAAGAACGGTGCGGCCGACATCACGTTCGGTTCAAGGTTCATCGATGAACACTTGCCAAGTGTTATGCCCTGGTACAGGAGAGCCGGCATAAAATTCATTTCACGACTTGTAGCGCGCGCTAACAACACTAAGCAGGGTGTGGGGGATGCTCAATGCGGGTTGAGAGCCTACAGCGGCAAATGCCTAGACAAGCTGGTCGTGGCAGAAAATGGCATGGGCGCAAGCGTAGAAATCCTGATGAGCGCCAGAAAAAACGGTTTAAGAATTCAAGAGGTCCCAGCAACATGCTATTACGGAGCAGACTTAAAGAAACATGTGCACAACCCGGTGAGGCACGGCGTTGGCGTATTGATGTCCATCGTCAAGCTCGTAGTTGAAGACAGTCCTTTGGTGTTTATGGGAATACCTGGTGTTCTATCCCTGATGATAGGAGTTTTTTTTGGGGTTTGGATGCTTCAGATCTACGGTGCAGAACGTCACATAGTAACGAACATTGCGTTGGCCTCACTTGCATTCGTGCTGATAGGGTTCTTCCTGCTGTCAACTTCCATAACATTGTACGCGATTGCGAGGCTTGCACAGAGGACGAATGGGAAAAAATGAGAGTGGCGCATCGGCGTGATTGAGATTGAGGTCTGTGAAGTGCGAGGTCGCTGTCCCGTCTACAAGGTTGGCGACAAGATAACCGTCGATGACCCTGCCATTGTCTTGGAGGAGACAGACGCTCTGTGTACCCATGCTCTTTCTTCTTTGCTGCATCATGTGTTGGCATTAGAACAAGGGGCTGACCCGGTCAAGTTGGGTCTGTCCAAGCCAAGAGATAGAGAACATGCATATATTCAGTGTGTCGATCCGGGCGAGCCCTACACCCATGGCGGAACAGTTATTTTCAGAATCGGAAAAGTCAAAAGAGCCGTGGAGAGTCAAAAAATAACCGCACGGAACAAGAGAGAAACTCGAAGATGAGGATTTCAATCATCTTGGGGACTCGGCCAGAAATTATCAAGTTCTCGCCGATCATCCGAGAATGTGAACGCCTTGCCTTAGACTATTCTATTCTTCACACGGGCCAGCATTACTCGTACAACATGGACGAGGTACTCTTTGAACAGCTTGAATTGCCTCAAGCACGCCATAATCTCGACGTGGGCTCCGGAACACATGCTGAACAAACTGGAAAGATGCTGATTGGAATAGAGAAGGTATTGAGCCAGGAGAAGCCCGATGTCATTTTGGTTGAAGGCGACACCAACACAGTTCTGGCTGGGGCCTTGGCAGCCGCAAAGCTAGGCTTCAAAGTTGGACACGTGGAAGCTGGCTTGAGAAGCTATGACCGTGAGATGCCGGAGGAGATAAACAGGGTTCTGGCCGACCATTGTTCAGACTTGTTGTTTGCCCCAACTGCAAAAGCGAGAGAAATATTGCTTGGCGAAGGAATGGACGCTCGCACGATTTTCGTGACTGGCAACACTATTGTTGATGCTGTTTACCAAAACCTGGAAATCTCAAAGAAGAAGGGAGAAGTCTCAGGCGTGTTAGGCATCGAAGATGGCAATTACTCGTTGGCCACGGTTCACAGACAAGAGAATGTTGACGACGAAGCTAGATTTCACGGTATCCTGAAAGGATTGCAAATGGTTCAGGAAAAGTTCGGCTTTCCTGTCGTGTATCCGATTCACCCGAGGGCTAAGAAGCAGCTTGAGATGTTCAATCTAGCGGCGAACGGCATTAGAGTTGTTGAAGCTTTAGACTATCTGAGTTTTCTACAGCTTGAGAGCAATGCCAAGCTTGTCCTGACAGATTCCGGCGGCGTTCAGGAAGAAGCCTGCATTCTCGGCGTCCCATGTGTGACCCTGCGGTACAACACGGAAAGACCGGAAACTCTAGAGGTTGGGGCCAATGCCTTAGCAGGCACAGATCCGGCTGAAATAGTCAAGAAAGCAGAACTAATGCTTAACAAGGATCGGGGCTGGAAGAATCCGTTTGGAGACGGAAAAGCAGGCAAGAAAATAGTCAAAGTACTGAGGGAAGAATTTGCCTAAGTTAAAGGTCCTGGTTACCGGTGGACGCAACGCGCGCGCGGAAAAATATCATAGGAAGATTTTGATGAAGAAAGTACTCATTACTGGAATAACTGGACAAGATGGTTCGTATTTAGCAGAACTTTTGCTTTCAAAAGGCTATGAAGTGCATGGAATAATTAGAAGAGCTAGTACCTTCAATACTGCGAGGATAGATCATATCTATGTAGATCCTCATGAACCTGGGGCGAGATTCTTTCTTCATTACGGGGATCTTTCGGATGCTGAGCAAATATCAAACATAATTTATAATATCAAGCCAGATGAAGTCTATCATTTGGGTGCTCAAAGTCATGTCCGAGTAAGTTTTGATATTCCAGAATATACAGGAAACGTCACTGCGTTGGGCACAACCAGGATTTTGGAAGCTATTCGAAGAAGTGGAAATAATGTGAAGTTTTATCAAGCGTCCAGTAGTGAGATGTTTGGGAGTTCTCCCCCTCCTCAAAACGAAGAAACGCCTTTCAGGCCGAGGAGTCCTTATGCAATTGCGAAAGTCCATGCGTTTTGGACGACGGTTAACTATCGGGAAGGGTACAACCTATTTGCGTGCAATGGAATTTTGTTTAATCACGAATCTCCCAGAAGAGGTGAAACTTTTGTGACCAGAAAAATAACAAGAGCGATAGCGAACATTTTGGCTAAGAAACAAAATGTTCTTTATCTTGGGAATCTTGATGCAAAACGTGATTGGGGATATGCACCAGAATATGTAGAGGCTATGTGGAAAATATTACAAACCAACCCCGCAGAGGATTTTGTCTTAGGGACAGGTGAAGCGCATTCGGTTAGAGAGTTTGTTGAACAAGCTTTCTCTTATGTCGATTTGCAGTTTGACAAATATGTAAAGATTGATCCAAGGTATTTTAGACCTACTGAGACTGAAGAGTTGGTTGCTGATCCAAGTAAAGCTAGAAAAAAGTTAGCTTGGAATCCGAAGATTAGATTTAAGGAACTGATAAAAATAATGGTGGATGCGGACATGCAAAAAGCTGGTTTAGACCCTGTAGGTGAAGGATATGAAATTCTAGAAGAAGTTTCCCAATAGATGGTGGAAGGTAGACTAGTTTGAGCTTTTGGACGGATAAGAAGGTATTGGTAACTGGCGGCGCTGGGTTCTTGGGGTCGTTTATAGTTGAGAAATTGATAAAGGAAAGAGGAGTAAACCTTGGAAATATTCGTGTTCCTAGAAGTAAAGAAATTGACCTGAGAAAATGGGAAAATTGTGTGAAAGCTGTTGAGAACATAGATATTGTTATTCATTTAGCCGCTAAGGTTGGTGGAATAGGATTTAACAAGAAATATCCTGCGACATTGTTCTATGATAACGCTGTAATGGGTGTTCAGCTGATGGAAGCCGCTAGACAAGAGGGAGTGCAGAAATTTGTTGCGTTAGGAACAATATGTGCATATCCAAAGTATACTCCTGTTCCTTTCAAAGAAGAAGACTTGTGGAATGGCTACCCGGAAGAGACAAACGCTCCTTATGGTATTGCTAAGAAAATTCTGCTTGTTCAAGCTAATGCATATAGAGAGCAATATGGTTTCAATGCCATTTACTTGTTACCAGTTAACTTGTACGGGCCAAGGGATAATTTTGATCCTGAGAGTTCGCATGTAATTCCTGCACTTATAAAGAAAATGGTTGATGCAAAATTAGCCGGAAAAAAGGAAGTGGTCGTGTGGGGTACTGGAAATGTTTCTAGAGAATTTTTATATGTTGAAGATGCGGCTGAGGGGATTCTGCTTGGCAGCAGAGAAATATGATAAACCCGATCCCGTAAATTTAGGTGTGGGCAAAGAAATCACGATAAGAGAACTTGTATATTTAATAGCAAAGCTCACAGGTTATGATGGCAAACTTGTGTGGGATACTTCAAAGCCTGACGGGCAACCGCGAAGGTGTCTTGACACTAGTAAAGCCAGAGACGAGTTTGGGTTTGAAGCCAAAACTAACTTCGAGGAAGGATTAAAGAGAACTATCAAATGGTACATAGAAAATCGTGTTGTAACAAGGGACAGAGAATAGGTTACATGTCCGTTGGAATGCAAGCGTGCGATAACAGAGCTGCATCCAAAACTGTCGTCGCTATGGTTAATCGCTTGAAGGTTTTGGTTCTAGCCCAATATTTTTCTCCTGACATGGGCGGCGGTAGCACGAGGGCAACTAATGTTGTAAATGGGCTGCTCAGTAGCGGTTGCGACGTCACTGTTGTGGCTGCTTTTCCGCATTATCCGCATGGTGAAGTTCCAAGCCAGTATAATCGTAAGGCTATTGTTTCTGAAAGGTTTGGTGCTGCAATGGTTTATCGTGTGTGGATTCCTGCTTTGCCACATAGCAATCCGTTAAAGAGGATTGTTTTGCATTTTTGTTTTGTTGTTTCTTCTCTGTTTGCTTTACCTTTCGTAGGAAAGGTTGATGTGGTTTGGGGCGCTAACCCTAACTTGTTTTCTTTCTTTCCTAGTTTTGTTTATGGCGTTGTCAAGCATGTGCCTATTGTGCGAAATGTGGATGATTTGTGGCCTGAGGTTTTTTACGAGCTGGGATATATAAAGCCCAAGTTTGCGCGGAAAGTATTGAATTTCCTGGCTTGGCTCTCTTATGTCGTTCCTGCAGCCATTACGCCCATAAGCGCGGGATATAAGCGTAAAATAGTTGGTGACTACGGTGTTTCTCCAGATAAAGTGCACGTCATTGAGGTCGGTGTTGAGAGTGTTAAACCCTTGAGCACTGAAAAGAATTCGAAGGGTCGTTTTGTTGTTATGTATTCTGGGGTTTTGGGTTTAGGTTATGATTTTGATGTCGTTTTGAAGGCTGCGAGGCTTCTTTCTAAAAATGAAGATGTTGTCTTCGTTATCAGGGGTGTTGGCGAGTTGGCTCCGATGCTAAAAAAGACAATTAGTGAGCTTGGTCTTAAGAATGTTGTTTTGAATACGTGGTTTTTTGCCTAAGGATGAGCTGGCTTCCTTACTGGGCTCTGCGGATGTTTTTGTGCTTCCCATGGCTACTATGAGTTTTGTGGATTTGGGGCTTCCGACTAAGGTTTTTGAGTATCAAGCTTATGGTAAGCCTATTGTTTGTGTTTCTGATGGAGAACCTGCTAGGTACGTTGAGACAAGTAGATCAGGCCTTATTGTTAAACCTAGAGATGCAGGTGGTTTTGCAGAAGCTGTGACTAGACTTCGCACGGATAGACGATTGGGTGCCGAACTTGGAATAAACGGCAGACATTACGTTTCGGAGCATTTGACGTCAGAAAAGATTGGCGAACGAATGTACACAGTTTTGGCTTCAGTCGCTTCTTCAAAATACGCGTCTTGACATAAATGCGCGCGCTGACAGAGAGACGAGTTTCTGAACCTTGAAAGTCTTATTCGTAACTCCGTATCTTGATCCGGCCGAGGCTTTTGGGGGTCCTGTTAAGGTTGCGTTTGATGTTGGGAAGGAATTGGTGAAGCGAAGGCCATGAAGTTGTTGTTTTTACTTCTGATGCTAGGAATTTGGGGGACAAGCTTGATGTTGAAAGTGATGAAGTTGAAGGAATGAGGGTTCACTATTTCAGTAACTTGTCGATGTTTTTTGTTAAGCAGTCGAAGCTTTTCATAACGCCCGAATTACCTAAGAAAATTAAGTCTGACTTGAAATCGTTTGATGTTGTTCACACTCACGAGTATACAACTTATCAGAACATAATTGTTCATAGGTTTGCAAAGAAATACGGCGTTCCCTATGTTCTTCAAGCTCATGGTTCTCTGCCCAAGATAGGCAGGAAGGGCAGAAAGTGGCTCTATTATGTTTTCTTTGGTCACAGATTATTGAGGGATGCTGCGAAAGTTATCGCTCTCAGCCGAATTGAAGCTGAACAGTATAGGCGTTCTGGTGTGCCAGATGACAAAATTGTAGTTGTACCTAATGGAATAGATTTGTCAAAGTATGCTGATCTGCCGCCCAAGGGTTCTTTCAAAGAAGAGGTTCAACATTCAGGATGACAAGAAGATAATACTTTACTTGGGCAGAATTCACAAGACTAAGGGAATAGACCTTCTGATCAAAGCCCATGCGTACATGATTGAGAAAATGAAATGTGACAATATACTACTAGTAATAGCTGGACCAGACGATGGGTATTTAGCCGAGGCCAAGTCTTTAGTAGATTCGGCAGGCACATCTGATTCCGTCTTATTCACCGGTTTTATCAATAGCAAGGATAAACTTGCTGCTTTTGTGGATGCTGACATGTTCGTTACACCTTCATTCTATGGTTTTCCTGTGACGTTTCTGGAAGCATGCGCTGTTGGGACTCCCATAATTACGACAACTCTGAGAGACACATTGGATTGGATAAACGGTAATGTGGGCTATGTGACTCCACCAACGTATTACGCCTTAGCCAAGGCAATTTGTACCCTGCTCTCCGATACTGAATTGGCTGAAAAATTCTCCAGAAACTGTAGGTTAATGGTTAGGAACGATTTTTCTTTGGAGAATACCGTTGACAAGTTAGAGCATATCTATGGCGAAGTGACAAGAACTGATTAAGGCCTACATGCGCCAGCTGACCAGCGTGAATCAAAACTTGAAAAAGTTTACGAAGATGTAAAAAGCTGTGAGCACGCGTGCCATCAGGCGTTGGCTTGGCAAAAATGCTTTGGTGAGCTGATTTATGGAAGACGCCAAGAAAAAGGTTTACGATAATGTATACGGTCGTAAGGAAATTTCCTATGAGCCTTCTCATGGTGTAATCGCTTTTCTTTACGGGAAGCTTTTGAGGTTTGAGGTGAACCGTTATCAGGTTGCTTATGCCTTGTTGCAGTCTGATCAAGGAAGATTGCTGGATGTAGGTTGTGGTGATGGTTACTTTATCTTTATGGCAAAAGATAAGTTCAAAGAATGTTATGGGGTTGATGTTTCACCGCTAAGAATTGAACGAGCAAAGGAGGGCTCAAAAGAGAGATCAGATGGAGATGATTTTCATTTCTATGAATGTGATGTTGATGAAGGATTGCCTTTCAGCAATTCGTTTTTTGACGCGGTGTCATGCATTGCCGTCCTTGAACACGTTTTTAATCCGCCTAGGGTACTAGATGAGATTCGTAGAGTGTTAAAACAAGGTGGCACTTTCATCGTGCAAGTTCCCAACATTGCTTGGATTCCGTATCGAATTCAATTATTGTTTGGAAAATTACCCAGATCAGGTGGTGTTTACTTTGGGGCAGATTGGGAACACTTACACGAATTCACCAAGTCAACTCTCTGTGAATTACTTACAAAGAAAGGATTTGAAATCAGCTCTGTGTCATGTAGCGGCGTCTTGGCAAAGCAACGTCGGTGGTGGTCTTCAACTCTAGGCGGGGACTTGGTTGTGAAGAGTGAAAAGCGTGAGTAAAAGGCTTAAAGTATTACATATAATCGATCATTTCTATCCGGTGCTAGGGTATCAGGAGACTTTTTTAGCAAAAGCACATGGTCGTCACCATGAAAGCCTTGTGGTAACCTCGGATCGCTTTGGGAAAGGAATTTATCTCCCCAACAAGAACCTCTTGAAAAAAAGAGTGATCGGTTCTGGTCTCTTCACAGAAGAAGGAATAAAAACTCTAAGGCTTCCAACATTACTTGATGTAGAACCCTTTAATAAACCTTGGTTAATTGGCCTTGAACGGGCAGTTGTTGACTTTAAACCTGATGTAATAATTGTTCACGGCGTAGCTAGCATTACCTCTATCCGGATCGCAAAATTGAAATCCAAACTTCCCGCTGCAAAGTTCATTTTTGACGATCATATGACGAATAATGCAACGCGCAGGGGTTGGACACTTTTGACGTATGCAATATTCAGAAGAGTTTTTACGCCTATGTTGTTGAAGGCAGTTGATCTTTTTGTCGCTGCTGTCTCGGATGAAACGAGACGTTTTATGGAAGAAATGTACGCAATACCCGCTGGGAGAACTGTAGTAGTTCCTTTGGGTGCTGATAGAAGCATCTTCCACTGTGATTTAGAGTCTAGGGCCGATCCTCAGAAACAAGTATAAGCTCAGAGATAATGACGTAGTTTTCTTATATGTTGGGAAAATTATACCTGAAAAGGGTGTTCATTTACTCGTTGATGCGGGAATAGAGATGTGCAGTAGACATCCGAATGTCAAACTGATGTTTGTTGGAGGTAGCTACCAAGCTTACATTGAACAGCTAAGAGAAAGAATAAGAAAATCAGGCTTCTCGAATAGATTCGTGTTCATTGAGGCAGTACCAAATGAAGAATTATACCGGTATTACAATGCAGCAGATGTGGGGGTTTGGCCTCTTCAATGTTCAATTAGCATGGTTGAAGCGATGTGTTGCGGTCTACCGATTATCATATCAGACAAGAGCGGAACGGTAGAACGAGTTAGCGAGGGGACGGGTATGGTATATCGTGAGGGGGATGTGAACGACCTTCGAATGAAAATGGAAGAATTGGTTGATGAAGATCGAAGAAAAATCATGTCAAAGAATGCTGAGAAATATACAGAAAGACTTGACTGGGATATTATCTCGAAAAAGTTTCTAGATTTTCTTTCTTTAGACGAAGATTAAATAAGCCAAAGAAAAATCTTTCCTCGGCTAAGGAATTTCAAACATGAACACCACTGCAGGGACGACTTCGGTCAAAAAATTAATAGAAATGAACTTGTCGACGTTGCATAAACTTTACGATTGTGAGTTAGGAGTGTTCAATTGCAGGATTTATGCCAATGATGGATTTACGAAATTGCAAAGTTTTTTAGGGACTAGCATTTCCAATTTAATCCCCAACTTACTTCCTTTTTCCTCGAGATTGCATGATTATGCCATTTCTGTGGATAATGAGAAGGACCTAAAATACATCGGTCACGCCTGCGTAGGCATTTCATATTATCTTCTTATGGTAAATAATCATGATAGCCGCTTGTTGGACTTTTTACAGAATAATCTTGAGTATCTATTAAGTTACAGAAGATCGTCAGAATACATAAAATGCCGTTATATTGATAAGAAAAAGATGAGGGGTACTGACAAGTTTTCGGCTTCCGAGACAACAAATTCCTTTTTGTGGGCGTTGTCATCAGCATGCGATTTTATTGATCTAAAAGAGAAAAATCAGATAATTAACGAACTTGATGAAACGGCAAATTGGTTGATGGGCAATAGGGAGTTTCTTACGTCTCAGGAAAAAGCGCGATTTGTTTACGGTTTAGCGCAAGCATGTAACGTCCAACCTGATGTAGCTCGCTATCTATCTTTCATAGAGATACTATGCAGGGAGTTGGTCTCTGAGTTGGGCAATTTAAAGTCGTTCGGTTCCTTCGCATACGACATTGACACTATAGGCGCATTGTCATTAGCTTATTTACTTGTTGGGCGGCAAGTATTTCTAGATTTTGCAAGACATCTTGTTTATAATCAGCTTAATAATCAAGGCTCTGATGGGCAATGGAGATGGCGTTTTAACAAAAGAACCGGGTGCTGGAGGCTGTTACCCGACTTGACTTATACGGTTCATCAGCTTGGGATGGCCCCCTATGCTCTCGGTTTGTATATTACTGCATGTGATTCCGGCGAGAATGTGATGAAAAGCATCAACAAAGGCATATCATATGCTGCGAAGAAAAGCAGCATTTATGATCATTTGGGTTTTGTTGTTAGAAGTTTTGCCGGCTTAACTGATAAACCATATGAACTGGAACAACGTAGTTATGAACCTGGCTTGAATATTTTGGGTTTACTTTCATACGCTTTAATAAGAGGAATAAAAGCGGACGGTCAGTCACCAAAAATTGCAATATCACCGAATAAACTCTTTGATGCGTACAATCCTTCTGAACTAATAAGGTCTGGGCTAGGAAAAATCGACATCGAGTCGCCAGAAAGAAGTTAAGAACGCGTAAAATACTCCTTCTGAGGTTTGCGATGGAAACAAATCAGATCTTAAGGAAAATAGAGAAGAGGAAGATGTCCCTTGCAGTTATAGGTTCAGGCAATGTAGGTTTACCTACTGCAGCTCTGTTTGCTGAAGCAGGCTTTAGCGTCGTTGCTCTCGATGTTAAGCCCCAAGTCGTTGAGGCAATAAACAAAGGGAACAGCCCTAACGACGAGCCTGGTTTACGCGCTCTGGTAAAGCATAACGTTGAAGTCAATAGGCTAAGAGCCACTTTGAACTCTGCCGAGGCTCTCAGCCAAGCAGACGCCATCATAATTTCAGTTCAGACTCCTATAAACGAAAAGAAGTCGCCGAATCTATCATTTTTGATTAAAACCCTTCAAAAAGTAGCCGATGCTTTGAGGAAAGAGATGCTTGTAGTTGTTTCTAGTACGGTTCCTCCTGGAACGATGATTAATGTAGTAAAGCCATTACTTGAGTCCGCCAGTAACTTGAGAGCAGACTTAGACTTCTATCTGGCTTATGTGCCCGAAAGAATCGCCCCCGGCAATGCATTGAGGGAGTTTGTTGAGAATCCAAGAGTCATTGGAGGCATAGGCCAGAACAGTACAAAAGCGGCTGAAAGGCTTTTTACGAAAGTTTGCAAGAGAGTAATTGAAACCGATGCTTCTACCGCTGAAGTCGCTAAGCTGGCTGAAAACACCTTTAGAGATGTAAATGTGGCTTTTGCCAACGAGTTGGCTTTAATATGTGAAAAACTAGAAGTTGATGTGTTAAATGTTATAAAACTAGCCAATACTCATCCAAGAGTAAAGATTCACCTTCCTGGTGCTGGCGTTGGGGGTCCATGTCTACCTAAAGATCCATACCTTCTGATACATCCTGCTGAACTTGGAGACCTTGATCCGAAAATCATCTTGGCTTCTCGCCATATAAACGACTATATGCCTTTACATGTGGTGAAGCTTGTTGTTAAAGGCACATCATTTGTCGGAAAGGACATTAAAGAGTCCAAGATCGCCGTCCTAGGAACTGCCTACAAAGGAGGTGTAGGAAGTCCGACGTTGAGCCCGTCACAAAAAGTGATCAAAAAGCTTCTGAGTTTGGGGGGTGAGGTGGTTGCTTACGATCCATACTGTGAGGAATGTTTCGGTGCCAAAAAGGCAAGAGAGCTTGAAGAAGCTATCAGAAACGCTGACTGCATGATTATTATGGTGAATCATCCTGATTTTGGAAGAATAAATCTAAGTGAACTCAAAAATCTAATGAAGGAAAAACCTGTCCTCGTGGATTGTGGTAGGGTTGTTGATCCACATCAGGCTCTGGAAAAAGGGTTTAGATATTATGGAATAGGATGGGGTTATTACTGAATACAAAAACTCTATGTTATCATATTGAAGCTTTGCAATCATCAAATTCCAATCTTAAGATAGTGGCGACGTTTAGAAATAAACTCTTGCAGGGTAAATGAACCGAAATAAATTGTGCATGTGAATTCATATGAGGATCTGTTATCTGGGACCCTATGACCCAGGATATGGAAGAAACAGAGTGATTATTAAAGGGTTAATGAAAAATGGTGTCAAAGTAATTGAGTGCAATGCCTATTCATCTAACCGTCTTTTGGACTACCTTAGATCGTTAAGAAGACAACTGGGTCTAGATTATGATCTTATTCTGCTTGGAGCTCGAGGTACACATTACGGCCAGCCGCTTGTGCCAGTTGCAAAGGCCATGACTGTGAAACCCCTTGTGTTTGATGCAGTGCTGACGTTATACGAAACGGAGGTAGTCGATAGGCAACGTATTAATAGGGAATCGATCAAGGCTAAACTGTGGTATTTTTTGGACTACAACGCTTTGCATGAAGTTAGCTTAGTTTTATCTGATACTAATACACATGCAAAATATTATTCAAGCTTTTTTAACGTAGCGTCTAACAAGTTTAGGAGAGTGTTTGTCGGTTCTGATGATGAAGTTTTCTACCCGAGGGCGGTGGTAAAAGAAAGCGATTGTTTTCTTGTAATGTATTGGGGCGATTTTATTCCACTTCAAGGCGTGAAATATATCATTAAGGCCGCCAAGTTGCTCGAAAGGTATGAAGATATTAAATTTGAGTTAAGAGGTTCTGGTCAAACATTCCAGGAAGTCTACGAGTTGTCTAAGAGCTTAGGGGTTAAGAATATAACTTTCGTTTCCGCATGGGTGTCTTATGATGAATTGCCTAACTGCGTTGCTAAAGCAGACGTTTGCCTTGGGATCTTCGGCGAAACCGAGAAAGCGAAAAGAGTAATACCTAACAAAGCCTTCGAAGCCTTAGCCATGAGAAAGCCTTTAATCACAGGCGATTCACCTGCAGCAAGAGAGATCTTGGTGGATAGGTTAAACAGTATACTTGTTCCTATGGCTAATCCGGAGGCACTCGCAGAAGCCATTTTGACATTGAAGGAAGATGAGGAGTTGAGGAATAGAATAGCCGAGAATGGTTATGGGCTATTCAAGAAGAAGCTTAGTCCAAAAGCTATTGGAAAAGAGTTAGAATCATTTTTGACTGAGTTGATTGAAAATTGAGGTTGAGCCTCCGACCTGTAAATAATCCGTCTCCCAAGCGCCAACACAAGATTGGCGAGACGAAGAGAGACAACATCTTAAAAGTGAACTTAGGCTGTGGGATTACGGTAGTTCCTGGATGGACTAACATAGATATATCGCCGAATATATGGCTCTCTAGGCATCCTTTTCTGAAGCGCATTTTATACGAAGTGAGGTTGCTTGATGATGCATCTTATAGAACAAAGTGGCCTAGCGAAATAGTACGTCATGATATAAGAAAAGGATTACCATTTCAGGACGATTCTGTTGATTATATATACACTTCCCACTTCTTGGGCCATGTTAATCAACACGAGGCAGTTAGGATCATTGGAGATTGCTACCGTGTTTTGAAGCCGCAGGGCTATCTAAGAATAGTGGTTTCAGACCTAAGGCTTTACGCCACCAAGTATACTAGGGACGAAATAACAGCAGAAGACTTCCTACATTCCCTAGGAATAGGCTGCTCGTCTCCAAGAAATATGACGTCCAACTTCCTTTGCAGGCATTTAGAAACAAGGTGGCTGTACGATTTTCGGTCGCTAGCTTGTTTACTGAACAAGTGCGGTTTCAGAAGAGTCACGCGAAGACGATTCAGAGAAGGCAGAGTCCCAGATATCGAAGCGCTCGATAATAGAGAAGAGATAAGTCTGTTTGTTGAGGCTCAAAAATAGACCATGCCCGAGCACGATCACTCTGAGAAGCGAAAAGGCTTGCATTCTGGAATTTGCATCGGGGCTGCTTTATGGAGGGCTTCGGTTAACCGTTGTCAAAAAGTAGTATCAGAATTGTAACTACGCGTGCCTGGCCTAGCGCACACGCTAAACTGTCTGTTGATTCCTATGGACGATCCCATGCGCGTGCGCATAATCCTAGCTTCCAGGGAGACCTTTCGACTCAGCCTATGGTTTCAATTGTCATCTTAAATTTCAACGGGAAAAAGTTTTTGAATCAATGCTTAGACTCGGTTTTACAGAGCGATTACCGAAATTTTGAGGTCATCCTTGTTGATAACGCTTCCACTGATGGAAGCATCGAATTGGTGCAAAAGAACTTTCACCAACATAGTAATTTAAGAATAGTAACTAATGGCACAAACCTGGGGTTTGCTGAAGGAAACAATATTGGAGCGAGAGCAGCTACGGGAAAATATGTGGTTTTCCTGAACAATGATACCGAAGTTGACCCAGAATGGTTACAAGAATTACTCATTGTTGTGGAGTCTGATAAGACTGTAGGCGCTGCACAAAGCAAATTATTATTATTAGCGCGCGCGCGCGCTAAAACAATTGACAGTGCAGGCGACTTCGTCAATTGTTACGGAAAAGGATGGATGAGAGGTTGCGAAGAGAGAGGATAAGGGTCAATATGATAAAGTAGATGAGATTTTTTCTCGCAAGAGGAGCCGCTATGATTGTTAAAAAACAAATTTTAAGACAAGTAGGCTATTTCGATCCAACTTTTTTTATGGTTTGTGAAGATATAGATCTAGGTTGGAGAATTAGATTAAATGGCTATAAAGTCATGTTTGTACCTAAAGTCGATTGTTTACCATTTTGGTTCAGGCACTAGAAAAAGGTTCAAGGTTCAGAAGAAAGTTACTATTACAATTCAAGGAACAGCCTTATCATGCTCATTAAAAATTATGATATGCGGAACTTATTTATGGGCGGAATTATCTAACGTATCAGTTGAATTAACTCATGTTCTTGATGTCTCTTGCCTTTCCTTCAAAGAAAACATATAATTTGTCAGCGTGTACGGGCGTTATCGTGGGTCATGCTGAATTTTCGACATATTTGGAGAAAAAGGCTAAAGGTGCAACGTTTGGTCCGGAAGGTGCCTGATGATCAAATTAAGAAACTCATGATTAAAGGTAATTCTCCATTTTTAGGCATTATCTGGAACCTATTCTACAAAGACAAGGTTGATTACAATCATTTTCTTAATGAAAACGTACTTTGCAGAAACAGATGGGTTTCATGAACTACAGAATAGAGATAATCGGCCTCTTCTTTTCATCTCTCGTGGCAATAATTTTCTGGGAGATTTTGATAGTTCCAGTAAGGTTTTTCATAGCTCCTATGGTCGCAATTGTATTTTTCTTGGCATATACGTACGTAGTTCGTGAAGAAAAGGAGGTGAAGCTACAATTCTCATCTCTTCGAGGCTCAGAAAAGCATTATTCTCTTGTTTCGTCGTGTTATCTGTTTTAAGCGTATTGCTTGTTCATCCCATCACTGAAACATTTGAGCTCATTTCTTGGAACGCCATTCCTCTACTTAATCTATTAAGACTCCTACTGAGCTCATTTTTAACTTTGTTCTCCCCAGGCTACATGACTCTGAGTCTAATGGACAAAAACGGAAAACTAACGGTAACAGAGAAAATGCTTGTTTCGATCTTAATTAGTCTGCTTATACTTCCATTCTTAGGCATTCTCAGCTTCACTTTTGGATCGAACATTCAACAATCTGGAATACTCTCTATAATCCTTCTAAACGTGATTCTATTGATGCCGTACATTTTCGTCAAAAGAGAGAAATCTAAAAATAATGAAAAGTTTTCTTTCGACTTAAATGAAAAGTTAGTTCTAATTTCTTTACTAATCTTTATGTCAATATTGATGCTTGCTAAATATTCTTTAAATCTCACGTGGGATTACGGAGATCTAAATGGTTATTATGGTTACTCAGTTTCATTCACAAAAGACATTTTGCCTCTCAGTCCGATTGGACCAGGACCGAGTTATCCTTATTGGCCCTTTGTGTTTCTCGCCCAATTTTTGATCATATCCGGAGTTCCCTACGTGAACGCTTTTCAGTTTGTAAGCATCCCTATTACCTTTTTGCCGATTCTTTCTTTCTATGTGATGGTCTCAGCCTTTTTTGAAGAGATCAAGACATAAGAAAATCCCGATTATTGCAACCTTACTCGGTTTTTTTGGTGGAGGATTTGGGTGGATCTTTGGCGCGCACTTACTTGCTAGCAGTCAAACAGTCCAAAGTCTATATAAGCTATTCGACATTATGGCAAGAACCGACTCCGGCTACCTTGTACCGTCTTTCTATTCTGCCCCCGGAACCACTGGAATCTATCCACTTTACACTTATGCTTTAACTTCGATTTTTGCCTTAATATGGCTAATCTATTCTAAACGAGCTAATAAGCTTGGAAATCTACGCTATGTTTTTATACCTGTTATGATTGCACTTAGGATTTTTAGCGCATGTAGCTGAAATTGTGTTTTTCATTTTCATTTTTCTGGCATCAATATTAATTGTTAAGCATGAAAATGTTTCCTCATACAGAAAATGCGCCGTATCAATTATTTTCGGTTTAATACTAATTGCTTTACCAGACATTATTGTAAAAGGATCATATTACACTGAGGGAAATGTATTTGCATCTTATGGGTTTTCCCTCTACTATGGAAGCTTTATCTTTAGCGTCGCTTGCTTTCTTCTTGTCGTTTATAAAGGCCATCTAAAAACTCTCCACAGTTAACCTTAAAATGAGCCATAACAAAATCAGAGCTTTAAAAATAGCGTGTTTCAGTATTCATCATATATTTCTATGGGTTATGCCTAATTATTTGGAGCAAAGGTCTTTGAAACTTATAATATCTACCAACTGATACGCACACGGTACCTTGGTATGCATGGCCGAACAGATTAGGAATATCGGTCTAATCGCTTTGCCCGGAATAATCTACTTGATTCATAAAAACAAAGCATCAAAGAGTATTCTTTCTTCATACTTTTAATTCCAGTGTCTTTTCTAATTGCCAGAATTTTGCATCTTTACCCTTCTTTTTACTATGAAGACAGACTTACATTTTTCATCATGATACCGACCGTGATACTGGCGTCATATCTATTAGTAAAGTTCAGGTCAGATTCTAAAGAGACACTCAAGGTAACAGTAAAAGCATAATATTCGGATTTGTGCTTTCAATGATTCTGGTTTTAGGTTTTTACCCGGTTTACTTACTGAGGAAGCGGTTGATTTCAATTACTGGCTCCGGCTAAAGGGCGAAAAATTATCAAGTTCAGAGTTAGATGCTCTCAACTTCTTAAGGCTAAATACTCCTTCAAATTGTTCCGTTCTGACATTGACAACTAGATCAAATCGACCTTTTATCTTATGCCGGCTTGTCCGACGTACAGACTTATGTAAATAGAGACCCTTCATTAATCTTCACTCCTTCATTTTCTGAAACAGCAATTTATTCTTTAGCGAAGTCTCAACTCAAGTATCTGTATTTAAGCTCCGCAGATAATGAAGGAGTTGGAGCAAAATCCAAGTTATTCGGGATTTGTGAGAGATTATCTGCTGAAATATCTGCCTATTGCCTTTCAAAACGAAGAAGTCACAATATACGAAGTACCAGACTTTTCCATTCCAACAAGTTCAAGCACAGCTTTAGTCACCCCAAATGTTAATACTGGATATTTCTAGGATGTATTTGATGCAAGCTATGATAAATACTGCAGTCTTTGCTCGGTATTAACTACAGGTGACATCATAACCTTGAAAACAGATAATTCGAGCGATCACCATGACTTTGAATTACCCGTTAACATAAATTCAAATGAGTACCCTTATGTAACAATCCGATGGAAAACAGATGGGGCGAACCTCTATTTTTACCTTATAGGCGTCAAAACTGTTTATTACATTTCATTGGGTAGTTCCACAAGCTGGCAAACAACTGTTATAAACCTGCATCGATTTTTATGACTTCGTCAGAAATGAGACCATTGGAGTCGGGTCCAATGAACAAATCAGTTCGGTACTGTTCCGCGATTTCGAGTTAAACTCAGAGTATTCAATTGATTCCATTCAATTTGCTGGTTTTTCAAACAACGACTCTGAAAGTGAATTCCTTCCCCTAAGCATGGTTGCTCTCTCGCAAAATGAGTATTCAACAGTTCTCGATAATGACCCAGCCAGGTTCAATTGCTCAACCCTTATTATACCACACGACCTGAACCAATGGGCTAAAACTGAAGAACAACACTTGCAAGAATACATGGATTGGGTGAACAACGGGGGACATTTGATTGTTCTTGAGAGCTCGAGCTACTTTGCCATCATATAAGACTAGAAACTTGACAGAAAGCGATTATATTGGTTGGGAAGACGAAAACTTCACTAAGTGGACCACATTTGAATGTTCTGCTTTATCCAACGGCAGCGTCATAAGCGTGGAGACAAGCAATGAAAGCATACATCACGACTTTAATTCACCCCCCGTCAATATTTCAGTGGCACTTATCAATATGTAGTTATTCACTGGAAGACGGATGGCTCTCCTCTTTTCTTCTACCCTCACGGCACTGAGAGCGGCTATGGTTACATAGAGCTGGGAGCATCGACAGAATGGACCACAAGTATCATTGACCTTAAGAACTTCTATGATATTGTAATGAAGAACTACACTGGTTTCAGAAGCGATGAACAGATTGATAAGATGCTGTTCAGAAGTTTCGTCGAAAATGCGACGTACTCGATAGGTTTCATAGGATTCTACAAAGTGTACCCTTTACCACCGTCTCTGGGTTTCGCTAATGCGCTATCAATATACAGTGAAAACAATGTCGAGGCTAATGGCATCCGAAGACAAACAAGTGACTTGAGTTTTCCGTCAACGATCACAGTGCCTGTAGTTCATTCGAGTGATGTAAATGTAAGAATCATCGCTAATTACACGATGAATGATGAATCTGTCTCTCCTTATGCTCTTACAAAGAGCGTTGGAAATGGGGAAGTCACCTGTTTAGCATTGTCACCGTATTTTTCCGCGATTGAAAATTCGACGAGCGACATTAACAGGGACTTTTTCAAAAACATGGGTTCTTTGCTCAATGTGGCAGACCCAAAATTGAACAAAAACATTGTCGAACGAACAGATTTTTTCCCTCAATTTGACTTTACAAAAGACCCTGCGAACTTTACTGGCAAGGTAAGTATAGACACAGATTTTGTTCAGCTTCCAAATTCAAACGCGAGCAGTATAACAATTGTTTCAAATAGTGACGAAACAAAATCAATAAACTTTACCGATTCCGTGATAGAACAAGTTGAATACGTTTATCCGGTAAACTTCAGGATAGATGCTTCGGCGATTCAGTTAATTGGAACGGGCATAGGAAGCTATTTGAATGTTAGCATCAGTGGTGACTTCAACTTAACGATGGAAATTCCGAAAAACAGCAATGTTAATATGTCAATGTGGAACGGGCAGACACTGCTAAATGAAACATTCCAAGATAGCAACATTCAATTAAGCATTAACAACGGCTATTCAACAATTGTTTCAGTGAAAAACCCAACAGTCACAGCAGAAGGGAACGCTTATTTCAGCAGCGCCAGAATTTACCGGAGCTATTATAAAATGCCTTTGTTTTACGATGATGGTTCAGAACCCTTTGAGGTAATTGGAAATGTAACGTTTGAAATCGCACAATCAGATAATGGCATAAATTTCATAGATAACTTTGCTTTTGACGGTAAGTGGTTTTATCCTACAACCGAACAAACACAACAACCCTCATTCACTGAAATGGATATACCTTGGCTTAGCGTCTTAACATCGCCCTTCCACGTGATTTTGGTCACAGCAATATCTGCAGTCTTAGTGGTTTATGCTATCTTACCCCGTAGAAAAACAATTAGAATTAAGCAAGTCCGCGCGCCAGTATGAAATCTGAGTCAAAATCTCCTATAAAGACAAAAAGGAGAGAGGAAAGAGCCAGTGAAAGAAGTCTTGTATCGAAAGAGGAATTAAGAAAAGAAAAGTTGTCATATTTTGATGCGCCTTGGGTTGGGCACATGTGCGCGTATAAATTTGCGGTTCCATACGTAAATAACAAAGTCGTACTTGATCTGGGCTGCGGTTCTGGCTACGGAACATACTATTTATCAACAAAAGGCGCTAAGTACATTATTGGAGTTGACATATCGAAAGAAGCCATAAAGTATTGTAAGGGTCAATATTTCAATGAGAACCTGCAATACGGAACAATGGATGGTTCACAATTAGCTTTCAAGGATAATGGTTTCGATTGTGTCATATCATTTCAGGTAATAGAACACATAGAAAATCTCGACAATTACTTATCTGAAGTGCACAGGATGTCCAAGATGTTCATCGTCTCAACACCGAACAAAAAAACATATTATGCCGCTGGTAGGAATCCATTTCATACGAGAGAGTTTTACTTAAAAGATTTGCAAGTCTTGCTTCAAAAAGTTTTCCAAGAGGTGAAAATGTTTGGCGTTTATCCAACTGCTCAGATTAAAGATCTCGGCAATCGAGCTGAAAAATTGGAAGCATTTATAGGGAATCTGCGCCTTCGATCATTGTTAGACTTAAGCCCCCTGAAAATAAGAAAGGTTTTCGGGCGCTATCTCTTTAAAATGGATGAGGATACATTTTATGAGGTATGTGAAAATCCATCAGAAGATTGTTTAGACTTCATAGTGGTTTGCGTTTAATAAACGGGTGAGAGCGCGCGCTACCATGAGAACAACATGGGCAGCGTCTACATCGGATGGTATTTGCCTTGAAATAGGATGTAAGTTGGGAAGAATGACTACTTTATTGGCTGAAAATCACTGTGTTGTAGCTGCGCGCGCTATATTTCTAAAGCGTGTAAACTAGATATGTGAAAGAGTGTTGGTGTTGTTTGTACGTGTTAGTAACTCATTTCTGGACTTCGACACTTATCTGGTAGTTTACTGTATTGGCAAACGTTAATGTGACGTTCCAGTTTTGGTCAGATGCTAGAGCGGTGGTCGACACTTCAACGCGTTTTATGTTCAGCATGGTAGATGTGCCGCCGGTAGTGGAGTAGGTTGTTTTCTGGTAGACAGCAGCATCGTTATCTTCTGTATAGGTTTGCGACGGAGATTGGATCGTAACGTTTATGCTTCCGGTTCCTTGCCAAGACAATGTGGCTATGAAGTCGGTTGTTCCCTTTGGTACTTTAGCCAGAAGGTTTGAGGAAAAGTCTGGGCTTTGTTGATAGCCAGTTTGGATCTCGGCTGCGGATAGGGCTCGATTGTAAATTTGGGCCTCATCGATTACGCCTCCAAAGTATCCACCTGGAATTCTGTGTACCGTCCCAGCTTTATGGTCCCCGTGTTGTCTCCATTGTGTGGCGTGGTTTCGGTGTAGCTTCCCTGTTGTACGCCGTCAACGTAAATGTAGTAGTTTGAACTGTTTTTGACACCGACGACATAGTGCCAGTTTCCATCGTTAACCGAAATTGAAGACGCTACGGTTGCATCATCTGGAGTTGCAGAACTATCATAGACTTCAAATTGTACCCTACCTCCCAAATATAAAATGCTGTAGAGCCGTCTTGGACTCTGACTTTCCAAATCTTTTCGCAAAACAACATGTTCGCCTGCGGTTGTATCGGTCGTCTTTATCCATACTGCAACGCTGAAACTTCCCGTTCCGAAATTGAGAACCGAGTTGTGAGGTATCGAAACATAGTTACTTGCGCCGTCGAAGCTGAGTGCTTGGCCATATTTCCCGCCACCCATGTTGCGCCGTTAATGGTGCCGTTGTTTCCGTTTCCGCTGCTCTCGCCGGCTACTGTTCCGGTTCCTTCATCGAATCGCCACCAGCCGACCAGTCCGGGATGAGGATCCAGAACAGCGGCTTCGGCAACCTTGCCCGATTGCCACAAAACGATTGAGCTAACCGCTAAAATCACAAACAATCCAACTGTTCCTAGGAGCAGTTTTCTCCTTTTAGAGAATTTCAATTTGATCTTCTCCAACATTTTTAATTCCTCCCATGCTTAATAACGTTGTTCTCAACACAAGAAAACACATTTTTCATGTCCAATTCACTTCACTCCTAACCATACTGCATCGTAAGCCGTCAACTGCGACGGCACCAAACCAACCTCCACCACGTACGTTCCAGCAACGTCTGGAACATTCCAAGTGAACGTGCACTCGCCAACAGCGTTAGCCTTCACGCTTACAGGTTGAAAGTCAAAATAGTAATAGTTGCCTGGCCCCGTAACGGTCAGGGTCAAAGTAGAATCGAAAGAGGGATTCAACTGGTTAAGCACGCTCACCTCAAAGGCTACTGGCTGATTCGGTACGTACGTCGCTTGATTTGGATCCACGATCAAGAGAAGATGTACCGCACGCGCACTCATGCTGTACACCCCGTCAGTCAGTGTCGCAGAGATAGAGTTTGCATGTGAATCGCTGAGTTTGACCAGCATGAAATGAATAGGCGTGCTCAGTTGGAAGTCGCCAGCCTTCACAACAGTAAACGTAACCGTGAAAAGCGTTGTGGGACCTACGCCTGTGTAACCGGATCCTCCAAACGCAGTTGCTACGTACCTGACGTAGCCAGCGCCGGTTTGAGGACCAAGGTCAAAAAAGCCCTGAGGCCACACGGCATTGAGAGGCGTGTTATCGAGGCTCAGGAACGTTATCAACGTGTTGTCCCAAGTAATGTTCATGTCGAAGCCGTACAGATCCGTGACGCTTGCGATTCTAACGCTTACAGTGAAGGTGGAACCTACAGTCACTAGGATTCTTGTTCACGGAAGCCGGATCAATAAGGAGCTGGGTTTCTGTGTCCGCGCGGGCTGCGGTGTACGTGTAACAGGATCTAATCATTAATGGAACAGACACAGCGCCGACCAGCAAAAGCACCAACACTAACTTGCAGATTACTTGCCTGAGCACCGGGTCCTTCACCAATCGTACACGAATGTGGGCGAACATATATAGATTATTTCATTTTTTTGAGTGTCTTCTATCCCAGCGTTTCGACTGCTACGAGAGCCGCGCACACACTGTAATGAACACGACCTTGACCTGAACCGGTGTAGGCTCTTCAACTCAGACTACCTCCAGCCATACAGCATCGTAAGCCGTCAACTGCGCAGGAACCAGACTGACCTCCACCACGTAGGTTCCAGCGATGGCTGGAACGTTCCAAGTGAAACTGTACTCACCCACCGCGTTCGCAGTGACATCAATCGTTTGAAAGTCAAAGTGATAGTAATTGCCAGGACCAGTAACGGTCAACGTCAAAACAGAGTCTAAAGACGGATCCAACTGATTAAGTACACTCACCTCAAAGGCTACCGGCTGATTCGGCACGTACGTCGCTTGATTTGGATCCACGATCAAGAGAAGATGTACCGCACGCGCACTCATGCTGTACACCCCGTCAGTCAGTGTCGCTGAGATAGAGTTTGCATGTGAATCGCTGAGTTTGACTTGGTAAAAATGGATAGGCGTGCTCAGTTGGAGGTTGCCAGCCTTCACAACAGTAAACGTAACCGTGAAAAGCGTTGTGGGACCTACACCTGTGTAACCGGATCCTCCAAACGCAGTTGCTACGTACCTGACGTAGCCAACGCCGGTTTGAGGACCAAGGTCAAAAAAGCCCTGAGGCCACACGGCATTGAGAGGCGTGTTATCGAGGCTCAGGAACGTTATCAACGTGCTGTCCCAAGTAATGTTCATGTCGAAGCCATACAGATCCGTGACGCTTGCGATTCTAACGCTTACAGTGAAGGCAGAACCTAAGTCACTAGGATTCTTGTTCACGGAAGTCGGATCAATGTAGAGCTCGGCTTCTGGCGGGTCCCAAGGATTCATGAGCGGGTAATGGTCTATGTTAGAAGAATCAATGATTTTTGCTGTGTCTCCTATCCCGTCGCTTCCCGTCAGGTTCTGGTACGGCCCACCTTTGATGTCGATTCCGCCGTAGTCGCTCCAGTAGTTTCCGCCAGAAGGATACGCGTTGTCCCACGTGTTTAAGTGGGACGTAAGTGGGTCGACATATGCTTGTAAGAAATTGTTGTTGAAGTTGTTATGGTATATGCGGTTTGACCAGCAGTTTTCAATGTACATTCCGTAGCGTGTGTTTGATGCTATGTTGTTGTCAAGTATGCTGTTGTTGTTTGACCGGTCGTGGAGTACGATGCCGCCGAAGTTGCCTGATACTGTGTTGGCCAGTCTGTTCTTGGCTATGTTGTTGTTCTGGGAGATGTCAAGCCAGATTCCAGCCACCGTGTTTTGGGTCAGATTGTTTCCAGTAATCTGGTTGAGATTAGAGGATTGCAGGTAAAGCCCGTATTTGTTGCTGGAAATGTTAGCTTCAGTGATATGGTTGTTCATTGAGGATTTGAGGAAGATTCCATTGTGAAAAGATGTTATTGTCATGTTCCGTATCGTTACGTTATTGGTTTGAGTGAGGTCTATGCCGTTCGAGCCCGTGACCATGCTTCCTTGAACGGTGAAACCTGCACCGTCCAGTATTACGTTGCTTCTTTGCACGACGATTGTGTCGAGGAGGTTGCTCGTAATGTTGCTGTAAAGCGTGTACGTGTTTCCGTTTTGAGTGATAGGAGCCGTGTCTGGAACTACTAAACCGGTGCTTGTGATGTAGATCGTGTAGGCTGCGGTGTACGTGAAGCTGGATCTAACCATCAATGGAACAGACACCGCACCGACCAGCAAAAGCAGTACTGCTAATTTGTAGTTTACCCGCTTGGGCACCTCTCCCTTCTCCAATCATACAAGAATAGGGCAGACATATATCCATTACGAAAGCATCTTCTATCCCAGCGTTTCGATTGCTACGAGAAGCACGCCCCTATTCAACTCAGATTACCTCCAACCACACGGCATCGTATGCCGTCAATTTTGAGGGAACAAGGTTGACCTCCACGACACATGTTCCAGCAACATTCGGAATAGCCCAATCAAAACTGTACTCTCTAACCGCGTTAGCTGACACGTTTACAGATTGAAAGTCAAAATAGTAATAGTTGTTTGGGCCGGTAACGGTCAGAGTCAAAGTGGCGTCGAGAGGGGCAACAACTGGTTAAACACGGTCACTGCAAAAGTCACTGATTGCCCCCTCGAGTAAGCAGCCTGGCTCGGCTCTACGCTAAGGAGAAGGTGAGCAGTCTGACGAGGCGTGCTCGTCAATGTAAACTGGCCACCACCTGTGTCCTCTCGGGCACGCTTCACAACAACAAAATATTTCCCCAGACAAAACAGGCGTGTACACGATGCTCTCATTTGCACCAGCCGCAGCCGAAGTGCTCTTAGTCAAAACAACAGGCTCTCCATACGCTGTGCCAGTCGAATTGTAAAGGTACAAGTCAAAATCCGCGCCAGCTGGAACGGTGAGCGTGAAATTATAGGCGATGCCCGAAAGCAGCTGAACATTTCTTGCCCAACAGAGCCTCTGCCCCAAAACCGTAATATTCCCAAGCGTCGGCGGCGACCCAAGTGAATCCACAACCGTGGTTCCAGCGTAATAATTCTTCAACACAGCATCCGCGGCAGCATCAAGGTTAACCCGCCCGTATCCTTCCTGCGCATCCTTTCCACCCCGCTCAAGCGTGGGCGAAGTGCCACTCTCCCGAGCGTTCGGGTAGGTCTCAGTCGCCGTCATCGACAACAACATCTTCGGCAACAGAGCCTGACTTCTCGTATAATTCCACGCTTTGTAGCCGCCTAAGCGCCTGCACTAAAATCTCTGCAGCGCCAGCAACGATAGGCGTAGCCATCGACGTGCCCTGCATAGGCGCCGCATCATTAGCCACCGCATCCGGCCACTCGCCCTCCGCATCATTATAATTGGAGTCCGCACTGAACAGTGGCACGGCGTAGAAACTGCCGCCGGGCGCAGTTGCATCCGGCTTCACAGTCTGCCCCGTGTACCGCGAAGTCCCACCCTGACTGCTGTAACTTGTGACACCGTCAAACTGGTTCATGGCCGCAACAGTCAAAACCTCATCCACCGAGCCAGGAGTGTAAATGTTGTTGGCGCCTGAACCGCTGTTGCCAGCCGCAACGATCGTGCTCACGCCACTATTCACCAAATTCGCCACAGCCGCGTCGACCGTGCTAACCTCAGAACTGAAGCCCAAGCTCATGCTGGCAACGGTTATGTGATAGGCCATTCTGTTCGCAATTATCCAGTTAAGGCCGCTGATCAGCCCTGTTGATGTTCCTGAACCTGAGTTGTCAAGTACTTTGACCCCTACGAGTTTCGATTGGGGTGCTATGCCTGTCCATGCTGAAAAACCATCTGACGGCGGCGCATAGGGCCATGACATCGTAAATACCACGTAGAGATTTCCCGTTCCAGCCGTTAGGGTCATTCGCGCGTGGTACATGTCGTATCCGCCTGAAGGCGTTGCAGCTACGTTGTAGGTCAGCGTGTACCAAGTGTTTTGGCCGGGTGTGCTTATCGAGGCTACTGGAGTCCATGATGAGGTACTGAGGGTCTTGTCGCCGTAGTACAGCGGGAGCGCTGAGAGCGTGGCTGTGCCAGTGGTTGCCCATTTCACTTTGATGGTTATGGTGCCTGTTTTGTTCACCATCATTCCGCTTACGAAGTAAGTACCTGTACTGGATACTGACCCGAGGTTGGCTCCCCACGTTGCAGTGGCATTTCCTGACGCATCTACACTGAAGAATCCGTTTCCGGAAGATAGTCCGGAGCAGTGTGAGCCGTGTCCATTGTCGTCGTAGGGAGACGTGGTTATCCCCACTTGGTCATTCCATCCGATGATCTTTTTTGAGAAGTTCTGGTCGCCGAATCCAGGCGAGAAATCCGGGTGAGAGGCGTCTATCCCCGTGTCTATGATTGCAACCGATGAATTCTGGTCCCCTTGAAGCCCGAGAGTACTCCACACGTAGGGTCTGGCCCCAACCTGCGTGGCCGCGTAAGCTAGATTTGCGTTACAAACAGCTTCCTTCTCAACCAACAACACGTTAGGGTTTTGCTTAACAAAAACTCCAACCTTGTTGTAGGGTATGCGCCCGCCAAACCCATAAATGGCATACTTCCAATTGCTGGTTGTCAAAGTACCACCGGAAGAAACAAAAGCATCATCGTCCGGAGCAGTCGGTATGCTTCTCAGCATAACTGTAACATTCGCAAACTCCTGACCTGAACCATTACTCAGCCTAGCAGCAATCTCCTGCTGAAAGCCATCCTCAACTCCATCATGATCCCTGTCGGCGCCACCCACAACCCTCATGCTCGGCGCAAAATCAGAAACAGAAGAAACAGCAATAGATGAACCCGAAAACAAAAAACCCAAACGAAAGGAAGCCAACAAAACCAGCCCACAAACCAGCAAAACTAGCAAAACCAACAAAAGCCGGCCTCTCACAAGCGCTCCCTTCGCCAAAAAGAACTGCTGACTAAACATTAAAACCTTATTCCTACAACAGCGTGAAGGTTTATGGATACGTTAATTTAGCGCTGGCGAGAGAACGTGCAATAAAACACCTCTTTAGGCTCTTTTTTATTCTTCCTTCATCATTACTTGGATTTCTCAAGAGCAAACACAAAGCGCGAATTTTCCGTCAGGTCGTCAGTTATTCTATTATCTACAATTGTCTCCCGTGTTTTACCCTGTAAAACGCCTGTGTTATACGCGTATTCGACGGGATCTGACGGATTCGACGATCCGACGACCTGACGGTGCTCGCGGCGACCCAACCTCCTGCACGCGCTAGAAACAAGGCAAAGCCTTTTAAACCCTTCAAGAGAAAATCCTCTCTATGAGTAGCCTAACCTACCTTTTAGCGCGCGCGAGGCTATCCGCAGTTAGGATCGGAAGGCGGAATTCTTGAACAGAATTTCTTCTGAAGTCGAAGCGAAAATTATTGAAATGTGGTTTCAAGGTTTTCCCCGGGACGAAATAGCCAGGGATTCTGATGGTTGGTGAGGGAACCGTCACCGAAAAATTGAAATCTTTACCCTCCTGCCTCGAACCCCTCAGAGATCTGAGCAAAGCACTGCGAAAACTCAACCTCCTACCCGGCGATGCCTTGATAGGAGTCAACCTTCTTCGGCTACTAGCGGAACGTGGAGTAACCCCCGAACAGATACCCATTTCCATCGAAGCCATCGAAAAAGCGTCCACTGAAGCACGGTACAAACCAGAAAAAGTGATTCAAGCATCAACAGAACTCGTAGAGCTCGAAAATCAATCCGGCAAAGAATATCCTGAAACCCTGAAGGAATTCAAAACATTCACGCAGCAAATACCAGAACTAAGACGGGAGAATTCGCAACTTCAGCTTGAAACAGAAGCAAACAGACGATTGCTCAACGAGACTCTTGAACGAGCCAATACGACCCCGAAGGAACTCTCGGAATTCTTGGAATGTAAGGCGGCATTACGCAGACACGGAATAGACATAAACGACGCCGAAACCGTGTGCAAAGCACTCGACAACATCAAAGAAGCCGGCGGCAACCCCAAACACATGGTCTCCCTCATCAAGAAGCATGGCTCCATCACGAAATTGGTAGCCTATTTCGAGAGACAGCTGCCGACAAAACAAGATGAACTGGCAAACCTCGAGCGCGTTGTCAAAGAATTGCGGCAGGTCATTTTGCAGCTACAAGAGGAAAAAAGACAGCTAGAGATCATCACAACCCAGCAAAAAGACGCCATCAACGACTACGGCTATCAACGTTATCTGATCTTAGCGAATATCGCAGAACTCGAGAAAACGCAGGCAAGCAATAATCACCTGGATTGG
>CAVZKL010000026.1:0-12181 GCA_963775895.1 Candidatus Bathyarchaeota archaeon | reverse complement strand
CGTGCACAAGTATTTGCAGAGCGCGCGCATTCGTGACTAGTCGGATACCCAAGGGCAGAGTTAAGCAATTCATATTTCGCCTTCACAACCATTATACCGTCTTCCACCAGAACGAATGATTCGTATTGCCTAGAAGACATTGGCAGGTGAATTAGCTCGAACGGAGCAGTTGTAGTAAACAGGATTCTTTAGAGGTTAGAACTGATGGCTGAGTCCTCACCGGTTTTTCGAAAGAGTGACGTTCAAGAGATCTTGAGAGCACTTCGTGATGGAAAGATAAAGGTCATTCAGCCAGAGTTTGTTTTTGAACAGGGATGGCGTTATCCCGAAGTTGAGAACATTGTAGATGCCAATCGAAAAACAATTACAGAGTCATTGGAAGAACTGACAGAGGTCGGCGTGCTAATTGCGGAAACTAGGTGCAACCTTGCCATTTGCCCAGTATGTAGCTCTCACAAGTTGACGGTGAGGATCGTTTGTCCTGCTTGCGGTTCGTCGAACTTGAAGAAAGGATCTGTAATTGAGCATTTGAATTGTGGTCATTTAGATTTAGAGGAGCGTTTCGAGAAAGGCGAGTTGCTTGGGTGTCCTCGATGCGGCAAAACGTTGAGGCTGATTGGCGTTGACTTTCGCAGGTTAGGGATCCTGTTTATCTGTGAAAGTTGTGGACAACGTTTTCCAGACCCCAAACGTCTCTGCGGATGTGATCCGGCCATGATTTCGAAGAGAAGGACGAGGCTCTGCGCAAGATTTATGCTTACAGACTCAACTCTGACAAAATAGCGTTGATTGAAAGAGTGACTCTGGATTTCAGGTCGCTTGTCGAACAATTAGCTGTCAACGGATGGTCCGCTAAAACCCATCCGTCTATTCGAGGTCAATTTGGGGTGGAGCATGAATTTGCTTTTGGTTTCTGGGCCCCTGAAGACAATCCCGTAAAGGAAAAGCCGTACGTCGCAGCCGACGTGAATACTTCCGCTGAAGCTGTTGGGTCCGTAGCAGTTCTTGCTTTCTCTGCAAAGGCTATGGACGTGGGCGCTTCAGAGAAGATCCTGATCGTAATGCCTCGACTGAATGATGAAGCTAGGACTTTGGCAAAAAGCTACAAGATTGCGATCGTTGAGGCCGAAACCGCATTCGAGGTAATTGAGAATGCTAAATCCCTGGTCAAACGTCTAATCGAACAGCATGAAACGAGGAAAGTTGAGGTTGGAGTTTTAGATTTTGTCTGGGCGGAAGAGGTGATAGCCAAACATCTAATCGAACAGCATGAAACGAGGAAAGTTGAGGTTGGAGTTTTGGATTTTGTCTGGGCGGAAGAGGTGAGTCAATAACAAGCTTAGGTCGGTCCGACATGAAAATTCGGTTGACGCTAAGGCTGGGTTTTTGATCTAGTAGTTGGGAAATTGCTATGAAAAGAAAGCTCCTGATTCTTATTGCGGTTGCTCTGTCCGTTTTTCTTATGTTCACAGTCGTTGCCCTTGTTGGAGTCGTTCTGTTTGTTCTTAATGTTGACTTTTTGGGTTTTTCTTTCTCGCAGATGTTTTGGCTTCTCATCGTTGCAATAGCCATTGACATGCCTCAGACTCTCGCACGATCATTCTTCCTTTTCTTGTATCAGATATTCGAAAGAGGAGCCAGAAAACAATCCATTAAGGAGCCGTTACGAGTTTCAGTTGTTGTTCCAGCGCACAATGAGGGTAAGTACATCACGAGGACGATAGAGTGTCTGCTTGAGGATGTTTATCCTTACAAAGAAATCATTGTGGTTGATGACGGTTCTACAGATGATACTTACGTAATGGCTACTAGTTTTGCTGACAACCCTATTTTCAAGGCTGTTAGGAAAGAGACCTGCAGTGGAACTAAAGCCAAGGCTATGGATTATGGCCTTCTGTTTGCAAAAGGGGATATCGTTGTAGATACTGATGGTGACACAATGCTTGAGAGGAATACGATTTCGAAACTTGTTGAGTGTTTTGGGTCGGGACCCAATGTGATAGGTGTTGCTGGAAATGTGAGAGTTTTTAATGCTAGGAGCTTTCTGACGAGATTGCAGGCTTATGAGTACTTTGTGAGCATGGAGGTTGGGAGACGCTTTCAGGGAATAATAGGTGGTTTACTGGTCATTCCCGGTGCTATTGGTGCGATTCGGAGGGATGTTTTGGAGTCCGTGGGACGTCTGCACGCCGATACAATCACTGAAGATTTTGACTTAACGACTAGCCTTCACAAGACGAAAGGAGAGATTGTCTTTGCGCCCGAGGCGATTGCTTGGACATACGCGCCTGAGAAATGGGGACGCTGGATACAGCAGAGAAAGCGTTGGTCCTTTGGGCAAATCCAAGTTTACTTGAAGCATTCGGACATCTTCTTTAGAAAAAGGGTTGGCGTGACAGGTCTTCTTACTGCTCCAAACAATGTTTTCATGGACATGGTACTATTGTTCGTGAGATACACTTGGCTTGTGGGGTTCTTCATTCTGAATTTTCTGTCACCTTTCTATCTTCTGAGGGTTTTCTCAGTCATTTTTGGTTTCTATTTGATACTGGAAACTTGGAGTGTTCTGACAGCTACGATACTGTCTTCAAGGAGAACAGGCTTGAAGAACCTATTCTTGCTTCCATTCATGGTGTTCTTCTATAGGCCATTATACGATACGATAAGGTTGCGCGCATATGTTAGCGTTCTCTTCAGACGGAAGCTCACGTGGTAATTTGATTTAGCACGCGCGCTAAAGGTACTTCTGCGACTTATGCGTACAAGGAAACGCTCTTGAATCAAAAGTCATTCTTGTCCTTCCCCTTGGGAAGAAAATGAAAATTATTAACGTCGTCGGAAGAAGCATTTGAGTCTGTTCGGGGCGCAGAGTCGTGAGTAAGGCTTATATCGTAAGATACTATATATCTATAATCGATATGTCCCGGTACAGACATATTGTGCATGCGTACAACAAAACAACAGCAAAAAGCTGTGGGAAAATGTTAACGTGATATGGCATTCGCAAGGTGGTGATGAATATGGCAAAGAGGATTTTCTGTGACACGTGTGGACGCGAGTTAACGACTTCGGAAGCAATCGAGCTGTTGGGGAATGACCTGTGCGCTGCCTGCTGCAAGAAGCTTGTTCCTTCTAGATAGTTCTCCTTCCAGATAGTCAACATCACGCGCGCGCTAGTTGTTGTTAAGTTTTTGTGGGTTGGAGCGCGAGCGTGATGCGAGCGCGACATTAATGGCTTGAAGCAACTTATGGAACAAATTGAAAGAAAAAGTGGGAATTTGTGTTTACTTGCGTTTTCGGAATAGTTGTATTCCTTCTATTGTTGAGACGCATATGAATCCTGCTTCTATTGGTTGTGTTGCTTCTTTTGCGGTTGTTGCTCCTGAGCATGTCCATTCGTCTTCGTTGAGATTTAGTAGGTGCATGTATTTCTGTGTGGTTTCGAGTTTTTTGTGACCCATTAATACCATTACGGTGTAAGGGTTGTTAATGTCGTAGCGCGCGCACTATCCGTCATGGCAAACGCAACATGTGTTCAAGCCTAGATCAGAAAACCCGCCGACCACCCGCCTTGATGATCCAGCACACAAAACCAGGCCCAAAATTCGTTTCTCCAACGTCAGATAAATATCGCAGCGCGCACCATATATGATAGACAGCTAGAACCCCTGCGATGGAAAAACGCACAACGCTTGGGCAGTGGAACCACATGTCTGAAAAAGAAGACGCACGCTGCGAGTACTTGGCAGCCGATCACAGTTCATGCACAGCCGTCCTCGAAGGCGAAGGACGAGCTACTCGAAATCAAAGCTGCTCTCGCAGAAAGGACCTCTGTTGCTACCTTTGCGACAACAGAGAGTCATGCGAAATAAACTGCACGTACCTCGACAAAACACAAGGAGGACAGGAAAAAAAGGGTCCACAATTGTCTCCTAGGATGTCGCCTGATGGCAAGGAGGAGGCTTTCACGTGCCCAATGTGTGGAGCACCCTATAGAATGCTCATCCCGGCTGGCTTCGTTCAAGTCAAATGCAATTACTGCGGAGCCAGCGTCCTCGTTCCACCACATCTCGGAGGAGCGGTTCAGCAGTGCCCCAACCATCCTGACGCCTTGGCCATAGGCATATGCAACGATTGTGGCGGAAACTTCTGCGATCGATGTCTGTACCTCTTTGAAGACCGAGGTGGAACGTTGTACCTGTGCTCAAAATGCTACAAGAATCGGAAGGGTTCAAGCTTGATCGGCTATGGAATCGCTGGCGTCGTAGCAGCAGTGTGGGTGATCTTAGCCATTGTTGGACTTGTAAACCCAGCGATGGTCAACATACCATCAGAGGTGTCCATCGCTTTCATCCTGCTCGGGGGCCTACTCTTCTTAGGAATTATGGCAGCCGCACTTTCTTACAAGAAAACAGAACCCCTCAGCATCCACGACACGCGGGTTAAGAAACAGGAACGAGAAACAACATACTCCAACAGCAGAGAACGTCTTGGAAACGATTGAATATCAGCGAACATAATCGTAAAATACACCTTGACGTCTTCTAGAACGTGATTGCTTAGGAGAAAAACATTGATAGCACCTATTGTCCTTTCCGAGACTGTTGCACGTATTCTGAAGCCAGTCATGCCTGCAAAGCAGATTTGATCATTCAGAAGTGCACAATGTATTTTTCAACCATGTGATGCGGATAATAACTCAGTTTGGCCTTTCTGAGACCAGGCACTCCCAGGTCTTGTTCTCGGTTCACGAACGTGAAACTCCTCAACGCTTTTTGGCAGAACCACTGGTTGATGACCTGGTACAGTCCATCTATCTCGGGGTTGGCTTTTTCGAAGTGAATCACGGCAGTATCCCTGTTGAGTGGTTCCGCGATGGTAAACGCCTCGAGTTTATCATCAACGTATACGGCTCCTCCGGTAACGCCCAGGAATTCATAGTTTTCGAAGACAGTTTTTATGGCGGTGCTCTCTGCTTCGAGACCAGCGTTCTCGCTGCAGTTGCGGAGGTTGCACCATTGGGTTTGAAGGTTGAGGCAATCGTCAATTTCTGACGGACCAATGTTGGTGTATCGGCAGTCATGCTGGGAGAGGCAACGGGTAATGAAGTTGCGTTTGGCGTGGTATTTGTCACCTGGAAGGTCAGCAAGGTCGGTTACGGTGTACACGTAGTCCCAGTCGTCACGATCGGGTTCAACGCTCCACCCTTCCTTGCTCAACAATTCATACTGCTCAGACGTCACGCCGTAAAGAGGTGGAACGTCGTGCCCCAAGTTCTCCGTTCTTATTGCCCTTACGAGGTTGGTTAGAAGTTGTCTTCCCAACGGTGGCAAAAGGAAAGTCTTCCCGTCCTGGATTCTGGTGCGTTGAAGAAGCACGGTTTCTTCGAAGCGTGAAAGCGTTACTGGTTCAGAACCGTTCCACACGAAAAGGTTGGTAAACGTCAACTCAGATATCTGAGGTTGGATTTCACGAAGAAATGGAACGAGCAATGATTCGTCTTCGCGTGTGAGGTTTCTGAAATTGGGAAACTCGGGCACGTACATTCCTCATCGACCTGCAAGTACTGAATTGCATTACGTTCATTTATCGTCTGCGCAACAGGAAAAAAGTCACAAGCCAAACGCAACTTTTCGAGCAGCTTGAGTGGAAGCGCAAGATTAACATGGAACAATCGGCACATCGTATATTTTGGTTTTCAAAACGCAGAGGAAGAGATTGGGTTGAGTTCGGTTAAACGTGAGGTTGATGGACCGAAAGTTGCCATCGTAGGCGCAGGCGCTGTAGGGGCAACGTTTGCATATTCCCTTTTGATTCACGGATTAGCTTCTCAGATCGTGATAATAGACGTCGACAAGAACAGGGCGGAGGGAGAGGCGATGGATTTGAACCATGGAGTTCCCTTCGCTTACCCGACAAAAATCTGGGCAGGCGACTATTCCGATTGCGAGGACGCAGACATAGTGACGATAGCCGTAGATAAGGGACAGAGAATTGAACAGTCCCGCCTAGAGTTGGCTGAAGGGAATTTCCAAATCATGAAACAGATAATACCGAACGTAACGAGGTACAACCAAGAATGTGTTCTCTTGGTGGTTACAAACCCGTTGGACGTAATGACGTACGCGGCCTTGAAGCTCTCTGGTTTTCCCAAGAACCGCGTGATAGGGTCTGGAACCGTCCTCGACACGGCTCGCCTTCGTTATCTCCTCGGCGAATATCTTCAAGTGGACCCAAGGAACGTTCACTCTTACATAATCGGCGAGCACGGCGACAGTGAAGTCCCCGTGTGGAGCTTGGCCAACATCGGTGGAATCAGGCTGAAAGATTACTGTCCTGTCTGTGATGTTCGTTATGACCTTGACGACTTTAACAAGTTGTTCCTAGAAGCCAAGAACGCGGGGTACGAGATCATAAAACGGAAGGGCAGAACATTCTACGCCGTAGCACTTGGATTGACGAAGATCGTTGAGAGCATACTCCGAAACGAAAACACCGTGTTGACTGTTTCCTGCCTTCTCGAGAACTATCTCGGAGTCAGCGACATCTGTCTGAGCGTGCCCGTGATCCTTAATCGCAGCGGGGTGAAGCGCGTCATAGAACTGCCACTGAGCGAGAAAGAACGGGCAGATTTTCAGAAGTCGGCAGAGATAATCAAGAATGTTGCCCACTCGATAGGACTCTAAGTTTTCTCAGCGTTGCTCAAAGCGTTGTCGAGCACTCACGTTTTTTGCGCTTCTTCAAGCGCTCTCAGAACCTCTTCAGAGTGTTGCTTCACGTCCACTTTCGGGAAAATATGCGTAATTTTCCCATCCTTGTTAATTATGAACGTGACCCTCTTTGCAAGAATACCTCCGATTCCAAGGACCCCGTAAGCCTTTGCAACTTCCTTGCCTCTGTCGCTCAGAATAGTAAAGGGCAGAGTGTATTTTTCAGAGAATTTTGAGTGCGATTCCACGCTGTCGAGGCTGACGCCGATTACGACTGCGCCTTTCTCTTGATAAAGCTTGTAGTCGTCTCTGAAACTGCATGCTTCGGTGGTGCAGCCGGATGTGAAGTCTTTTGGATAGAAGTACAGAACCACCACGTTCTTTCCGCGATAGTCCTTCAGACTAACTGGCATACCATGCTCGTCCATCAAGGAGAATTCAGGAGCCAAGTCCCCGACTTTCAGCTCAGTCAAGAGTTTTCACACCAAGAACGGATATTGTTCCTGAGGATTTACGTGTTTCGTGAACCTTTGTTCTTACCACTCCAGAACGACCTGAATTTGATTTTGTCTGGGGCTGCGAGTTTACACGGTTCAGCGCGCTTTTCGATTACGGCTAGAACGGGATCATACGTTGTTTGGTCCTGCTGTAGAAGAACCATGCAAGCAAGTACGTAAGTCCGATGATGACGGGCCCTCCTATCACCCAAACAGGTCCCATCACTGCTAGCAGGTTGTTCGACAAGTGTAAAGCCACGGCGATGAGATAGAAACCGAAGGGCTGTTTCTTAGCGATTCCGAAAGCAATGATCGAGGTGGTGCACCCATGAAAGAAGACTGCTGGTAAACGCACCAGTATCGGGACTTGTAGGAAGACGACGTATTCAACGAACTCCACGATTCCAAACCCCAAACCCACCAGAAAGCCCAGAGTAAAAATGCCTCTCTCCGTCTCAGCGTGACGATAAAAGAGCGGATACGCCTTTGAAAACTCCTCGATCAGAGGTGCGAGAATCACCACTGAGAATATTCCAACATAATTGGAGGGCAGGAAGAAAAACAGGTACCCTGAATAATTGTTGATGAAAACCGTCAGAGGAATGCTCACTATGATCCCAGAGATTAGAAAGAACAGCATTTCTTTTACATGCGGTTTGTGAAGCGGAATGGTCATGCTTTCCTGTCCTGCCAATCAGACCAGAACTCCTGACTTCTCTTTGCTGGACTGTATAATAAACAGTCTGCTCACGCCCGATCGTGCACGAAAAAGCTAATCCTTTTTATTTGATAATACAGTAATCATACACGTCCCTGAGGAGAGCAAATAATGTGAAAGATGTCGAGTTGAAGTTGGTTGCCGAGCTCATGAAAAACAGTCGAAGGAGCGACAGAGAACTGGCCAAGGCGATAGGCACGACACAGCCCACTGTCACCAGGACGAGAGGAAGATTGGAAAAAGCCGGAATCATCAAGGAATACACGATGATACCTGACTTCCAGAAGCTCGGGTATCACCTTATAGCAGTCGTTTTCTCGAAACTGAGAGCTCTTTCTCCCAAGGAACTCGATGAACTGTACGCAGAAGCCAAGAAGATAGAGAAGCAAAACCAACGCACCTTCCTCATGGTCATGAATGGAAGGGGCTTGGGACAAGATATGGTTTCGATCTCATTCTTCAGGAATTACTCGGAATATGCAAGGTACTTACGGACTGTCAGGGAGGAGGCGACCCAACAATTGAAAGCCTACCTTAACCTAGAGGATGTCGAAGGGTTTTTAATAAACTTAGACGAGAACGCGCATTATCAGCCGATAACCTTCTCAAGGATAGCTGCTAACCTGCAAAAGATGAAAAGCGAAAACGAAGAGTGAAAGCAATCACATCAATCAGTGTCTGACTACGCACCGACAGAACAATGGCGTATCTTGTTATTTCCATTCCTCTATTCGAAAGCGCGGGTCTGCTCATTCGCTGGAGAATAGAGGGCTCGATATTATCAGGTCTGCTGTTGCTCTGTTGCAGGCGGTGGGAATATTGTACAAGACGGCTACCCTGAGCAGAGCCTTAACGTCAACGTCATGAGGAAGAGACTCTAACGGATCCCAGAAAAAGATCAAATAATCCAGCTTTTTGTTGGCTATCATTGCACCAAGTTCCATGTCTCCGCCTTGAGAACCATCCTTGAGTAGAGTGATGCTCAGGCCTGTTTTCGCCGCGATTCTCTTTCCGGTTCCTCCAGTCGCGTAAAGTGAGTGGCGAGCTAGCGTTCCTTTGTTGAAGTCGGCCCACTCCATCAAGTCATTCTTCTTGTTGTCATGAGCTACCAAGGCGATTGCTTTTCTCAAGTGAAATCCCATCGTCCTAACTCGCAGCGATTACTTAAGCCTTTTACTAAAGTAAAACTGCGAAAAACGCATGTACTTCAAGAGTTGAATATGCCTTGGAAAACGTAAGTTCGAACAAAAAAGAGAAAAACAGGGGGAAGCGAGTCTCGCCTAGGTTAAGACGTGGCCGTGACGTTGAATGTTTGGAAGCCCTCGCCCGTCAGTCTTATGGTGTAGTTGCCGCCAATTATCGGAGTAATAACCATCGCTGGATGCTCCATCATGTCATTTTCTGGCTGAAGCGCGATGACACCACTGAAACTCAATGTAACATTCTGCCCGGGAAGTAGAGCCAGCGAAGAAAACGTCCATGTCTTCATTGTTGTTTCCATGCTTTTCTTCGTCATCGTGCTCATGATTGGTTCCAAAAAGCGGAATCAGCGATGAATCGTTCAGTTTGAAAGGAATCGTGTCAGGATGAGTCTTCTCAGACGATCTCGTGGTCTTTTTCGTCGTCCATCTTTTTCCAAGTCCTGGTCGCGTTGAATTCACCGTGCAGTGTTAGTCCGAAAATTCTGAAGGTTACGTTGCCCTCGTTCTTTATTGTCACCGAAAGAGTTGTAACGTTGCCTTTCACCGAAAGCGAAGCCGAAAGAATTGTCACGTTGTTTCGAAAACTCTTCCACAACGTGCACAAGTTTTACTTTATTGTTCTGTCCCAGCTCAACGATGGTTCCTACTTTGATTTGCTCCTTGGTCAAGTCACCGACAATGGTGGCAGTTGCACTCGGGACAAGCACGTAATAGTACACGAGAGTTCCATTGGCGTCAGTCGCCTGAATTTGCACCAGCGTCGGATTGAAGTCCACCAGCACACCTGAAAGTGTCTGATTGACCTGACTGTTGGCAACCATCACAACAAGCGTGTTCGACAAGGCAGTCACGTTATACAGCGCTCCGTTGACGACAGCTGTGACGTCGGCTATGGTGAACTGGATCTTGTCCACTGTTGAATTGCTCGGAATCATCGTGGAAGCAATGGTCTGACTTACGTTCACCAACGAGAACAGATTAACCGTTCCAGAGGCGTTGACAGGAAGCCAATCGGAAGTTCCATTTGAATAAGTGACGTGAAGCGTAACGTTGGAGTACGTCAAGTTAAGCAACGTGGTCCCAGCAGGCACAGTCGGAGGATCAGTCAGCATCACTAGGAAAGACGCTGCAGTTGGGGTCTGATTAGGTGTCAAAGAAGACATTGGGTTAGCAAACATCACGACGGCAATGACGACAATCGCTACGAGCACCGCGGCCAAACCGTATTTCAAAGTCCATTTTCTTGGCATTCTTTTCTCCTCGGCCGTAGGTGTGGGTATGAGGAAATAAAAACCTACATTTTTGAAAGTTCTTTCAGGATCGTTGAACGATCCTTTCAACGGTCTTTAACCGTCCGTAAGCGATACGCGTCGCCGAGTCAGACTGCCAGCCTGCGCCATAGCCTCACCGTCTCATACCAGAACACGAGAACCATAGCAGCACAGACAGCTACCAAGTACACCGTGAAACTCGACGCGTACAATGCCTCGAACGAAAAGAACGACACAAGAATGGTGAAGAGCAACGCGAAGAAGAACAGCTGCGGCACGATTGCGGGCCCCATCCTCGAGTAGCCCTCAAGGACCTTATCTGACGCCTCCTTCACCGCGCAATACCTACCATGCTCATCCTGCATCACGAAGCCTGCCTCTGAAAGTTTTCCCAGATGGTAAGAGGCAAGAGAAGGCGACGACAGGCCGACCCCACGCTGAACATCCCTTAGCTCAGACGGACCGTGCCTGAGCAAGTACAGGTAAACCTTCAGCGCGTTACCCCTGACTTCTTGACTGACTGACATGCGAGAGCATAGAGAAACAACTCTAATCATTTAACGCTTATTCTTCGACGGATACACTCCATTACATTCAGACAGGACAGCGATCTTCGAGCTCAACAGCGACCACGAATAGATCGTGGAAAACCCGTAAACAATAAAGAAGACATAATGAGACTACTATCCGTTGGCTTTGAGCACGTCTGCCAGTGAGATGACAGGCCGTGCTTAGGAAAACGAAAATAATAAGAACCTTGCTAAAACCTAAGCGAGGTTGAGCCAAAACAGGGCGGGGTTGCCCTAGCCTGGTAGGGGGCAGGCCTGCTAAGTCTGTGGGTGGTTTCACCCGCGTGGGTTCAAATCCCACACCCCGCGCCAACAAACCAAGTTGCACCTTGATGGTTTGAAGAGATCACTGATTCTGCTGATGCTCTGTCCTCATTCATTCTCATCCTCGGTTGAAGCCGATCTGCAACGTGAAATCATGAATCAGTCGTATCGCAGGATTGCTAGCTTTGGAGAAGCGCGTTTCGGTCAGATTCTTTTAACACGCAAAGAGACGTTAACGTCTATATCGGCTTGACTCGCGCTTTCAATAATGCAGTAAAACCTGCCTGCCCTGTTAGGCATGAAATTGACCTTCATCTTTGACGCGTGCTCGGTTCCGTATTCGTATCTGAAATCTTCATTCCCATTCTGGTATTCTTTGAAATTGCGCGGAGTGACAAAGTACACGTTAAAATAATCGTCTGAGCAAATCTCTCCTGTCAGTTTCTCATCTTCTTCAATTCTGAAATTGTAGTGACTGCAGCCATTCTTCGCACACTTGAATCGACTCCTCCCACAGGAGTCCTTCATCTCCCGCTGATTCTCCCAGTTCAGGCGCAGCTGTCTCTTTCCTCTTCGTTTCTTGTCTTCCAATCGCGATAATCATGCTGACAACTCCAATCGTCGTTGCGGCCAATGTTCCTGCAGCCTCCCAAGACAGAATTCTGACCACTCCAAGAGAAACGAACAGGATAGCAAGGGCCACACCGAGCACGGCAAATACTCTAGTTTCCAAATGCTTCCCCCAATTCCAACAGAAATGCTTGGCTACATAATGAAATTCAAGAAGGGATATTTACTAATTTGTGTGCTTAACAGTGAATCCTAGAATCAGCGGAAACAGAAGCCTATAGAGCACTGACGGTTGTGAAGACGTGAATTGTTTGTGCGCACAAATAGTGCTCTTTCGGTTTCTGTTTCGATTCTGTAAAGCGCGCGCGAAGGTTAAGCGC
>CAVZKL010000025.1:0-30350 GCA_963775895.1 Candidatus Bathyarchaeota archaeon | reverse complement strand
GACCTATTGCAATAATCTTAGCGTTGTTTCGCCTATGAACCTGATTTGACTTGGGGTGACACCTGGATGGACCGGCAATGAGAAGACTTGCTTGGCAAGGGATTCTGTTACTGGAAGTCTGTACTTTCCGAATCTTCTGTAGTAGGGCATTAGATGGATGGGATTAACGTAGCAAACGAAAGCTCCTATCCCTTCCTGCTTCAGCTTTTCGACCAGCGCGTCTCTTCTTTCGGCTTTCGCGTTTTTCAGTCTCACAGTGTAAAGATAGTAACTGCATTTGAATCCCTCTGGCTCCATAGGAAGATCAAGCTTGTCCGTTTTTACAAGAATCTCGCTCAGCCTCTTCGCGTTCGAACGTCTCTTGGCAACGAACTTCGGCAGTTTCTTCAGCTGAACGCTTCCTATGGCAGCTTCAATTTCTGGCATGTGATAGTTATGTCCCAACATAAGGGACATGTATTTCTGTTTCTCTCCGTGACTTCGAATGATTTTCACTGTCTCAGCGAGTTCACCGTCATTGGTGGTCAACATTCCACCTTCGCCCGTCGTCATGTTCTTGCTCCCGTAGAAACTCCAACATGCGGCATCAGCGAAAGCGCCGGGCGGTTTTCCCATGTAAACAGCTCCATGAGCCTGAGCTGCATCTTCGATGATCTTTAATCCGTGTCTGTCAGCAATTTCCCTGATAGGTTTCATGTCAGCAGGCATCCCATAAAGGTCAACGGGCATGATCGCCGCAGTTTTTGGGGTTATGGCTTTCTCGATTTTCTCAGGTGAAATAGTGTAGGTAATCGGATTGATGTCCACAAAGACTGGTTTGGCTCTGTTGAAGACGATGACCTCGGCAGTCGCCACAAATGTAAAGCTCGGCAGAATTACCTCATCGCCTTGTTTCACGCCTGCAGCTGCGAGTGCCGAATGTAAGGCAGCTGTTCCAGTGCTGACAGCTACGGCATATTTGGCCTTTGCATATTTCGAGAAGAGATTCTCAAATTCGATGACCTTGGGGCCCGCGCCAATCCCATGAGTCAGAATCCCACTTTTCAGAACTTTCACAACAGCCCTGATTTCCTCCTTTCCGATTTGAGGGGCATTAATCTGAATCATCAAATGACCTCGTCAGCAGCACCTGTTTTCTTGGGCAACAACTGATAAGATTGGCCAATGAGATCTAAAAAGGGTTGCTAACGCGTTACAGGGCAGTCGCGCAAGTTCGTTACTCTGTTGATCAACTCTTGTTTTTCTTTCTCAACCTCTTCCTTTCTCTTAGCCAAGAACTCCAGCTCTTCGCATATCTCCTGCAACCACCCATTCATAACCTCGCCACACTTCTCAGGCGAATTTTCCGAGAGATATTCTGAAACATCCTGTTCGGATCCTTTCTTCAGAAGATTGAGTGGAAAGTTGATTTCTTGGCGCTTAGAGAAAGGAAAGAAGTGCCTAGTTGAACGTGGCTTCATCAATTGCCTACTAAGTCCTGCTGAGATAACTTCTTCAACTTGTATTTCTTCGGTTGGATCAATCATGTACCGATGAATTCTTCTTCTCCCGACGCGGATGCCAATGTCTCCTTGTGCATCAATTAGTATAGCTGGAATTTCTTTGTAGCCTAGGCTTTTCAGGACAAGCCAACGATGCATTCCATCCAGGATAACGTGGGATTTCTCATCAGCGATGATCGGAAACCTGAGCACACCGTCTCGAACAATCTCCCGTTTCAAAACCTGCAGGTACAAAGGCAAACCCCTTTCATGCGGCCTTAGCGCGTCAATAGGCAGCAACGCCAACTTGAGCCTTGAATCCATTTTCAACATCGCAGTAGTCATCAGGTCTCCACCTTTCTAATGGCCGACGCTTGCAACTTCTATTTTGGCAGGCTCATATTCCACGAGTCTTCCTGCCAAATACTGTTCATAAGCGGACAAGTCAAGCAGACCGTGTCCACTGTAGTTCATGGCTATCACCTTCTTTTCACCGGTCTTCCTGCAGTTCAATGCCTCGTCTACGACGAACTTCAAGCTGTGTGTTGTTTCTGGAGCAGGAATCAAGCCCTCCGTTTGGATTAGAAGCTTGGCAGCGTCAAAAACCTCCTTTTGACCGTAAGCGACGGAACGCGCATATCCTTTGTAAAGCAAGTAAGATAGCAACGGAGCCATTCCATGGTATCTCAAGCCACCAGCATGGACAGGTGGACATGCGTAGTCATGCCCTATTGTCAACATCTTTAGGAGAGGAGTCATCTTGCCCGTGTCGCCGAAATCGTACTGGTAGATGCCTCTGGTGGTGTGTGGAACCGCCCTTGATTCACAGGCGACGAATTCCGCGTCAGTCTTGCCGTCCAATTTATCCTTCATGAAGGGGAAACAGAAGCCACCGTAGTTGGAGCCTCCGCCTATGCAGCCGCAGATCACGTCCGGTTTTACGTCGAGAAGATCGAACTGTTTCTTTGCCTCTAAGCCAATGATCGTCTGATGCATAAGAACGTGGTTTAGGACTGAACCAAGCGAATAACGCGTGTCATCATGAGCTAAGGTGTCTTCAATTGCCTCGGTTATGGCTATTCCGAGTGTTCCCGGATGATTTGGATCTGCATTCAGTAGTCTTCGGCCGAAATCAGTGTTGTCACTTGGAGATGGAAACATTTCTGCACCGTATAATTGGGCGAGAATTCTTCTACCTGGCTTCTGTTGATAGCTTATTCGAACCATGTAGATTCGACACTTTAACTCGAAGAGTGCAGTGGCTAGAGCCAGAGACGTGCCCCATTGTCCAGCTCCTGTTTCAGTGACCAATCCTTCTATTCCCTGCTTCTTGTTGTAATAAGCCTGTGCAAGAGCTGTGTTGTTCTTGTGGCTTCCTGTGGGGCTGAAGTTTTCACACTTGAAATAGATTTGGGCGGGCGTCTTGAGGTGTTTTTCGAGCCTTCTGGCACGGTATAATGGAGTCGGCCGGGGAAGAGCCAAGTAGGCGTCAAAAACCTCGTCTGGAATCCTGATGTATCTCTCCGTACTTGCTTCCTGTCTTACAAGCTCTTTTGCGAATATCCGTTCAAGCATTCGAGGATCGACTGGCTTGAGAGTCGTCGGGTCTAGAGGAGGAGGCAGAGCATCGGGAAGGTCTGCTTGAATGTTGTACCATGAAGTCGGCATGTCATCCGAGTCCAACATTGTGAAGTATTTTCGGTCGTTCAATTGTGCCAATTCAGTTCACCAATGTACCTTTATGCACATGTATGTACGTTAAGAACACAAAATATCACGCGAACATATTTATACTTTATTGCACAAAAATGTACATAAAGGAAACGGAATATGTGGAACAGCGTAAAAGAATACTTTGAGGGACATCCAGAAAGACTCAAAGTGACGCGTGTCCTCATAGAAAATGGGCTAAGCCTAAGAAACGGCAAGATATATCTCAACGAAATCGAGATTCCACCGGTCCGCATAGGCCGCGTCGCTAGCGTAGACAGACGAACGGTCAAAGAAACAATAGCTGCAATCAGCTCCAATCGTGACCTCAGATTATTGTTTGAGGGCATTAGATCTGCTGGATACTCGCTCAAAGAGGTTGCGAGACATCTAAACCTCGGAGTTGCCGAAATAACACCCGTAGATGCTAGAGCCACCGGCATCCTGTCGAGTGCAGCAACGATCCTTGCAAACAATGGACTGAGCGTAAGACAAGCTATAGTGGATGATCCAGAACTTTCCCCCGAACCCAGACTCACCTTGATTGTGGAAAAACAGATCCCTGGAGAGCTCATTCAAGAATTGCTCAAAATCAAAGGGCGTAGCGAAGGTCTCGGTGTATTAGAATGGAAATGAAAGTACCCTATCAGCATATAGCTTCGTCTAACCGTCAAAATCGGACACGTGAATAACAACGTTAGAACATCAGGAATCTTTGCAGAAAACATAATAGAGACCGTCAAGCCGAATTCAATAAAACACGGTTTCGGATGGCTGACTGATGGCAAGAATAGGCGTATACGTCTGCCATTGCGGATTAAACATTGCCGGCGTCGTCGACGTCGCAAAAGTGGCTGAATACGCCAAGACCCTGCCAGAAGTGGTAACGGTCAAACATTACACTTACATGTGCTCTGAACCAGGACAAAGACTCATCCAAAATGATATAAAATTCAACAAACTTGACAGAATAGTTATCGCAACCTGTTCTCCACGTATGCACGAGGATACGTTCAGGAAAGCGATTGCAGAAGCAGGACTCAACCCGTACCTGACCGAAATAGTCAACCTCAGGGAACACGTTTCTTGGGCGCACACAAATGAGCCTGAGAAAGCAACAGAAAAGGCCAAGACACTCGTACGAATGGGCGTAGCTCGCGCTCGACTTCTTGAACCCCTGGAAAAACGAAAGGTAAGCGTGGAAAAAAGTGTTCTCGTCGTTGGCGGCGGCATAGCAGGCATACAGGCTTCACTCGACTTGGCTAACGCTGGATTCAAAGTCTACTTGGTTGAAAAGGCCCCTAGCATCGGCGGGCGCATGGCCCAGTTGGACAAAACCTTTCCAACCCTTGATTGCAGTGCTTGCATTCTGACACCGAAAATGGTTGACGTGGCCAAAAACGGAAACATCACTCTGATGACGAACGCTGAAGTGACCGGCGTAGAAGGATTCGTCGGAAACTATAACGTGACCATCATCAAAAAGCCCAGATATGTTGACCAAAACAGATGTGTTGGATGTGAAGAATGCGCCAAAGTTTGCCCAGTGAAAGTCCCAGACGCATTCAATGAAAATCTCACGGAAAGAAGGGCAGTGTACGTTTTTTCGGCGCACGCAGTTCCGAAGATCGCAATCATCGATCCGGAGCATTGCTTAAGGCTCAAACACGCCAAAGGTGTGTGTGGCAAGTGCCAAACAGCCTGTGAACCTAAAGCGATAGATTTTGAACAACAACCCGAAACCGTCCAAGTTAAAGTGGGCGGAATAGTCATCGCCGTCGGGTCAGAAGTGTTCGACGCCACCAGAATTACGGAACTTGGTTACGGGCGTTTCAAAAACGTTATTTCCAGCATAGAATTTGAGAGAATATCAGACGCGTCCGGACCAACAAGCGGAAAGATACTCACTCCAAAAGACGGAAAGACGCCCAAAACCATAGTGTTCATACAGTGCGTGGGTTCTCGCGACAAACGCTTCCATGATTATTGTTGCCGCGTAGGATGCATGGTGACACTAAAACAAGCTATTCTCGCCCGTGAAAAAACGCACGAACCACTGAGAATACTCGTCTGCTACATTGATCTGCGGGCCTTCGGCAAAGGTTACGAAGAATTCTACAGGCGCGCGAGGGACATGGATATAGACTTCATAGCTGGTATGCCATCAGAAATTCACGAAGCTCCAGACGGGTCTCTGTACTTTGATGTTTACGATAAAGGGACAAATAAGCTTCTAGAGGCACATGCAGACATGGTGGTACTAGGCACGGGGCTTGTCCCGAACGACGATCTCGAGCAGATCAGTGCTCTCTTCCACGCGTCAAGAAGTGCAGACGGATTCCTGCTTGAAGCACACCCGAAACTGCGACCACTAGAAAGCTCAATGGCTGGAGTATTTCTTGCTGGAGCATGCCAAGGACCCAAAGATATCCCCGATACTGTGGCACAGGCGAGTGGAGCCGCGGCGAAAGCAATAGACCTCCTATCATGCGGTGAAATTGAGCTCGAACCACTGAAAGCCGTGATCGACAAGGACTTGTGCAGCGGATGTCGAATATGTGAGTCAGTCTGTCCATTTATGGCAATAGAGATGAAAACCGAAACCGTGAAAGGCAAAGAAAAACTGACAGCCGAAGTTATCGAAGCCATGTGTCAAGGATGCGGCGCCTGCAGTTCTGCTTGCCCAACGGAGGCGATTAAGATTCAGCAGTATAGTTACAGCCAAGTTCTTACACAAGTTCAAGCAGCTCTCAATGAGACCTGCGTCAAAGGAGGAAGATAGTTTGAGCCTCATCGATTTGATGTCAATGGCTAAACCTAACTTCGAGTCGCGGGACAAGATCCTCTCGAAGCTTAGGAAAAGAGAACTGGTGAACTGTTTCCAATGCATAAAATGTACGAGTGGATGCACAGCTCTAAAACTCTTGGAATTAAAGCCCCATGAAATAGTGAAACTCGTCAACCTCGGCTTTGTTGATGAGTTGCCCACCTCAGATATAATCTGGACGTGCGCCACATGCCTAAAATGCGTGCAAAGATGTCCACAAAAAGCCTCACCTTACCACGTGATAATGGCACTCAGAAACCTCGCCGTTGAAAAAGAGGCGAAAGTGCCAGAAACGTACCTCAAAATAGTTTCACACATACTCGAAACAGGGTTGGCTGAACCTCCTCAGAAGATTGTCACCAAGAAGATGGAGACAATAGATCGTGAATGTCTGCATTTGCCCAAGATCAAAGCTCCGAAAGAGAGCTTTCAAGCCGCGTTCATGAAAGCCATGGAGGAAAGATAGAATGAAGATCGCCGTCTTTTGGGGTTGCTGTATACAAACAAGCCAGTTCGCGTACGAAATGTCCCTCCGTGAGACTCTTCCGAAACTGAACGTTGAACTGGTCGATTTGGCCGAGTCTTTTTGCTGTGGTGATCCGGTGAAGAGTGTCAACGAATTCACGGCCAATTTCTTGGCAGCTAGGATCCTAGCTCTCGCAAACCTGACAGGTTCAGAAAACCTTCTTGTCCCGTGCAATCGTTGTCACTTCACAATTTCCGAAGCCCAAGACGCAATGAAGAACAATCCCAAAACCGCTCAGAAAATCATCGACTTGCTGAAAGAGGAAAACCTACAATATGACCCAAACATAAGAATCTGGCATACGATCGATCTGCTACACGATTTTGTCGGACTAACAAAAATCAAGAAAGCCGTGAAAAGGCCACTTAAAGGTTTGAAAGTGGCCACTCACGTGGGCTGCCAGATAATCCGGTACAGCGATCTTGGAAGGGTTGATGACGGGGAGAACCCGCGGAAACTCGACGAGTTGTTGATCGCACTGAGTGCTGAACCTGTTGATTATGCAGAAAAGCTGGATTGTTGTGGTGCGGCACTGATGCGCAGTCACCCTGACTCTGCGCTCTCGCTTGCGGGATCCAAACTTAAAGCCGTGCAAAAACTCGGCGTGGGGGGAATGGTTGTCTCATGTCCAGATTGCCAATTAATGTTTGACGCTAAACAGAAAGAGGCCGGGACAACTGTCGGCGCGAACCTCAACGTTCCAGTAGTCTATTTTTCGCAGCTGCTCGGACTGGCATTGGGCATTGACGAAAAGAAGCTCGGTTTGAACCTGAACCAGAGTCCGGCTGAAGAACTTCTAGCAAAGATTTCGAGTTAGGATTCCAAACAACTTTTATACTCCCTGCTCCAGACTTCAGCAAAAGGTGAAAGGATTGGTAGAATTTGGCTTCACCGAAGAACAAGAACTCTTCAGAAAAGCCGTGCGAGAATGGTGCGAAAAAAACCTGCCAATAGAGAAAATAAGAGAAATGGACACGCACGGCGCAATCCCACAGTCGATTCTGAGAAGCATGGGTGAGATGGGATTGAACATAATGACGGCACCGCAAGAGCACGGTGGAACAGGTGCCGACTGGGTCACAGCGTGCATCGCAGCGGAAGAACTTGCGTACGCTGATGTGAGCATCGCTTTACCTGTACTGTGGCTTGTAGAATCATCCTGGGGGTACGTCGTTGACAGACACGCGAGCGAGAAAGTAAGAAACGACGTAATACGACCAGCCATAAAGGGGGACGCTTTCATAGGCATCGGCTCGACAGAAGCCGGCGGAGGCTCTGATGTCGCGGCCTTCAAAACAACGGCAAAGAAAACAGGAGATGAATGGATTCTCAACGGCGAAAAAACGTACATCAGTGGCACTGAAGAAGCAAAAAGGATAGGCGGAGGGTATTTTGTGGTTGCAAGGACTTCACCCGCTCCTCCGGAAGCCCAACATCGAGGAATGACAGGCTTCTACGTTCCGATAAACGCACCCGGCGTGGAAGTCAACAAACGTTACGATGACATGGGAAGGATGGCAATCTCAACTGGTGGCTTCTTAATGAAAAACGTGAAGGTACCAGACAGCTACCGCTTGGGTGACGTTGATAAAGGCTTTTACTTAACCATGGAAGGATTCGATACTGCCCGAATACTTATCTCAGCTGTTTGTGTTGGCGCCGGCAGACGCGCACTTGACGTTGGTATGGATTACGTAAAGGAACGAAAGGCCTTCGGAAAACCAATAGGCAAGTTCCAAGGCATCCAGTTTGAAATGGCGGATGATTGGGCGCACCTAGAAGCTTTGAAATCACTAACGTACCGAACCGCATGGATGATGGACATGCGCTACAGAGAAAACAAGTTCTCGCCACTTGAAGTAACAAAGATGATTGCTGCGTGCAAGCTCTTGGCACCTCATCTGGCCTTCGACATATACAAACACGCCATGATCTGGCTTGGAGCATACGGGTACACCAAAGAATGCCCCCTCGAAATGGGCCTAAGAGGAATAATGTCCTACTGCGTGGGTGCAGAGGGAGCCACAAACATACAGCGAACAGTCATCGCCCGAGAACTGTTGGGCAAAGACTTCATAGCATACAAGTAAGAGCACAAACTTGATACCCAAAATGCCTGACTGGTGCTCACTGGTTTCGTTACACCTTGTGAAAACCATGGTTCAGCTTTTTGGAATTTACTCTTCTATGTAATTCTGAATAAGGCAAAAGAAAAAGTGAATTACTGAAGCAGTTTCTTCAATGCTTCTTTCAAGGCTGGAACCACTTCGTAAAGGTCGCCCACAACCCCATAATCTGCAATTTCGAATATCGGTGCTTCCGGATCCTTGTTTATCGCTACTATTATCTTGGAGTCGCGTATTCCCGCAACGTGTTGGATTACTCCTGAAACACCACAAGCTATGTACAGTTTTGGTTTCACCTTGTGTCCAGAGAGCCCAATCCAATCAGTGAACCATTTCCTATCTTCGACAAGCGGTCTTGTACATCCTACTTGCCCACCGATGACCCCTGCCAACTCTTCCAGCAGCGCTACATCATCCCTTTTCTCTAAACCCCTTCCACCAGAGACTATGTAAGCAGCATCCTCGATCCGCACGCTTGAAGTCTCGAGCGGTTTCCTTTCAATTACCTCAGTCCTTGGGCCTTCAGCTTTGAAGTCCAGCTTTTCTATCTGCCCTGTGCGATCCTTCTTTTCAGGTTTGTCAAAAGCTCTTGAAGGAACAGTGGCTATTTGAAGTTTAGACTTGAATGTGATTCTAGCGAATGCGATTCCGCCGTAAGTTATCCGTTCGCCGACGAGCCGCTCATTTTCGTCGATACTCAGTCGCGTGCAATCAGGAACGCACCCTGCGTCCAGACGGGTTGCAAGTTTGGCTGCAAGTGGTTTACCGTTTCTCGTTGACCCTATCAGCATGGTTTTCGGAGGATGATTGACGGCAAGATTGCTGAGGATGCTCAAGTAGGTTTCAGATTGAAAACGCTCGAGGCCAGGATCATCAACAATGTATACCTTGTCTGCACCGTATTTTATCAGGTCAGCCGCCTTGTCTTGCAGGTTACTTCCAATTAGAATCGCTGACAGTTCGTCCTTCGTCCTGTCTGCCAGTTCCCTTCCTTTTCCGAGCAGCTCCAAAATCAGATCGTAAACTTCAGAGAACACCCAGATGCCCTTGTTTTCGCTCATACCAATCACTTCCTCCCGACGACACCCTCTTGGGCAAGTGCCTTGGCCAGTTTCTCCGCGATCTCCTGAACCGATTCGCCAGTGATCTTGACTCTTTTTCTCTCCATTTTCGGTGCAAGCACGTCAATGATTTCGATTCTTGAACCGATCTTCTCCGCTGGAACGTTCAGGTCTTTCAAAGACCAAGTTACAATCTCCTTCTTTGAAGCCTTCATGATCATCATAAGTGAAGGTATCCTCGGTTGGTTTATCTCACGTGTGACGGAAATCAAAGCAGGCATCTTTGCTTTGACGACCTCACTTGCATCTTCGAGGGATCTCTCAGCAATGACCGCGTCACCTTCAACGGTGACCTTTTTCACCGAAGTTATTTGAGGCAGGTTCAGTACTTCAGAAAGTCTTGGCCCAACAAGCCCAGAGAAACTGTCCAGAGACGAATCACCACAAAGAACGAGATCATATTCCCCTATCTTCTTGGCCATTTCTGCCAGAACGTAAGCTGTCCCCCCTGTGTCAATTCCCTGTACACCGAGATCATTGACACAGTATGCTTTGTCAGCACCAATCGCTAATCCTTCCCGCAATACTAGCCTTCGCTTCTTCATGACCCACAGTCAGCGTCACAACCTCGCCTCCGAGCTTTTCTTTAATCTTGATAGCTTCCTCCAGTGCATTCTTGTCAAAATCGCTCATCTTCTTAGGAGCCCCGGCTGTGACTAACTGTCTTGTTGCTGGGTCGACCTTCAACTGTGTAACATCAACTGCCTGTTTCACGCAAACGAGCATACGCTTCAAGAGATCTCACCATTGTCAGTTTTGATTGAAAAAACGAACGCGCGTGTGCTATATTAAAACTTCCATCCTTACTCAACGATATATACAAGCTCTAAACGTTCAAGTCACGAAAGATATACGAAAAAGGTCAGAAGAAAAATATTATTGAGAACGCTGAAGCCGTCTTTTCTTCTCAGAGAGTTTGGTGAGCAAGTTCAACGCGTGCATTTCTTCGCTAGCATTTCTGGTCTGAACGACTCGAGCTTTTTCGGCGTTTGAAAAGGCCTCTTCTCCTTTTTCTGATCGAATGATAGTGAACGTCCACCCGTCCAACCCTAGACCTCCCACCGAAATGTCGGCTAGTTCGGAGCTGAAGTCAGAACACGATTCACAACTTTTTCTGGCATGTTGCTTCACTTCGGCCAGAGGAAGACTCTTGGTCTGTCCGTTCTTCATTGTTATGTTCATTTTTCCCTTTATGCTGATCTTCAGGATGTCTTTTGGATCAAGGCCTAGTTCTTGGTGAAGGTGTTTCTTCACGAGTCCATCATAATCATAGCATTCTGAACACATGAGTCCGATGAGGAGCTTCAACGAGCCATATTTCTTCAGCCCAGCCAACTGCATTTTTCTGATGGCTTTGATCTGGCACGGTGTTCCAACGAAGCCTATTCCAATCTTCCCTTTCATCGCCTCGGCCAGTGCGAGAAGATTTGGTGAATAAAAGTACCGTGTCCCAGCGCAGGCTAGAATCTCTTCAACGCTGATCGCCACTTTCGGAACAGGGAACAGGGGCTTGTTAGGGTCGATTCCAGAGACAACCGCACGATCGATCAAGCCATTCTTCAGAGCATGCAATAGGAGAGCCGTGGCAACTCCACCGTCCTGTCCAACCCTCAGCACCTCACCGTCAGTTGCTCGAGAAACGACTACGCGCCGATAGACTCCAAACGTTTCCTCGGCTTTACGTGCCCTGCCAAACGTGAACCTTTCTGCATCCGACAAAGACCATTCATACTGCGGGCAAGTTTTCTCGCAGATACCGCACTGCGGACACTCTTTCAAGAGGCTAGGCTTCTGTTCGACAGGACCTAGACAATTGTAACGGACAGGCGACCACGCATGCGCAACAATTGGTGCACCTGTCTTTGTCCACAACGCTATCACCCAAAGTGCTTTGAAAACCTGTTCTCGATGAACCCATGAAAGATCAACCTCTACCTTAAGGGGCCCGAATTTAAGCTTTACAGATCAGCTGGCTGACAGCTGGCTGACCCAATCTTTTCACTGTTTCAGCTTATGATTTCTCAAGTCTGATGGACGACCAGACGGGTCATCCGTCTGAACGTCAAGGGCGATTCGATGGATGATAGCTGCATAACCCGCGGGTAATCTTTATTTGGGAACATCATCTTTCTATAGGCTTCAAAACAAGCGATACATTTAGCCGCCAGAATACTGGCGCTGTCAGTCTGCCATGACAGACTCTGAGAGAATTGAAATGAATGAGCAGGTCATTGTAGAACCGAAGACTGAAGACAGCGTGAAAATAGATCAGACCCGCTGTAGCAGATGCCTTGTCTGTCCTTCTATCTGTCCCTACGACGCTATCGCCGTCGAAGAAAAGACCGGAGAAGTAAGGCTAAACATGGAAAAGTGTCAGGTTTGTGGTATCTGCTCAAGTGCATGCCCAGCTTCGGCCATAGACACGATCTACTACAACGTTGATTCGCTGATAGGCTACATTAACAAGAGAATGACTGAACAAAACTCGGACAAACTTATGCTCACCTGCCGCGGGAGTAGCCCCTTTCAAAACCAAAGAATGAAGGAGCTGGCAAAGTTTAAGGCAGACAATTTCATTTCAATAAGCTTGCCCTGCGTCGGCCGTGTCCCTTCTGAACTCATTCTCAAAGCGCTCGCATCGAAGACAAAGAAAGTGATCGTCATGCCTTGCGAAGACAAGTACTGCCGATTCAAAGAAGGAAGCAGGATTGACACGCGCAGGCTCTTGCTGACCCAGACTTTGTTGACCCAGCTTGGTTTCAAACCTGACACTCTGACCATAACGAAGCGGTCGAACAAAGCGCAGATTGACAGCAACAAATGCGTTGGATGTGGAAACTGTAACTACATCTGCCCGTATGATGCGATAACGATGGGGACTTCGAAGGTTCCCCAACTTGATCCGATTGCATGCACAGGCTGTGGAGACTGCGTCGCAGTGTGTCCGGCACTGGCCGTGAAACTGGACGGTTTTGAGTACGAAACGATTTCGGAAGCAATTCGCGACTACGGCTCATCAATGCCGAGGATGAAGCGAGAAACGAAGAAACCTGTGATACTTGTTCTGTCCTGCCAATGGAGCGAGTTCTCAGATCTCGACGCATACGGGAATGGCACCATGGAAAACGTCGTGTTCGCAGGGATTCCTTGCGCAGGCAGAGCTGATACGTTGCACGTGTTGGAAGCATTGCGTCAGGGCTTCGACGGAGTTCTCATTACGGCTTGCAAGAAAGGCGAGTGCAAACTGGAAGATGGAAACGAGAGAGCTGAGGAACATGTGACATCGCTCAAGAACCTTCTCGCCCAAGTCAAACTCGAAGAAAGGGTTGAGATGTGTTTCGTGTCCCCCAAGAACGTCGGCGACCTCGACGACCACATTAGGAAGTTCATAGAAAAAATAGACGAATTGCACAAAAAGGAAGTTGTTTGAAATGATAATGACGAAAGAAAAACCCTTGGAAGAAATATTGCATCTTCTGGCTCCACACAAGAGGATTCTGGTGGTAGGGTGTGACGGCTGCACCACTCCTCCAAGAGGCTTGAGGGAAGCCAAGACTTTTGCCATGCTCGTTGAAATGGGTGGAAAACTCCAGAACAAGGAGTTCGTGTGCAAGCCGACAACGATGGGAAAGCAATGTGATAATTATGAAGTCAATGCGGCGCTCGGACAGCAACTTCAAGACGTGGACGCTGTTTTATCTATGTCTTGCGGCGTGGGCGTTCAGACGCTTGCAGAAGTCTTCCCCAACACTCCAGTCTATCCCGCTCAAGACACAGTTTTTCTGGGGTCACAGGATCGTGAAAACGGCGCGATGCATGAAAAGTGCAGAGCGTGCGGAGAGTGTCTTCTCGGAGAGACGGGCGGGATTTGTCCTATAACGCGGTGTGCCAAGAGTCTTCTCAACGGACCGTGCGGTGGACAAGTGAAGGGAAAGTGTGAGGCAGGTGGCTGGAAGAATGATTGTGCGTGGGTTTTGATCTACAACCGTCTTAAAGAGAAAGACAGACTTGACCTGTTCAGAAAGTTCAGGGTACCTCACGATTACAGAATCTCGGAACACCCGCGAAATCTGGACATGGTTGCACTGGCCGAGAGTAAACCCAAAACGGAGAAGGAGATTGAAGCTCAGGCTGACGTGAAACGGGAAGCCTACGGCGAATTGATGAGACAAATCCAAGAAGGAAAATTCGTGTTCACGGGCGAGCTTGAGCCGATGAAAACCACCGACCTGCATGAGGTCATCGAAAGCGCGAAGATCCTGAAAGGACATGTCACAGCAATCAACGTAACGGACAACCCCACGTCGTTCGGGTTTTTCAATGGACTTGTCTCTTCGTACATAATGCAGAGAGAATCCGGGGTCGAGGCTGTCTTCCAAGTGACTACAAGAGATAGAAACCGTTTGGCGCTGCTTTCCGACGCGTTGGCCGCGGGCAATCTTGGAATAAAGAACATTCTTGCCTTAACGGGTGATTACACGACTGTTGGTGACGCGCCCCAGGCCAAGCCCGTCTTTGACTTGGACTCTGCAACGTTGGTTTACATGCTGAGAAAAGTGATTGACCAGGGTGTGGACCTTAACGGGAACAAGATAGAACACGCGCCCAAATTCAACATCGGAATCGGTGCCTCAGTCAATGCTGACCCGTTGGAACCTGAAATCCTGAAGATTGAAAGAAAAGTTAAGCTCGGAGTGGATTTCATACAGACTCAATGCGTCTACAGCGTGGAACAGGCTGAAGGTTTCATGAGCGCAGTGTCCTACTTGAAAACACCGGTTTTGTTGGGCATAGCGCCTTTCAAATCGTTGGCCATGATGGACTGGATGATAAAGTTTGTTCCCGGAATCAAAGTTCCGCCAGAACTGGAACAGCGTCTACGCAAAGCAAGGGAGAAGGGCAAGGAAGCGTTCTTGGAAGAAAACATCGAGTCGTTCGCTACTTTGATTCATGATGTTCACAAGGCGACGAATGCGGCAGGACTGCACTTGATGGCAGTTGGTTTCGAATCGGTCTTGCCCAAGATGATTGAAAAAAGCGGAGTCAGAAAATAGCTGGCACACAGTGGCTGGACACATTTTGGTTATTGGCTTGATAAGACCAAACGCGTCGAGTTTACGTCGACCTCTGTGATGTTGCAGTCTTTGAACTCTTTAGATTCTCCAAGCACGTCCCTGACAACAACTTTGCCACGTTCCACTCTTGCGAACACCACGTCTTTGAAAACAGCTTTCCCGTTGAGGATAACAGTAAATTCACACATTTTTCTGGATCACCTCGATCGTTAAACGAGAATACTGACCCAGTAATAAACTTCCTCTTGAAGTATCTTACGATGCTCCAGCAATTCTCTCCTTCAACGCTGATGTGTTCTTCGACCTTGTCTTTCTGCAATGCGTTCAGGATAAGTAATTATAATTCCAAGACCACACAATTCAAAAGGATGCTCGATCGAAAGATGAATTAAATGCCAAATCAAAGCAAGCCCAGCAAGCCTTCGAGCATTGACATTTTTCAAGACATGACGGATACCGCTGAACTGGAAAAAGCGAAAAGAAGAGAAGAGCTGCTGGCTCCGCTGCGCATAAAGGAGTTCTTTGTTGAAGGGAATATCAGGATTAACAAAAGGACTTGTAGGGGAATTGATTGCAATCTCTGCGTGAAGACGTGTCCCACGAAGGCTTTGTTTTGGAAGGCGGGAGAGCTGGGAATTACTGAAGAACTCTGCGTCTATTGTGGCGCATGTGTCCTAAACTGCATCGTTGACGATTGCATAGAAATGGTGAGGAAAAGGGAGAACGGCGAGGTTGAACGTTTCAGCAGACCAAGAGAGGTCCTGCTGCTTCAGAACAACATCAACACTAAGAAACGGGTTGAACGAATTCAAAGCATCCGTGAAGCCCTCGACACCACGCCAAAAATGCCGAAAAAGTCCGAGCGGCAAAAAAAGAAGAATTAGGCTGTCTGCTGCCATTTTTCTTTCAGGAACTTCGGAATCTCCGATGAATCGCGAGGCCCAACCAGCACCTGCCAACCGCTGAGTTCTTCGATTTCCCCGCTTATCCGCGCTGCTTTTCCAGGGATCAGGAGTTTTCTGTGTTTGACCTTTCCTTCTATGCCAGAGGATTTCAGAGCCTCTGCAACTTTTTCGGCTGTCAGTTTTCTTCCCGCAACTGCACTGTCCACGGCTATGCCTTCGGTGTCTACGACGAGCAGGTAGGCGCTTGTCCCTGATGACTCGATGTCATTCGCCACGGTGTAGTATGTCAACGCAAAGTTGGTCGTGAACATCACTGGTGTGTTTTCGTCAAGAGTTCCAAATGTCTTCAAGCCTGGAGCGACGGCGACTGGTTTTCTTGGATCCGTGTAGATGTTTTGCCTCAATACTACGTTCGGCAGTAGAGACCAGCCGTCCACGCTGTGGAGTATTAGAACGTCTGCGTATCTGACGATCAGCATCGATGCTAGATAGGCCTCTCTCCAATTTGCGATCTCTTGTGAGACTTCACCTTTTTGTATCCATGCCATCATGGGAACGCCCAGCAATGGAAAACCGCAGAGCTCATCGCCTTTTTTGCATGCAGCTCTACGGATCATCGTGAAATTATTCAACGTGTCGGCCAAGCCTTCGTCTGGAAACGTTCCAGGATCTAAGACGAGGTCTTGAACTCCGTACTCCAAAAGCGTCTTCGCTAAGGATTTCAGCAGTTTAAGGTCACCTGGTGCAGAAATCGTCAGTGGACAATTGTACATCAGGGCAAGTTCTGCCATTTCTTTCCAGTTGTCCTTGGTTGCCGCGTACAGAAGTGGTCTTGATTTTGGAATCGCCATGAGTCCCGATTCTAACACGTTTGGCTGCAAAGAACATAGTATCAAAGGTAGTTCCGTGTTTTCAGCGACTTTTTTCACCGACTGCTTTGAATTTGTCGGGGTCGTTTGACGTGGAGCGGACTGCGACCATGTCCAGTTTCAGCGTTTGCCCAATGTACTCGAAGGTGAAGCCAGAGGTTTTCTTCACTCTGCTCAGGATTTCGTCCTCTGACATTTCGTCGGTGACGTCTATTGCGATTGCTGTTGGATTTGAATAAGTGAATTCGTGGCGGTACATGACGAGTTTTCCGCCGATCTTTAGACCCTTGCCCTCCGTGCCAATGGCAACTTCTTTTACGGGAGGCTTCAGCATGTCTTCGAGTTGCGCGTAAGCTTTTTCGTATTCTTTGGTGAAGATCGGCTTGCATTTCTGAATGGTCACTTCACGATTGACCAGTCTTGTGGCGAAGGCCATGCAGTTCTCTTCGCCGCACTCTTTGCAGTTCGTTTTCGGGAGGAGCTTGTAGACTTCTATGGGGCTCAGTTCTCTTACACTGCCTTTCCCTTTGATTTCTCTTTCACTCATTCAAGTTCACTCCGGTCTCAGATTTTTGCTGACACCCAATTGGCCAGCTTATCTGGGTCGCCTTTGCCGCCGCTGATGAGCTGCTTAGTTACGTCTTTCAGAGTTTTCACCGCTGCGGGATGCATCATCATGAACAGATCAACGCCAGCGAGCAGAAGAGTCAGTGCTGTGCACACTTCCCACAATGGGCCCCTGAGTTCTCTGGGTTCAAATTCGGGAGCCATTTTCAGCCATGCTTCTCTTGCGGCCCAAGCGTTTGTCGTGCCTGAGGACATTGGGTGGGCCAGTTCTGGGTCTCCCATCAACCCGCTGAGTCTGGCCCTTTCCATATTGGTAAAAGCGTAGTCAAGCCCGTAACCCAACGCGGCTGTTGTAAGGTCCATCACTATGCTTTCTTTCGGCATGAAATCGTACAATCGGCGATTAAGCTCTCTTGCAAGGTTAAGATCCATCGGAGTGAATGATAAGGCAACATGATTGTTTTTCTTGATGAGTTTTGCACATTTTTCAACGTCCATGTCTCGTGTCACTGAGCTCATGAGGAATCTCTCTCCGGCAAAGGTCTCAGCTATCTCTGTGAATACTGCCATGTCTTTTTTGGGGTCTCCACATCCACCGATGACGAGCGGCACGTCAACGGCTTGGGCGACTCTTTCAACGGTTTTGACGGCTTCTTTAGGCGAGGCGTCCTTGACAAGCGGGTCTATTGTGATCAGATGGATGGTTATCATGTCAGCGTCGAACTTTTCGACAGCAAGTTTCGCCCACGCTGCGGGGTCTCCCATCACTTCTTTGACGTGCATTTTAACGGCTTTCGCAAGGGGGACTTCCATGTCAAAAACGTCGAGCGTTACAACCGGAGGATGCAAGACTGGTCTTTCAAAAGTGTAGAACGCCGGACTTGTCTCTCCCCCAACGATGAAGCTCCTACCTCGGCTTCCACCTTCACCTTTCGTTGCTCCAAGCTTCACTTCGACAATCTTCCCTGGATAGGTTTCGACGGGTGGCATGAAGTCTGCATCCAGGATCGCTGTAGGCTTGCCCTTCACTGGCCTCACCGCTTTTGGAATGGCTGTCACGGGCGTGGCAACTGCGCCCGGTTGAAGCCAGATCTCTAGGTCACCGACGTTCATCTCAAAGTCTTCAAGCTCTATCTCCTGCATTTTCGCGAGGAGTTCCCACAGGCTTGGGTTAAGTTTCAATCCTTTGGTTTTATCCTGTTTTTCCTTTTCAGCCATGTTTTTCACCTTTTTCGCCTTTAGTTGCGCGAATAATGACTTTCTTGGCGTAAATCTTTGCGTCCTTGAGAATGATCTTGTATCCGCCCGCTGTTATGGGCAGCGTTGACACCGTTGCGACAGGCATGGGTGGCATCTCCTCTGCGGACTCAGTCGGTGCGCCCGCCTCAGCGGTTGCTTCTTCCACCTTCCAGTTTGCCACCACTGGGTGATCCTGTTCCTTGAGAAAACTTTTCAGTTCATCGATTGTTTTCGCATTTTCTTCAGTTGCTATCTTGTTGACGACTTCAGCAGGAATGTAGGTCTTCACCCTTTCCTTCACTTCTTTGGGCATCCATACCACCCGCTTCCAGCCGCCATCAGCCTGCAGAAACTTGGGGGAACGCATGTATTCGATCGATATTCCGTGGAAACCGTCTATTTGTCGCCCACCCGCTGTTGAGTCGGCGAGAGTTGAGAAAGCCAAACCGTTGACGGTCACGTCCTTGTAAGCTCGATTCACTATGCCAAACCCTTCAACCTCTGGTATGAAGAAGGCCACACCCTCAAAGCAGCCGCATGACGTGTGAGGATGACCGAAGGCCGTGTAAAGCTCCACTTTCGTAACTTCGCCCAGCGATTTTTTCTTCACAGCCTCGTTGACGCCGGTGTATTCTCCCTTAATTGAGTCGATCTGCTGCCCTTTCTCTATTGCGAAGACGGGTCCTTTCGGATCGACGTTTGCCGCTGCTCTGCAGTCAAACCAGCTTATCGCTCCACAGTTTGAGTAACGTTGAGGAGTGATAACACAGACATGTGTTGGAGCGAAGGACTGACACAGTGCACAACCATAAAACTTGTCAACTTCTTCATCTTTGAGACCTCTTGCTCGGGCATCCCTTGCGTCGTAAATGCGCATCGCTTCGCTGTGAAGCTCCTTCACTTTCTGAGGGTCGGTAATGAAGGTTATCTGCATTTTGTGAATTATGGGCAACTCACTTTTGAAGAGTCTCTGCAGCACCTTTCCAACGTATTCGAAAGAGTTCAAGCCTTTCTGGAACGCTTTCTTGCTCAGTCGCAGCCAGATGTCGTAGCGCTGGTTAAGATGCATGAATCCTTCGATGAAGTTTGAGTAGGAGTGTATTCGTCTTTCAACGACTCCTTCAAGCTCCGGTTCGAGCGTTGGACCCGACACTTCTATGAGAATGCCTAACGGGTAGCTCTTCCCCTGTTCCATGTCTTTCATGTCTGGTCCTATGATCGTTACTTTTCCATCTTCGACCTGTTCCGATTTTCTCACTATTGCGAGTTCGAATTTCTCTTTTATGTCCGGCCCGCCCAGTTCGATTTGCATGTCGTTCCTGCGGATTCTCTGGCCCTCGTAGATGACGCCTACGTCGACTGGTATGTCTTTGAATGCTGACATCTGCTATTTCTCTCCACTTTCAAGTTGTTCGATTATGACTTTGAGGTTTTCGGCAAGTCTTTCTCGGAGATGTTTGCGAAAGACCAACTGGCGTGAGGATGATAAAAATTATCCAGCGTGATTGTTTTGAGGTTGAGAGCATAATGCTTAAGGCCTGAGAGGATTGTCCATTCCATGTAGTACGGAAGCCCAGCAAAAAATGCCAAATCATGTGGGCCCTTCCCATCAATTCCCATCCACTTTGGGTCCGCTAGTCGGTTTCCTATGTCCACCGCTGGCATTGACCCTGCCGGTTTGAATTTCCTCTTCAGAAACTCTTTCACCGTCTGTGCCGTCGCAACAACGGGAATTCGCCCTTTTTCCGCAAATTGAATCAGGTAGTCGATCAGTTTCTTTCGTTCCAGACTGGTTTCCGCAGCCAAATGCCCGACGATCAGAATGGGGTGCTTCGCGCGTCTTGCCATGGCCGCGATTACCTCTGGTTTTGTCACTACCATGGCACGCTTTGGTCCTGGGATCTCTGCTTTCTGCCAAGGTTCGGCTATTGCCATCCGTCTTTCACTCCTTTCTCTTTCTGATCATCCTTGAAAGAAGTGTGGGGTCCGGGATCACTGATTCTTTCCAGTCCTTTTCTTCAAGGATTCCCGCAATTTCGTCTTTCATCGTTACGGGCATATCTGCGGCGGTACGAACGAACAAGTTGATGTCGTCCGGCATGGTTTCGTACAGTCTCTTGTGTAGGTCAATGTAATGTGTGAGTTTTATTGCTCTTCCTTTTGTCGTGTCATTGGGTCTCATGCTGAGTTTAGCAATGAGAACCATGGCTTCCTCTTTTGTTTCGGCCGCGCAAAACAGGTGTTCTGGCGCTGGTCCGACGTAGACTTCCTCTCCGGACCTTGCATCATAAACGTTCCAATCTTCTACATGGTCAGCTCTTCCCAAGAGCATCCGACGATACTTGACTCCGTGTGGACCAACGATGACCGGTATGCCCAACCTCCAAAAGCCCGCAGCGATCGCTGCAGCCTTCTGAGAGTAAGCGCCCCATGCGAGACCCACTGCACCCACGCGATTGTGTATATAATCGGCTATTTCCTCGTAGTTTCCTCTCAAGTTGCGTTTCGCGAATATGTTTGCTATCTTGATTGCAGCCGCAGCGATGTGCGAGTTCGAAACGCAGGAACCGACGTTAATCATGCCTCCTGACGTGAACTCCCCAGTCAGGAATTCGTAAGGTGTTTTCCCCTCTTCATTCTTGTACATAGCAGCTGACATCGCTGCACATCCAGAGGTCACGACGATGAAGTGTCTGTTGGCAAATTCCGTGCAGATTTCGGCGACTTCTGCTCCTCCTTTGGGGTAGTTGGCGCATCCGACGACAGCGAGTACACCTGGGATTTCACCAAACACGATAGGGCTTCCCACGTTTCTGATTTCGATGTCCTGTATCGCGCCTCTTCCAGCCCGAATCTTGTAGGTTTCTTCTTTCAGTTTTTTCTCGCCAGCCTTTACTATGAAACTGTGAATCGGTGTGCCAATTGGGCATGCCTGTTCACATCTACCGCAACCTACACAGGACTCGTAGAGGTCTGCAAGCTTCGTCAGGTCTCCTCCTGCTGCGGCTTTCATTGCTTCTGGAATGTAAAGGTCTTGCGGACATGATCTTCTGCAATCATCGCACAGTCTGCATGTTTTGGCTACTGCTATAACGTCTTCGACTTCGGGGATGTTTTTGAATTTCTTTCGTAAGGGGGCCACTTTCAAAGCGACTTTTACGGCAACCTCTCCCACTTTTTCAGGGTCTAGTATCAGTACTCCTGGAGTTTTGCCGCTTACGAGGTCGTCGACTATTAGGTTGACCTGATCGTTAGTACGATTTGGCAGACCCATGCAGTTCTTTTCGGACGCAGCGATGACAGGTGCCTTGATTTTCTCGGCCTCGTTGAGACAGTCCGTTCTGACACACTGTTCGTCGAGAACAACGATGTCCGGAACGCCGCTCCTTATGAATCGCAATTGCCACGAAATTGGACCGATTATCTTTCCGCGTTTGTGGTATCTTGTTATGTCCTGAGCTGTGCAGCACAACCCGCAGACTTCAATCTGTTCTTCAAATCCATTGTCTTTCATGTAGTCGATTATTCCGATAGAAGGAACCACGTTGTGCCCAATGCACAGTATAACAGGTTTCTCGATGCTGACGGTTCCGAAGCCCAAGTCTACAAGAGGCGAATCCGGATCTGCTTTTGGAAAACCGTAAGCTGCGATCTGAGCTATGTCTGCTGCTTCCAACCCAACATGATCTACCATGCCTGCATGAAAGACTTTTGACTCAAAATCAAGGTTGCTGCCCTCCTGCCCGGTATGGGCGACGGCAAGCAGGTGTGTGACTTGGCTTTCAGCATAACTTAATACTTGATCCAGATCACCAAGTGTTTCTGGTTTGATTCCGCAGACCAAACGGATTATTGGCGCTTCGACCTTGACATTCAACCCGCCCACGTCGAGGGGATACCTGTTGCCGAATTTCTCGATGAGATGCTCCAGTAAGTGGCGACCGTGTGCCACGTGAGTTGCGGCTCCGATGCATGTGGCCAGAAGCACTGTCCTAGACTGTTGTGCGGACATGTTAATCCCGCAAGCACCATGTTTGTTGCCGGTCAAGTCGCATTTGCCAAAAGTGCAGTGGCAACAGACGTCGCAGTAGGGCATGTAAAACGGTCTGTACCTTTGAAGAAGCTTCATGTCCCATTCTCTTAAAGCCGTTAATGATGGGAACGGCGTGGGCCCCATCTGTTCTGTCCAATTCTCTTGAACGATTTTGCCAACGGAGAGTTCGAGGTTCTTTAGGAAACCAACTTCGGTTCTAAGTTCACCGATCTTCAAATTAACCTCTTTCTTACTCACTCGCAAACACAACCAGAGGCGCAGAAGACGTTACGTGGCTCTCGAAGCTTTTTAACTTTTGCGAATTTATGTTCTATTCTGTCCGAAGCAACATGGGAGATGCGCTGAAGAAATCCTTGATCAGAAGAGCATTGCTAGCTGATGTATCCAGCTTCTTTCAAGATGTTTTTCACGGAGACATAGGCTGGCGAATCTGCTGGTAAGTCGAGCAGAGATTTCCCTGCGAGGACGAATTCTTCAACCTGTTCGTCTCGAGCAATCTTGCCCAGAAACCTGAATTTCAATGAGGTCTCAGCCTGACTTCTTAGGTTTTCAGGAAACCTGCAGCCACCAACGATGTAGAAGTTTTCGAAGTCGATCTTGACCTCTTGGGCTATGCGAAAGGATCGCATGACGTGATCGAAGGATTTCTTGGAGGGGTCAAGGATGTCGAAAATGTCGTTGACCCTCGACGTGATTCTGCGGTTCAAATGTTCTAGGCCGGCTGGCGAGTCGATCAGCACGTACTTATAGTTCTTAACTAGGTGTTCCAATGCTCCCTTCAAGGCCGCATTTGGCATACAGTAACAGCCTTCAACCCATTTTGTTCCGATAGCAAGAAAGTCAAATGAGCTGCTTTCGAATAAAGCGTGAGTCCAGATTTTGCTTTCTATTCTTTCCGTGGGAGGAACTCCGACTGTTGTTCCGCCTTGCTCCAAGAAAGTCTCTACGAGAATTTCTGAAATGCTCTTTTTTCCCGCGTTCTTCAGGTCGACGCCTAGCATTTCGCCAAGGTTCTGGTCAGGATCAGCATCTACGAGCAACAACGGAGTTTGTGCAGTTTCGATGAAGCTTTTTGTCATCAGAGCCGTGAAGCTTGTTTTCCCGGTTCCTCCCCGTCCGATCGTCACCAGTGTTCTCATGAAGTTATCGTCTCCCATTGTGGTCAGGTGGCGTTTCCAACCTATTAAACCTCTTTTGATAGGAGCTTTTCACCGAATTTTTCTATTGCCTGCAGAGCTTCAGATTTGCCTTGTCTAAGAGGGGTTTCTCCGCGCATTTCTGCCTCAACGATTTTCTGATCGAAAGGCACAAAACCCAATATTGCGAGGTTGTTTTCTTTGGCAAATTCTTCGATAATATCCCTCTGCCTTTCATTTCCAATTCTGTTTCCAACCAAGAAGACCTTTTTCATGCCTGCTTTCGTGGCCAATTCGTAAATGTGTTTGGCAATCTCGAGGGATTTTACGTTGGCGTCTGCTACGATCAGCATGACATCCACATTTCTTGCTGTTCCTCTGCCGATGTGTTCGACGCCTGCTTCCATGTCAAGAACGACAGCTTCGCTGCGCTCCACAACTAAGTGGCGCAACAGTGCTCGGACAACGGCATTAGCTGCGCACGTGCATCCTGAACCCATAGAATGTACAGTTCCCATAACAACCAAATTAACGTCAAAGGGCGTTTTCACCGAAAAATCACGGACAACGTCATCAACCGTGAAGGAAAGACGATAAACACCTGAATAACCTGTATCCGTCTTGGATTCTATCAGACTCTTGTTCTCGGATATCGGCAGTATCTTGCGTGCCTCAAGTGAGGACATGCCAAGTGTCAGAGCAAGGTTAGGCGAAGGGTCTGCATCGATGGCTATCGTCTTCATGCCCTTTCGCACGAACAAGCTGGCCAATGTCCCAGCAATCAGTGTCTTACCTACTCCGCCCTTTCCAGAGATCGCAATCTTCATCCGTTTTCCCATTTCCAAGTCATTTTGATGGCTTATTTACGTTTGCCAGATTACCTTCCCTTTTTCCGATAAAAAATCGCGTCCAGTTACAGAACAAGCCGTATTTAGGAAAGCATCTTTGCCCACGTTCAATTGTGGTTTCTGATAGGCTTAAATGTGTGAATCTAAAATACCTAGAAGCAGGAGTTGTCAAGAATGGCAAACTTGTGGCAAGACCTTCCGCCTGGTTCAAATCCTCCGCACGAGATTTACGCAATAGTTGAAGTGCCAAAGGGAAGCACGAACAAATACAAGTTTGATTGTCAAACTGGATTTTTCAAACTTGACCGAGTCTTGTATTCCTCTCTTTACTACCTTGGTGATTATGGCATAATTGCTCGCACATGGGCTCTGGATGAGGACGCCCTGGACATACTGGTGTTGACCACAAACCCGACTTTCACCGGTTGCGTCATACCTGCACGTCCCATCGGGGTTTTGACCACCGTGGATGAGAAAGGCGAGGACGACAAGATCCTCGGAGTACCATTGGGTGACCCGCGGTTTGAAGAAATCAAGGATGTAAGCGACATTTCAAAGCATTTGAAAGCCGAGATTACAGATTTCTTTGTCAACTACAAAAGACTCGAACCGAAGAAGTGGGTTAAGCCAAAAGAGTGGAGAGACGCAAAGGCCGCGGAAGACATCATAGTCTCAGCCCTCGAACTCTACGAGGCACGCGCGCGCTTCCAGAAGTAAGAACACGACCTGAGAGCGAAACCATTAGTTCCTTCCCCCGCTTTTTTCATTCAAGAAATCCACGGTGCAGCAGATTTTCTGAAACGGCACGTTCTGACGTCTTGATCCTGAACCTTTATTTCATAAGAAGTGCAAAGTTTCACGTTGACGGTTCACTCCGAGAGACTAACTTTGAACAAAACATTTGGAAAAGATCCGCTGACCTTGATCTTCATTTATAGCGGTGACTTCGCTGAACGAGTCATAAGAAATCTGATAAACGATCCAAGCTACTGCAAGTCTTGTGGTCTTCTTTGCGACTCCTGCAAATACGGCGTTTACAGTCACGTTCAAAACGTAAGAGCAGCGGTTGAACTGCCAAATCCTTCGAAGCTTCCAGCATTTCTAGATAGTCCAGAAAAATACATGCCTAAGAAGCTTCCCAAGGCGGATCTGTGCATTGCTTCAGGATTGCACAAAGACTTGCTACTGGAACTCCCCAATCAGATGCAAAAAGCGGGGATAAAAGCCTTGATCGTACCCATAGAAGACTTCAACGAAGTTCCGTCTGGCTTGAAGAAGCAGACTGAGGAAAAATGCAAGGAAATGGGTTTGGAAAGCGCTTTCCCGAAACCTTTCTGCTCCTTGGAACCCGCGGATGCCATTCCGACGATTTCAAGACTTGTAACTGAACTTGGAATTGGAAGACCTTCTTTAGAGGTCTCAACTGTAAAGAGAGGCGAACACGAGTTCATAGAATCAGCAACCGTTCGAAGAAGCGCACCCTGTGGGTCCACGTGGTACGTCGCGAGAAAACTGTTTGGAGTTGAAACAAGAAAACAAATTCTCTACGACACAATAGCTAAAGCCCATCACAGCTTCCCGTGCACGGCAACGATGAACACTGACCCTGAGATGAAAGAGCCGATCCTTCACATCGGCGGCTACATAATCAGAGAAGAAGTGGAGAAAGCGCTCAGACTTGAAACCGTTCACTAGAGAACAATAGACCCTCCACGCACTTGTGCCGCCGAACTTCTACCGATCACACGCTAGTTTTTTATTCTCAGAAAAAGAACAGTATTGAGGGAAACGATTTGGAAGCATATATCCTCGTTAACACGCAGTCCAATGTTATATGGAATGTTGCAGAAGCCGTGCTCAAAATCGAAGGCGTCAAGAATGCAAATGCAGTTACAGGGCAATTTGATGTCGTCGCTTTGTTGCAGTTTCCAAAGATGGAGGATCTGGGAAACATCATAGACAAAATTCAGCACCTCAACGGTGTACGACGAACCCAAACACTGATAACAATCCCCCGTCCAGTCAGAGAATAACCTCGCACATGTCCGGGTCAAGCAGCATTTTTCGTCGAACGCGTGCACCCAGGCACTATGGTTCGAAAGCCGATAAATGCCTCACCCCAAAGCTGGGCTTCTTTTCATGTCGACAATCCTGTTCTGCGCGCGAAGAATAGAACCTAATGATTTGCGACATTTGCAAGAAACAGCTAAATAAGAACATCTGTAATGCAACTCTGGTAACAGCGGAGAAGATGCATGACGACAAAACAGGGTACTTATTTCTGGTCAGGAAACGAGGCGTGCGTTGAAGCTGCAATCATCGCAGGTTGCAGATTCTTCGCAGGATATCCTATTTCGCCATCAAATGAGATACCTGAACGTCTCTCTGAACGCTTGCCTCAGGTAGATGGAACATTCATCCAAATGGAGGATGAATTAGCTTCTATCGGCGCAGTCATGGGAGCAAGCTGGACTGGTAGAAAGGCTATGACAGCCACGTCTGGCCCGGCTTCAGTCTTATGCAGGAAACGATTGGTTGGGGGTTCATGAGTGAAACGCCGTGCGTCATAGTTGATGTTCAAAGAGTTGGACCTGGGACTGGACAGGCGACGAAATGCGGTCAAGGTGACGTGATGCAGGCGAGGTGGGGAACGCACGGTGACTATTCTGCGATCGTGCTTTCCCCCAACTCTGTGCAAGAGATGTTCGACCTTACGATAAGGGCGTTCAACTTGGCGGAAAAATATCGTACGCCAGTCATCTTGCTGGCCGACGAGACCATTGCCCATGTCAGGGAGAAACTGTCCGTACCACCTCTTGAAAAGATAGAGATAGTCGACCGAAAGAAGCCCAAGGCAGACGACAGGGCGTTCTTCGGCTTAGAAAATGTTGCTCCCATGCCTTCTGTGGGTGAGGGGTTCAACGTGGCTGTAACGGCTTCAACTCACGATGAATACGGAGTAAGGTTCACGCAGGATGCTCTCGTTCACAGAAGAATAGTGACCGCGCTCAATGCGAAGATAAACAACCACGTGGAGGATATTGCTCAGGTGGAAAACCACAGCGTCGAAAAATGCGACGTGGGCATCGTCTCTTATGGATGTACTTCCCGCGCGGTCTACGAAACTGTTGAGCAGCTGGAAGCTAGAGGAATAAGAGTGGGACACGTCCGACTGAAGACGATCTGGCCGTTTCCTGATGAAAAAGTCAAAAGACTTTCTGAAACTGCCCAAAGAATCATCGTGCCAGAGATGAATTTGGGGCAAGTTTATCATGAAGTGCAGAGAGTTGCATGCGGATCAAAAGTAGTTTTGCTGAGCAAGATTGGAGGAGGAGAACTCATTACTCCTGAAGAGATTTTCAACGAAATCGTTGAAGGAGGAAAGTCGAATGACTGAACCGTTCTCTTCACGAAAGTACATGCGAGACTTGAAACTACCTTTCTGTGCGGGTTGTGGATTATTCTCACTCAGCGACACGTTCGTCAAAGCGGTTCATGAGTTGGGATACGAGGACCTTAGCAAATTCTGCTTCACAAGTGGCATAGGCTGCTCCTCTTGGATTCCTTCTCCTTACTACATGGCGGATTCGATTCACACACTGCATGGAAGAAGCATACCACCGGCCACGAGCATAAAATTGCTGCGTCCAGACTTGAACGTCGTGGTCTTTGGCGGAGACGGCGACATAGTCGGGATAGGCCTAAGTCACTTCGTACACGCTGCAAGAAGAAACACGGACATACTCGTCATAATGGGCAACAACATGGTCTACGGAATGACGGGCGGGCAAGTGGCACCGACAACACCGTTCGGCACAAGAACATCCACCACGCCATATGGGAGCTTTGAGCCACCCATAGATGCTGTCAAGCTTGCGTTTGCGGCAGGAGCAACGTATTCTGCACGGTGGACGACTGCTCACCAGAGTGAACTGAAGGAATCAATCAAGAAGGCACTTCAGATCAAGGGTTTCAGGTTCATCGAAGTCGTCACCCAATGTCCGACAGCCTATGGCAGAAGAGCAGGGTTCAAAGACCTCGGAGAAATGCTCAGGCACTTCAAGGAAGACGCCGTCACGGTGCAGCAGGCTGAGAAAATGAGTTCGGAAGAGGTTGAAAGGAAAATAGTCATCGGCGAATACGAGTCGAAAACGCGAACGACACTCGTGGAGGCTGTTCAGGCAATGATGAAGAAGGCAAAACAACATGGCGAACAAGACCGAGATTAGAATTGGAGGAAGCGGCGGACAGGGTGTAGTCCTGGCTGCCCAAATACTCGGCAAAGCAGCCGTCTTGGACGGGAAAAACGCCCTTCAAACCCAAGCCTACGGTGCTGAAGCCAGAGGAAGCCTGGCAAAAAGCGAGGTCATAATTTCGGATGGAAAAATAGGCTTTCCAGCAGTTAGGAAACCTGACATACTTGTCACAATGAGCCAAGAAGCCATGGACAAGCTGCTCAAAGACTTGAAGGAAAACGGTATCCTAATCGTTGACAGCACGAACGTGACGCGGTTTCCTGAAACGAAGACAAATGTATACAAGATTCCGATAACAGAAACCGCGAAGAAACAGTACGGAGAAGCCATCTACGCGAACATGGTCATGCTTGGAGTCTTCACGAAGCTTACGAAGCTTGTCACGGTTCAATCAATGGAAAAAGCGATTGGAGAAAGTGTATCTGTGAAAACGTGAAAACTAACATCAACGCCTTCAGAACCGGCATGCAGCTTTCTTCACCTTAACGTCTGGGGCCGTGCTGCGGTGAACTCTAAAATAGCGTGCTCAAAGTGTGGTCACAGGTCTGAGGATCTTCTCAGCACTGTCTGCAGTCTATGCGGCTTTCCCTTGGAGGTCCAAGTCAACCCCGATTTTGAAAAGAAAAGGATCAGCAGAATGGACAACTCGCTGTGGCGGTACAAACAATTCTTCCCCTATGTTGAAGAGGCAGACATCGTGTCCTTGGGTGAGGGGTTGACGCCTCTCGTTCGACTCTCTGATGAAATTCACGTCAAGCTTGAGAGCCTGAACCCTACTGGCTCTTTCAAAGATAGAGGATCGTCCGTACTTGTGTCCGCTATTCAGAAGTTGATAAAATCGCAAGGAGGGTACATCTCTGAGGACTCTTCGGGAATGCCGGAGCCTCGATAGCTGCGTACGCTGCAAGAGCTGGGTTGAAAGCGAAGATTTACGTTCCAGAAACTGTTTCGGGACCAAAATTCAATCAGATCCAAATTTACGGAGCTGAGGTGGTCAGGGTTCCGGGCAGTCGAAACAAGGTCGCAGAGGAAGCTCAGAAAAGTGAGACTGGAAAATTCTATGTAGGTCACATACTTCATCCACTGTTCCGAGATGGGATTCGAAGCCTCGCCTACGAGATAGTTGAACAGTTCAAGTGGAAGACTCCGGAGCATATCTACTTGCCTGTGTCAGCGGGAACCCTGCTACTGGGCGTGATAAGTGGGTTTAAGCATTTAGTCGATTCAAATGCGATAAAGTCGATGCCCAGAATAGTGGCTTGCCAGACGAGGCAAGTGTCGCCGCTTTATCGTGAGCCCAAAAACCTCAGTTATGCTCCTCCCGAAAAGATAACTTCAGTTGCTGACGCTCTTGTCAGCGTAAACCCGCCTTTGTTAGACCTTGGTGGCCAATAGGTTGAAAGAAGTTGGCGGTGACTCAGTAGTGGTCGAAGAAGAGGAAGTCGTAAAAGCGTACAGAAACCTGGCAGGAAGAGGATTCTTTGTCGAACCAAGCTCTGCCGTGGCTTCTAGGGCTACAGTAAGCAAACTGGGAACGGCGACGTTTCAAAGAACGACAGAACTGTGATCGTCCTCACAGGAACGGGATTGAAAACCACGTTTAACCCCTA
>CAVZKL010000024.1:0-16454 GCA_963775895.1 Candidatus Bathyarchaeota archaeon | reverse complement strand
TCATTCCATTGGCTTGGCTTCCGTCGAATGCGACATATTACGCTTCCGCTCCGACTGTTGGATTGACCCTGAAATCTGGTGCAACCACGGTCGTTTAATCACGTCACCGACAGCGTTACAGTTAATGACGTAGGCTTGACAATCGCAATGTCAGTGTTCACTGCACAGCAACGTACACAAGAAACCAACGTCAACGCAGTCAGTTAAATCAGAGTTTCTCTTTTTCTTTTTTTTCTTTTTCATGTTTTTAAGGTTTGCCACCATTTGTCGCATATCTAAAATCCTTTTGGATTCATTCTGCGGTGGTCTCCTGGACGGATTTTTACGTTTTGCGTAGGCACGTGTCGATCTACGTTCCCTATTTAGCGAGTTGTTTGTCATGTACACATCTCCAGACCGTGCGTACTATGTGTAGCTGTGTTCTACACACAAATTGACTTATCCGAAAATGCCTTTAGTCGTTGGTCGAGGAAATATAAAATGAGAAGCATACTAAGGAATCGTAAGGCTTTGAGCACAGTTGTCACAACGCTGATCATACTCGTCGTTTCAGTGCTATTGCCGGAGTCGTAACCTACTTTGCAATCAACGTAACCAGCACAAGAGTACAACAAGAAAGCCTCAACCTGCAATATCAGCACGTATGGTACAGCACCGCTGACCAAATGGCAGAGGCAGCCCTGATGATAACCAACACAGTCGTAGCATGTAGAAAGTTGTCTTGCAAAATATCGCGCCGAAGGACAGACCGTTCCAGTGGCGAGGGTTGTGTTTAATCAAGAGTGCCCCTGTCTTTTGGTGAACATATGTCAGGTCGCCTAATGTTGTTACCTTAAGTAGAAAAAAATAATCGCCTACTGGAACTGTCTGTCCCCGGACTGCGATGTTTTGTAAGACAACGTCTCTGCCGCCTGTGTTGGTTATCATTATGGCTGCCTCTGCCATTTGGTCAGCGGTGCTGTACCATACGTGCTGATATGGCAGGTTGAGGCTTTCTTCTTGTACTCTTGTGCTGGTTACGTTGATTGCGAAGTAGGTTACGACTCCGGCTAATAGCACTGAAACGACGAGGATGATCAGCGTTGTGACAACTGTGCTCAAAGCCTTACGATTCTTTAGTATGTTTCTCATTTCATATTTCCTCGACCAACGACTAAAGGCATTTTTGGATATGTCAATTTGTGTGTAGAACACAGATACACATAGCACGTACGATCTGGAGACGCGCACATGACAAACAACTCGTGCAAATAGGAAACGTAGATAGACATGTGCCTGTGCGAAACGTATACATGCGTGTAGGAGACCACCCCAGAATGAATCCACGCGGATTGTAGATACGCAACAAATGGTGGAGAACCTTAAAAAACATGAAAAAAAAAAAAGAAAAAGAGAAACTCTGATTTAGCTGACTGCGTTGATGTTGGTTTCTTTGTAGTACGTTGCTTGCGCCGTGAATACTGATATTGCGACTGTCAAGCCTACGTCATTGACTGTAATGCTGTCCGGTGACCTGATGTAGACGAGCATTGTTGCTCCAGACTTCAGAGTCAATCCAGCAGCAGGCGCAGCGACAAATGTCGCATTTGCCAAGTCAGCGACTGGAACGTATGTAAGATCTTCCGTGGGGAGAGGACTAGTAACAACAGTATACACATTTGTTGCCAAAGCACACGTTTGTCCACGAACCGCGATCTTGCTTATCACAACATCTCTACCACCAGTATTCGTTATGCTCATGGCTGCCTCTGCTCCTTCCCCTGCCGCTGTATTGTACCAAACGTGCTGATCGCGCAGGTTGCAAGCTTTCTTCTTGTACTCTTGTGCTTGTTACGTTGATTGCGAAGTAGGTTACGACTCCGGCTAATAGCACTGAAACGACGAGTATGATCAGCGTTGTGACAACTGTGCTCAAAGCCTTACGATTCTTTAGTATGTTTTTCATTTTTATTTCCTCGAACAACGACTAACGGCATTTTTGGATATGTGAATTTGTGTGTAGAACAGAGATACACATACGATTGATGAATAATGCTTTTACAACGAAAAAATGGATGTAATAAAAAATGTAGGAGAGTTTTTAAGAAGAGGATACTGCTTGTACGTTGGTTTCTCGGTAGTATATCGCTTGGGCTGAATGTATCGTGATGCCTACTGTTAATCCTACGTCGTTCACTGATACGCTGTCCGGGTTTACCACGTACATCAGAATCGTGTCACCCGACTTCAAGATCAATGGCTTCGTGGCCACGGTGAAGTTGTACTGTGTCGCTCCGATCATCACGTAGTTGATGATGGTGCTTCCTGTGAAGTTGAAGTTGGGCGTGTAGCTGAGGTCATCGGATATGGGGTTTTCAGTGGTAGTGTATAGGATGAACTTATCAGTCGCGCCTGCCGTGTCGTTCCATGGACAAGCTTGGCCTCTGACGGCGATTTGGTTGATCACAACGTCTCTTCCGCCCGTGTTGGTCACCACGAGGGATGCTAGGCAATATGACGGTGATCCTAGGATGCCGGTGGCGTTGTTCCAAATGTGTTGCCTGACCACGCTCAGGTTTTCTTCTTGCACTCTTGTGCTTACGACGTTGATTGCGAAGTACGTTACGACGGTTGCCAGAAGGACTGCTACGACTAGGATTATGAGTGTCGTTACGACCGTGCTGAGTGCACGTCGGTTCTTGAGAACTTTGATCATTGCTCGCTTTCACCTCCTACTGACATGGGCTCCCAGACGAGTCGGCGGCTTCGTGACGGCTCTTTTCAGATGTTGGTCTGAAGGCTGTGGCTAGGATTCGTTGTCGCGGGTACTGTTTTGCCAACTCATCACTGCAAACACTTGTGCACTTGGTTATAAATATCTTATGTCGCACGATTTCATATTCAATCTACAGTCCACCCTACACAAGAAGCCACTCAATCATGAGCATCACCAAAGCTTCCGTAAGATGATGCTTCAATCATCACACTTTTGAGGCAAAACGCTCAGACACGACTTGACATGTGAAATCGCGCTAGTCGATAATGCTTTTACCCTCAAGCAACCTACTATCCGACCAAAGTGAGCCAGATTTTCATGTCATCGTTGAGCGGAACCATACGAAGAACGAGCGACGTGCTCAGACGAGGAGCGTCAGCCCAGGTTTCAGACTACGAAAATCGGTTCTCATCACTCAAAAACCTCTACGATGATTTACTCTCAAACTTCATCAGAGCGGGTTTCGACCCTCGAAAGGCATACGACACCGTGAAAGAGTTTTTCGGAACGTCCAACCGTCCGGTTTGCGGGTGTAGACGGCACGATGTACTCTCGACCGCTCTTTGACCTCGTCATATTCTTCGGCGGCGCCTACGCGTCAACGGGAACAATAACCTTCAAGGAGAAAGAGCCTCCAGACGTCACTTACGACATGAAAACACTCCAGCAGGCCGCGGGTATCTCGAGTGTCGTGCCCATTTATGTCAACGAAATCCCCGAGGTTGACCAAGCATTCTACGAAGGAGAAAAATCCGGCGAAGTCAACCCGAACAGGCCGCTCACCGACCAATCCATCATTGATAACGCGACGATTGCAAACTGGATAATGACCTTTGCCGAGTACTACCTGGCTTACAAACTTGCCGTTGATCCAAAACAGCAAACTCGCATAATCCTCTTGGACAGAAGTCTCTCGGTTGAGCGTGCGAGCCTGATTTATGACACGGCGAAACGCGACCTCTGGAAAACCAGATGCAGCTTGATCGGATACAAACTGGACGATGAGGAACCGCTGGACATTAACGATCTGACGATCGCAAGACAATACGTTTGCAACGAAGCATTAGGCTTGCCCCCTCCAAGAGGCGACTACTTAGGACACGCGATAATACGGCTGGTGAAGGAAAAAGGGCCTCTCAGCGAAGACCAGATACTTGAAGGACTGAACATCACTGATGAGAAAAGATCGCGGCGGGTCAAACGCAGCCTGAAACGCACCTTGGACTCCCAGATCCTCGTGGAAAAGAAAGATGGCCTCTACGAACTCAACCCAAGATATCAAGACGTTCCTGAACGCGTCAAGAGACTCGTCACCGATTCTGGGTGACAGATTCTTCTGCTCCAACGAATCCCCAGAAACATCAACCGTTATGAAAATTGTCAAAGGCGGAAAGGAGCATTGGCTGACAACGATCGACATCGCTTTTCTCACGCTTTTCACGCTGGACATGCTCATGGAGGAATGCTGGAAAAAACACATCCTGCTGATCGGGATGACAAAGGACACCGCGGCCAGAGACTTCAAGCGTCAACTTGTCCCAATAATGCACAATGAAGGACTCCTCAAGACTTCTTTGTCAAAAGTGGATTTCGAGAAACTCCCAAACACCGACCGCATGATACTCCAGTCGACGAGCATATTGAACCCTGAAGAAATCGTGCCGCCTTGGAGTCTGGTAGAGTACGATTCGGCTTTCCGAACGATGATACCCGACCTGCAGAACCGCAAAGGCTTCGTGTCGGGCGCCATCAAGAACAGGATAGGACTCGAAAAGACCTACATCAAAACGTACATTCAACTCAGCCAGGCAAAATCAGACCCTGTTCTCCGAAGCAACGTTCTTTTTGTGGATCGCCTCGCCTATCCAGAATTCGACTATAAACCAGAAAACCTGGTATCGTTTCAGAGCGAGTTCGGCGGTGCAATAGAACCCGTTGAAGTGATCCTCTTCAAGGACAAGGATGTGCCGAACAAGCTTCAGGACGTGATAATGACGATGCTCGTCGCGATGTCACCCGCAAGCATCCCTGAGGCTTTTGGACACAACAAACCTCTTTTCATAGCCGACAAAATCGCAAAATGGAACTACAGCCAATTCAAACTCGTCGTAGACACGACCGCCGACTGGATCCTCAACAATCATAAATTGAGAAGGTTCATATTCTATATGAGCACTTTCAGGGAAAGGAGAGCTTCAATTGAAGCAGCAAGAAGAGACCAAGTTTAACCACACGTGTTTCACGAACTTCGATGGGCGTTTCAACGCACGCCTTGCAGCGGTCATTCCCAGATTCTTCGCAGTGGCGGAAGAAACCAAACTGGCTGGAACAGGTGCAAGATACCAGTGCCGAGTCAAGGTTGAGTACCAGAAAGACCTGATGGCCCTGCTGGAGGAAGGCATGCTCGTAGCCGTCAGAAATTTCAAACAGATCGAAGAGGGTTCTGAAAGGTACACTCTCATGGAGATAAGCCGAATCTGGCCCGAACACTTCGGCTTGCGCGGTCTCTCCGATCACGGCTATTACCCCATGCAATTCGAGATAATTGAACAGTCAGAAGAGGACTGGGGCACGAACGACAAGACGACGATGATGATCCAGATAGACGCCATACCGATAAACTACGATTTGATTTTGGACAAGCACTCCGACTTCAAGTTTGCCAAAGGCTTCTCCTACCCCGTCGTCGGCGGTCCATGCTACGTCCTCAACAGCGAGATGATCAACCGCATCTACAACCAGAAAATCGCGGAGAAACTCGGCGCCGACACTTCCAAAACCGTGGAGGATGCCAAAGCCGACCCGAGACTCGGTCTGATCAAAATGTTCGAAGCAAGCAAAACCGCCATACCGATATACGTCGATTTCGAAAAACTCGTGCGCTATCACTTCGGCGTGTTTGCCTTCACCGGCGGCGGCAAGAGCAACCTCATGTCAAACATACTGCGAAGGCTCCTGTTACACACGGAGAATCCGAAAGTCGTCGTCTTCGACATAAGCTGTGAGTACGCCTTCTTGTTGCTAGACGTTTTGGCTGACCCGAACGTTAAGGCAAAAGTCATTCTCGAAAACAGAATAGACTCAGTGCAACAATTCTTCGATTCCGTCGTAAAACCCAATGAGTACGAGAACGACGCGCGCACGAAAGCTGGGTTGAAAGCGATAATGGACCAGAAGAAGTTGTCTCACTTCATAAAACCCAGGCAGCTAGTTCCAACCTTCGGCCAGTTCATGGACGAACTCGATGCACAGAGAAGCTCTTCAACAGACAAACCGCATTACATGAACGCCATAGACAAGATACGCGACGCGATTCGCGACTACATGGACCAGCACGGTGTGGGCGAGAACGAAGAAGTGACCGAGGATTTCGTCAGTCACGTCGACGCGGTTTCCTGCGAAGCCGTTGAACAGTTCAAAGTACACGACAAGAGCGGCCTCTACGGGTGGGCAACGACGAGAAGCCTTGTCCTTGACACCATCAAACGCAACCGTGACAGACAGACTCGAGGGACAAGCGGGTTGACGGTTGAACAGATACGCGAACTGCTCGACGACCAGACAACAAACCTCGTCTGCATATCGATCTCCGACCCGTACACGATAAAGGACCTGGTGATAAACCTCACACAGGACCTGCTGGCTCACAGAAAACACAAGTTCAAAGTCAAACCATGCATCCTGCTCGTGTTCGACGAAGCACAGGAGTTCATCCCGAGCGGCGCCTCAGGGATAGAAGCCAAGTGTTCCGCCCAAGTTGAAACCCTGCTGAGACAGGGAAGAAAATACGGTTTAGGCGCGTGCGTAGCCACACAGCGTATTGCTTATTTGAACACGAACGCCCTGCAGCAGATACACACGTACTTTGTCGGAACTCTGCCGCGGCCTTACGATCGGCAATTGGTCAGCGACACGTTCATGATAGACAAGAACATTCTTGAAAAGACTTTGGAATTCGCTCCGGGTGAATGGCTGCTCTCAAGCTACATAGCCACAGGGATGGAAAACGTGCCCATCTTCATCAAAGCCGACAACGCGGAACACGAGATTGAAAAGCATCTGAAGAAGAACGCGTAAAAGCCTATTCTTTAATCCTCTCTCCCCTTATGAACAGGTATCGCCTGTGGGGCTTGTACCCGACTTTCGAGTACGCTCGCACGGCTGGACCGTTATCGCTCACCACGTGAATCAATGCGACGGGAGACGTCTTCAGGATCTCTCGAACCAGAGCCGAGACGATGGAAGTCGCGTAGCCCCTGTTCCTGTAACGTTTGTCGGTGGCTATGATTCCGATGTTGCTTCCAAAATCGACGAAACGAGCACTGCCGATCGCAGCCAGTTTTCCACCTTCTTTTATTCCTAGCCAGTAGACTTTCTCCAAGGACTCTCTTCGATCCTTGGCCTTCACGTCACCCCACCACTCTGGATCGGCCTTGCGCATGATCGCGGCAACTCTTCTCGCGTCTTCGGGTCCGAGTCTCACCGGTCTGTGGCTGATCTGCACCTTCTCTTCTCCCCTTTTCAGGGACATCAGGACAAGTTCGTGTCTTACGTTCGGCCTGTACTTTCGAGCGATGATGTCTTCACAATCAAGGGGGGCTTGTAACTCCACCTTTTCCAAATTAACGTGTTCAAGCAGTTTTTCAACGGCTTTTCTGTTTCCACGAAACTGAACGATGTGATCTGCAAACATCAACGCTAGCCCATGAATTTTTTTTCCTTCCATGGCCAAGAGCACCGTGGTCTGTTCTCTGCGCTCTTTCAAGTCGAGAATGAAAAAAAAGTAATCAAAGGGGTCACGGTTGACGTGCTCCCAGAAGACGTCTTCGAAACCATCCTCTACAGAAACTATTCTCAGGTCTTCGCTTCGATTTGGCATACTCACAAAAAGAGAAGGAGCTTAGATTTTATTTAGCTTGTGCAGGCGGAGTTATTCCACATTTCTTGAGTACGCGATTCCACTTCTGGTTAGTTGTCTGCTGGATTTCCTCGAGCATCTTTTCATTCTTGGGTGTGAACAAGTGTCTGAAGCGTCCTTGCATCTGCAGGTACTCCTTGACTGGCTTTTTCTTCTGCGGTGCCAGCGCGATGACCTTGCTGGGCGTCGAGAGCTGGTACTCGCCGTTGACCGCTTCCCACAACGGAAAGATGCACGTTTCCACCGCAAGCTTCGTAAGCTCTATCGACTTCGAGTTGTCACTTCTCCACCCTCTCGGGCAAGGTGCGAACACGTGCAAGAACGCGGGGCCGTTTACTTCCATGCCTTTTCGCGCTTTCATTATCAAGTCCTTCCAGTAGTACGGCGAAGCCGTGGCAACGTAGGGCATGTCGTGAGCGACCATTATGTCCGCTATCGGTTTCTTCTGCTGAAGTTTTCCAGGCACTACGGAACCTGCTTGTGAAGTGGTCGTTGAAGCTCCGTAGGGTGTTCCTCCACTTCTCTGAATACCCGTGTTCATGTAAGCCTCATTGTCATAGAGAACGAACAGGAAATCGTGTCCTCTCTCAACTGCGCCTGAAAGTGCTTGGATGCCTATGTCGTAAGTGCCTCCGTCTCCAGCGAAGGCGATGACGTCCACCTGTTCATTCTTGATCCTGCCCTTCCTTCTAAGAACCTTCAGTGCCACCTCGATTCCAGACGCGTTCGCCGCAGCCGTTTCGAAGGCCGTGTGCAACCAAGGTGTCGCCCACGAAGTGTAAGGATAGATGGTTGAAGACACCTCCATGCATCCTGTCGCGTTGGTCACTATCGTCGGTCCTCGTGTAGCCTTCATTATCATCCTGAGAACCGTTGCCGGTGCACATCCCGCGCACGCTCTGTGTCCAGAAAGGAACAGGTCGGGTTTTTCGGCTATGTCCTTTGCCGTGAATTTTCCTTCAGATATTTCCATCATTTCTCCTCCTTTTCACTCCCTCAATCCCAAGTAATGCACGAGATCCTCGACGCGTTTTGTCTGTAGAATCTTCCGCAAGTCTTCGAAGACTCTCTTTATCTGTGTCGGGCTCGTGTCTCTTCCGCCGAGACCGTAGATGTAGTTTACCACGTAAGGTCGTGCTGCTGAATCGTAGAGCGCGTGTCGAACTTCGTGAAACACTGCCCCTCCCCTTCCACCGAAGCTCATGCTTCTATCCATGACTGCGACCGCTTTCACCTTCCCAAGGGCTTTGACTATTCCCACAGCGGGAAAAGGTCTGTAAGTGCGAATTCTGAGGAGTCCAGCTTTGATTCCGCTTTCTCTGAGTTCGTCGATCACTGATTTCACCGTGCCAGCCGTTGAGCCCAGACATACGACAGCTATCTCGGCGTCCTCAAGCTTGTATTGTTCAAGAAGTCCATCTCCATAGCTTCTGTCAGTCAGCTGCGCGTATTCGTCGTGTATCTGTTGAATCACGTTCATGGCGTTTTTCATCGCTTCTTCTTGTTGGCGTTTGAATTCGAAATAGTAGTTCGGCATGGCTACCGGACCCATAGTCATGGGGGCTTCGGGGTCAAGTCTGAACGGTTGGGTCTTTCCGTCATGTGTGAGCACTAATGGAAACTGGCGCGTCTTGACGAAGCCTCTGACAGTATCATCGTTCAATATTCGAACGTTTTCTAGCGTATGGCTCAACGTGAATCCGTCGAGGCCTATCATCACTGGTAATTGAACGTCCAGGTGTTCTGCAATTCTGAACGCCTGAATGACTGAATCGTAGACTTCCTGTGCGTTTTCAGCGTAGATCTGTATCCAGCCGCTGTCGCGTTCAGCCATGGCGTCAGAATGGTCACCGTGAATGTTCAACGGTGCAGACAGCGCTCGGTTTGCAATTGCCATCACCACGGGCGCACGGCAACCGGAAGTTACGAAAAGCATCTCGTGCATGAGCGCCAATCCCGCAGACGCGGAAGCAGTGAAGACCCGTGCTCCAGTGGCTGAAGCTGCGAGGCACGCTGCCATCGCGCTGTGTTCTGATTCGGTGCACACGTACTCGGTGTCAACTTCACCGTTGGCAACGTACTCACTTAACTTTTCAACGATGATTGTCTGGGGAGTTATCGGATAAGCCGCTACAACGTCGACGTCCGCCTGTTTAACAGCCAGCGCTACTGCTTCGTCTCCGTTCACGGCTTGAGTTTCCTGTTTAACAACACTCTTCATAATCAAATCCTTCTACGCGATCTTCATGACGATCGCTTTGGTAGGACATTCGTTCGCGCATATTCCGCAGCCTTTGCAAAAGTTCATGTCGAATTCTATGTCATCCTTCTTGGCGTTCCAGTGTATAGCCGCATCGGGACAGTAAATCGTGCACAATAAGCATTTGGTGCACTTCTTGACGTCCCTGTCCGGAGTGAAAGATTTCCAGTCTCCGGTCAGGTATGTTTTGCTGCTCTTCCAGCATACACCTGCTGGCGATATCTCTTTCCAGCTCTTGTCTTTGCTGCTCATTCAGATTTTACCCCCTCGTATGCTTCTTTCACGACGGCGAAGTTCTTCTCCGCTACGTCGGGTCTGAATCGTGCTCCAATCATTTTCTCAACCGTTTCCAAGCTAACGATCTTGGTCACTCGAGCTACGGCTCCGAGCATGGCTGTGTTTGTTATCGGGATTCCGAGGATTTTCATTGAAATCTCAGACGCAGGAACCGTCCATACTTTTCCCTTGGTCGTGTTCAGAACTTTTCTTATCTCGGCAGGGTTTTCTTTTGAATTAATTATTATGTTTCCGCCTTCTTCGCTTAAGCCATCGACGACATTCACCGTCTTGAGCAAAGTTGGATCCAAAACGGCCACGATGTCGGGGTTGTACACTCCGCAGTGTATCCTTATTGGTTCGGTGCTTATTCTCGTGAAGGCAGTCACTGGGGCTCCCATCCTCTCGGGGCCGAATTCTGGAAAAGATTGAATGTACTTTCCTTCGGCGATTGCTGCTCGAGCGAAAAGTTCACTCGCGGTCCACGCGCCTTGACCTCCTCTTCCGTGCCATCTGACTTCGAGAATCTTCTTCAAGCCTGTCTCTCCATGACGCTTTTGGCATAATTGCCATGATCGGGCATATACACTTTTCTGGAGAAAACAAAAGGAATAAAGGCAGAAGGTCTTATCTTCGTAAAACGTTAACCGTATCTCGGGGTGGACAAGTTAGAAAGCACTGTGGTACTCACCGCCGACAGTACGTTAATGAGCGATTACCGTCGAAACGAGTTTCTCGGTTTCGGAACATGTGCTCCGCCGAACTTCGTTCCAGACTTCATGTATAGACAACTCTTCTTTCCGCCGATAAAAACCGAGAAAGGCAGTCCGTTTGCTGCCCCCTACGGTTTGAGAAAGATTGAAGCTCAACTGTTGAGTGAAGGCTTCAACGTTGTGACGGTCACGCCTGACCACATCTCTCCGTACATTCAAAACGCAAAAGTCCTTGGAATCCACGTCATGGACCCATTCGGTCTAGGACCCGCTTCGAGCACGCTTGCTTCGATTCTCAAGAAGGAGCCCTTCTTGGCAGTGTACTTCCGCAAGCTCTTTGAATTACCCGAGGTTAGAAAGGCGAAGAAAAATGGTCTAAAAATAATCGTTGGCGGTCCTGGTGTCTGGCAACTCAGCTACAGACCCAAGTTCGTTGAGAAATACGGCATAGACTGCGTAATAGAGGGAGAAGCCGAGACAGTCGTGGGAAAGATTTTCAAAGCTGCCATGGATGGCGAAGCTCTTCCCTCAAACTACGAAATCAGCATAGGTGAGACTCCGACTTTGGAGGAAATCCCCAAAATAGTCAACCCTGCAGTCAACGGTTTGGTCGAAATAGGCCGCGGATGCTGCAGAGGATGCAAGTTCTGCAGTGTAACCTTAAGACCTCTGCGATGGTTTCCGATGGAGAAAATTCTTGAAGAAGTGGATGTGAACCTCAAAAGCGGAAACAAGGGAATCATTCTCCACGAAGACGACGTCATGCTCTACGGCTCAAAAACCACGTTGCCCGACGACGAAAAACTGGTGAAGCTCCATGAAGCCGTCATCCCCAAGGCCGAAGGAATAGCCTGGAGTCACTGTTCACTTGCTGCCGTTGCAGCAAAGCCCAAACTCTTCTCCCAAGTTGCGGAAATCATACGGCAGAAACAACGATGGTGGGGAGTCGAAATCGGACTCGAGACTGGCTCACCCGAACTCGTAGCAAAAATCATGCCTGCCAAGGCTCATCCGTTCAAGCCAGAGCAATGGCCTGAAGTCGTGCGCACAGGAATGGGATTAATGCACGACAACATGCTCGTTCCAGCTTGCACGCTCATCGTTGGCACGCCTGAAGAGACCGAGAGCGACCTCATCAAAACGATGGAAATGGTGGACGACCTGAAAGATTTCAGAAGCCTCATCGTGCCATTGTTCTTCGTTCCCATGGGCAGACTGAAGAACGAAGACTGGTTCAAAGAGACCGAAATGACTGATACGCACAAGGAGCTGCTCATAAAATGCGTTGAGCACGATTTTCACTGGGTGGACAACCTGATCAGCATGTCTTTCACTGAAAGCTGGAAGAGCACCGCGATCAGACCGTTCTACAAGCTTTTCACTTCAATCGCGAAATTCAAGATAAAACAAGCAGGCATCAACGCGAAGTTGTAGGCAACTAGCCCGAAGTTCGTTTGCAACTTTGACCGTTCAGCAATCTAATTATGATTCGGCGCGGTAATCCAAGCAGCTATCATCGTGAGTGGTTGCATGGCTATCTTCGTTGATCTGGAGTTCTCGGCGAGGGATGCGAGGAAAGCTGTCGCCCGTGGAGACCTGATCGTCGTCATCGACGTTTTGCGGTCTGGAACCAGCATCTTGAACGCTTTGGCCAACGGTGCAGAGGCTTTTATTCCTGTTGCGAGTCTGAAAGAGGCTTTCAGAATTCGGGGTCAACGTTCAGAGATCCTTCTCGCCGGTGAGAGAGGTGGGAAAAAGCCTAAGGGTTTTGATTTTGGAAATTCGCCTCAGGAATTCACGCGGGAAAAAGTCAATGGCAAAAGTTTCGTGATGACAACGACAAGCGGCACAGCGGCTTTGGTCAGGTCCCGGGAGGCGAAATGGGTTTTGGTTGGAGCGTTCTTGAACGCTGGGGCCGTGGCTGAGAAGGCTGAAGAGATCGCTGCGAGGGAAAACATCGGGATCTCATTCGTTTTGGCTGGAGAGCGAGGGAAGTTCTCCTTAGAAGATTTCCTGTGTTCAGGAGCAATTTCAGACAGATTCAATCAAAAAAGCGTTCAGTTTTCTGACAAGGTTCAAGCAGCGTTATTGGCGTTCAAGCAGGCAAGAAACGATTTGAACAGAAACGTCATGCAAGCGGAGCATGCAAAGCATTTGGTGAAGCTGGGATTCAAGAGTGACGTGGATTTTTCCTCTCAACTGAGCGTTCTGCGAGAAGTGCCACTCTACAAGGCCGGCAGAATAACGTTGCTAGAATAGCACGCGTGGTTTTCTTGGGCTTTGGAGCATGTATAGGTTTAGGCGTTCATCATTTATGGGTAGCCTTAAATACCCCCACAAACCCAAAACTTGTAACTCTGTTATGATGCCGCCGTAGCTCAGTTAGGTAGAGCGGCTGGCTGTTAACCAGTCGGTCATAGGTTCAAGTCCTATCGGCGGCGCCTTTCCCAAATCGACGGCTTTTTCAACTTTTTCTTGGCACGAATTGATATGCTGTTCACATTGGGGGCAGGGTTCTTCCTGTCGGCACCTTTGATAAGAGCACTGGAAGGATCAGTACGAAGGAAAGCAACGCCAGATATAACCATGCGAATGAGTACCCAAACTGAATCGCGAAGTAGGAGAACATCAACGGAGGAACGAAATCACCAAACAAGGAGACGCAGTTAACCCAGCTCACTGCCAGCGTTTCGTATTCAGGACCGAACATGTTGGCTTCTCTCGCGGCCGCAAAACCAAACGTGAACCCAGCTCCCGATGCCAAGCCCACGAGGATACAAGATACGATCGCCGAGTAGAGTGTCCCCAAAGACGCTACGCCAACACCTAATGCCATAAGTGCGCCAGTCACTAGCAGCAGCCATTTCGCATTTCCAAACCTGTCAAAGATTCTTCCAGAGAACGGCGCTGTCACAAGGGCTGAGACGACCGCCAATGACGCGATCGTACCCGCTTCACCAACGCCCACATGAGACACATTCTCAAGGTAGTAAGCCATAAAATTGCCCACAACGGAACTGCCGACCCACAAGCCCAGCAGAGCGATTGACAACGCGATCAGCCACTTATCAAACAGGATAAGCTTCAAACGGTGAAGATCGATTTTGAAGTCTGAACGAAGGTTATCCTTGGGCAAACAAGCAGCCATCAAAAGAGAGGTCACCAAGCCAAGCGATCCGCTCACAACTAGACTGTCGCGCCACCCAACTGCGCTCGCGAGCACTGCCAAGCCTGATAATCCAATGGCACCTCCCAAACTGTACGCTGAGTTATAAAGTCCAACACCCAACCCTTCCGACCCTTTCCTCAAGAACCTCGTGACTAGAATAACACCCGGAGCGAAAACAAGGGCCATGCCTGCTCCAACAAAAAACCGCAGGGCCGTTATCTCCGCCAGATTTCCGGCGAACCCTGTCAGCAAAGCAGCCAGAGAAGCAATCGTGGTTCCGCATATCACGGTCAGACGCGGCCCATCTTGGCTGCTAGAAGTCCTCCAGGCACTTGAAAAACTCCAATCCCGACGTAGAAGGCTGCCGTGACAACCGCTAGCCCAGAAACATCCTGTTTCAGTTCAGAAGCTATCAATGAAAACACTGCCGCCATGCTGTACCAGTTGACCGCATACACGACTCTGCCCAAGATGAGCGAGGTGACCGCGACACCGTTGACCCTATTTTCGTGCAAGCCCAATGTTTTCAGACCTCTACTCAAGACCTCTCTCGAGATGTCTGACAACTAGATCGCACGGGTTAATGAGTTTTAGCAAGCTTCTAGCGCCGCTAGCTGAAAACCTTTAACTACTGAGGAATTTGGGAAAACCAGTTTTCCTGCATGAGCATTCGACGAGGACGAACTCGACAGAAGTTGGGTGGCCGATCCGAAAAGGATTTACAATCTGTAACGCGCGCCTATCAAGTTAGACGAACTGTGGGAAAGCCAGAGTGCACAGGAATGAGGTGCTTGTTCGTTTTGGCCTTGCAGCAACGATAATTTAATTAGCTTCGAGAGGTTTTGTTTACTGAAATGATGGTGGATAAGATGGATCACACAGTTGTTCATTTTGAAATCCCGGCAAGCGACACTGAGAAACTGAAGAAGTTCTATTCTGGAGTCTTCGGGTGGAAGATCGAGAAGGGCAGTGAAGACATGAGCGGACCCATGGAATACTGGCTTCTGGGCACCGTGCCAATGGACAAGCAGATGAGACGCTGTGCGAGCCAGGTGTCAACGGGGGCTTGGGTGACAAGAAGACGAAAGAGACGAAGGACATGAAGCCCGTCATCTACATCTCGGTCGAGTCGGCTGATGAGTACATTGAGAAGATCAAGAAGCTCGGCGGAAAGATCATCGTTCCGAAGCAAGAAGTTTCCGCAAGTAGGCTGGACTGCGGGTAGCTGTCGACCCTGAAGGGAACCAATTCGCCATACTACAGCCAATGCGTCCATAACTGCACCCTTTTTTCTCTTTTCTTTCTATAAGAGTGGGCTTACCTGAACACGCGTTATCGCTGAGACCAAGCCATTAATGAAAACGCTAGGCACGCAAACTTAGACCCAAAATTCATCACGGCCTTATATTTCGCATTGTGATTTAATTCCTTACGCCATAGAAGGTAAACTGTAAACAAATTGGTCTATCTTCTCCTGATCTATGGCATACTGAGTTTGATCTTAACAATACTGGTCAACGACCAAATTCTGTACGTTCCTATCGATGCTGTGGTTTCCTTCTGGAGTTATGTCTTCTTTGTTTTCAACCCCGTTCCAGTGCTTTACAGATCAGCCTTGGTCTTGATACACGGCCCCTCAGTTTGGATAAATTCCAGTACCATGATTGCCATCCTCTTTGTCTATCCCATAATCGTTATGGCCATGGGTCTGATATTGTTCTTCAAATATGGAGGATTTGTTCGTAGAAAGAAGTGACCCGCGAAGCATTGGCAATGCACAATTAATGCGCGTGCTTTTCAAGGGTCTGTATCCTTATGATTCTTATGCTTCCCTGACAAGAGTAATACGAGGGCTCAGTATGATTTCCGCAGATGAGATTATCAAAAAATTCAATTTGAAACCCTTGCCAGAGGAAGGAGGGTTCTACACTGAAACGTATCGTTCACCAGAGAGAATTTCTAAGACGGTTCTTCCCACCAGATACAACTCTGACAAATCTTTCGGAACAGCTATATACTATCTGTTGACGCCTGACACTTGCTCCGCTCTTCACAGGCTACCAACCGATGAGATATTTCACTTTTACCTCGGGGACCCTGTAATCATGCTGCAACTACTTCCCGACGGCAGTTCAAAGAAAGTGACAATGGGACACGACGTAGAGGCTGGTCAGCAACTCCAAGTGATTGTGCCGAGAGGAGTCTGGCAGGGCTCTTTCCTGAAGGAAGGAGGCAACTTTGCGCTTCTGGGAACGACTATGGCACCAGGATTTGATTTCTCCGATTACGAGACCGGCGACCGCAAGGACCTGATCGAACGATACTCAGAACACAAAGAATTGATTGTGAAGCTTACTCCTTAG
>CAVZKL010000023.1:0-67873 GCA_963775895.1 Candidatus Bathyarchaeota archaeon | reverse complement strand
GGCAACCTTCTACTTCATCCTGTTCAGGCCCCTGAGAAGAAAAGTGGCAGGCAACTCCAGCATTGTCAAGACTCTCAAGGAGATGCTAAGATACGGAGTGCCGCTTCAAATGCCACCATACTGGGCGGTATCCTAGGGCTTCTTATCTTTTATTGTGGTGCCCCTGACTAGCAACACAGTGTATGGCAATTATTCAGACGGCATTAAACTTCACCTGCTTTTGACTTTCCTTACAACCCCAATAGCGACGGTGTTGTTTCCAGCCTTCGCAAAACTTGACACGAAGAACGAGCATGAACTCGTAAAAACCGTCTACGCAGCCTCAATCAAATACACGTCCATCCTGCTCGTACCGACAACGATGGCAATGATGGCCCGTCGGCCCAATGATCCGCACGCTGTACGGAGAACAATATGTTTACGCCCCCCTTTTCCTAACGATATACGTGATAGGCAGCCTGTTCGCAGTCTTCGGAAGCATAAGCGCAGGCGGCCTCCTGTCCGGCCTGGGAGAGACGAGAATACTCCTGACACAGAGCATAATAACACTGTCCATCGGCGTTCCCCTGGGCGTCATCCTGATCGACATTTCCAGATAACAGGGCTCATAGTCGCAAGCGTCATCGCTGGACTGCCAAGCATGTTCTGGGGGCTCTACTGGATATGGAAGCACTACGGAGCCAAAGCAGATTTTCAATCCTCCGCGAAGATCCTTGCAGCATCCGCAATCGCAGCCGTCATGGCCTACTTGCCAACGGTTTTCCTGAACACGGCCAACTGGATTAAGCTTATAATTGGTCTAATCATCTTCCTAACCGTATACATACTCGGCGCACCTCTCATCGGCGCAGTCTGCCAATCTGACATAACCGCCCTTAGATCCATGTTCTCCAGCATGGGCATAGTGGCAAAAATCATGAACCTCCCACTAACCGCTGCAGAAAAAGCAGCAAAAATCAGATCAGCAAACAAAAAAACAGGCGAAGAGCTTTAGCGCACGCGACCCCAAAAGTAGGAGCACCCAACTTCCATTTGAACGCACGAATCTTGCAGGCTTTTTTGTCTAGAAGAATATTCTAGCTAGCGCGTGCATACCTGTTAATGATCGATCGATCAAACCTCAATTCCTCAAAATCCACTTTCACACGTTTCGACATGCAAGAGCATCACTCGACGTCGCAAACGGCATTCCATTGCTTTACCATGAGAAAAACGATAGATACTTTTTCGCACCGGCTATTTGAATTAATCGTTTTCTGAAGTATTCGTCGGCTTCACGTTCAATTTCCTCTTCAATTTGGTTTGAACGTTTATCGTATTACGGTCGCGCTCTGTCGATTTATTAACAAGGAAGAAAATGTAGTGGGTTAGAATCTCAGTCGCAGTGCTTGATAACTAACCGGTAGTTGAACATGAGCAGAATTGGCCCATCCTTCTCGCCGAGTTTTATTCCGCTGTGCTATCTGGTGGGAATCGTAGAATATTCGAACTTCTAAAGAGGGGCAAGTCTGAAGGGATCGATTTTATTATCATCACAAGCCTGCAGAGTTACAAAAACGCTAAGAAGATGTTCCCAGATTACGCAGAAACTCTCTCAAATTACATGGCGTATGTGAAACAGTTCAAAGAAAGACGGTCTCCAATTCCTGGGCTCAATCAAGTGTTTATATACTTTGATATGTTTCGTTCTGCATTGTTAGTCTCGAAAATAGCGGTTGATGAAGATGCTGACTTAATCGTAGGCGGCGAAGACCTCCCCTTTTTAACCAGCTATCTCGCAGCAAGATTTTGCTCGCGACCATGGACCGCGGTTTTTCAACCTGGCACTGACTTGCTTCAACGTTCAAGTTCAATAAGCTCTCTCAATGCTTTCAACATCCTAAAGTTTGTGAGTGGAAAACGTTCTGCAAAAAGGCTTTCATTGCGCGCAAGAATCGGTGTAGCATTGCAGTTACTCGTCCAGCTAAAAATCGCCCAAAAATCACTGATGCTTTCAGTGAGCCCTTCCGTCGTAGAAGAATTGCATTTCCTAAATCCCAAAATCAATTTTCAGGTTATCCAACCTGGAAACGGAATAGATTTAGAGAAATTTGCTGCAAAGTCTGATTCAAGTCTGAAATACGATGCGATATTTTTCGGTCGTCTAATTCCAGAGAAAGGTCTTCATGATTTACCAGTCATATGGAAATATGTCACAGAAAGGATTCCCAAGGCAGTGTTGGGGGTTGCAGGTATAGTGGAAGACCAAAGATTTGTTAATGGTTTTCTCGCTTTAGTGAGCGACCTTCATCTGAGCCAAAACATCGTGTTTCTGGGAGAACAGAATGAAGATGCTTTGAAAAATCTGGTTGGTTGTTCGAGATTGACTCTTAATCCAAGCTTGGTCGATTCCTTTTCTCTTGTGACCTTAGAATCTTTGGCATGTGGAACCCCAGTCGTAGCTTATAACATCCCTGCGATAAAGCACAATTTTGGCAAATGTGACGCTGTCATTCGCTGTCCAGTCGAGGACAGAAAGAGTATGGCTGAGAAAGCTATCTTGATAATTAGTGACAAAAATCTTAGGGCGATACTTTCCAGGAAAGGGAGAAAATACTCCGTTAATTTCGATTGGAAAGATGTGGTTAATGCCGAAAAGCAAGCCTATTTCAAAGTGATTAAACGTTTCAGAGCCAAAAGCACGCGCTCAACGATCCGAGGACGCATACATCTGGGATAGAAGAACAGATATAACTATTCGATATAGAAAATGTCTAGAAGAGTAATCAAGAACCCTTCTGACTTGACAACGTCAGGGGGAACTCCTTAGGAAGAAGAGCACGTGAAGATACTAGTCACCGGTGGACTTGGTTTCATCGGAAGCAACTTTTGCAGATACATTATTGCAGAACGTCCGAGCGATGAACTCGTCAACATCGACAAAGAAGGAATCGGCGCCAACCCGGTTAATCTCAAGTACTTGGAAAAGAACAGGAGATACACCTTCATCAGAGGAGACGTCTGCGATTCAAAACTACTCGACAAGACAGTCAAGAAAGCGGATGCAATAGTCAACTTCGCAGCCGAAACGCATGTTGACAGAAGCATCGCAAACCCAAACATGTTCATCCAGAATAACACGTTCGGAACCTTCACAGTTCTCGAATCAATTAGAAAAAACAACAAGCAAGCACGATTCGTCCAAGTTTCGACCGACGAAGTCTACGGCGACATACTCGAGGGCTCCTTCACGGAGAAAGACGCGCCGAAACCGTCCAACCCATATTCCGCATCAAAAGCATCCGCAGACATGTTTGTGCAAGCCTACTGCAGAACCTACAGTCTAGACGCGTCGATAACACGTTGCACAAACAATTTCGGACCCTACCAGTTCCCCGAAAAACTCATCCCCAAAACCATAATCCGAGCCCTCAAAAACCTCCAAATCCCAATCTACGGAACAGGCAAAAACATACGCGACTGGCTCTACGTACAAGACCACTGCCAAGCCATAGATCTTGTACTCAAAAGAAGGAAAACCAGGCGAAATCTACAACATCTCCTCAGGCAACGAACTAACTAACACAGAAATCGTCAAGAAAATCCTCAACTCACTCGGCAAGAAACAAAACCTCATAACCTTCGTTGAAGATCGACCCGGACACGACCTCAGATACAGCCTCGACTCATCGAAGCTAAGGTCATCGCTCGGTTGGAAACCCAAATTCACATTCGAAAAAGCGTTAGAAGTAACAGTCAATTGGTACAAAGACAACCAGAAATGGTGGAAGACCTCTTGCCACAAAAGAGATACTAAGTCCAACACCCTGGAAAATCAGTGGTAAAAAGTGAAGCTACTAGTAACAGGCGCAAGCGGTCTTCTCGGAACACGAATCTGCCAAATAGCGAAGACACGCAATCACGAAGTGTATTCTGCTTACAGTCAGCACTTACCTCAGTATGGAACTCCAATCAAATTTGACGTAACGCATAAAAAAGCCCTCTTAGAAGCCTTCGAGAAAACAAAACCCGATGCGGTCGTGCATGCAGCAGCGCTACCTGACGTGGATAAGTGCGAAAGGGAAAAAGGACTCGCATGGAAAATAAACGTGGAAGGCACGTTAAACGTTGCACAGCTCTGTTACACGACACAATTGTTTCCTTGTTTACGTTTCAACCGACTACGTTTTCAACGGCGAAAAGGGAAACTACAAAGAACCACACTCGACAGGTCCAGTCAACTACTACGGACTCACAAAACTCGAGGGCGAAAAAAGAGTCAAACAGTCCAAGACAGCATACTGCATAGCAAGATCGAGCGTCATCTATGGATCAATCCCGGCAGCAGAAAAAGTCAACTTCGCACTATGGCTCATTGACAAACTCGAGAAAAAAGAAGAAGTGAAAACAGTTATCGATCAATGGAGCTCACCAACACTCAACACCAACCTCGCAGAAATGATCCTCGAAATCGTTGAAAAAAGACTCGCAGGAACCTTCCACTTAGCCGGAGCAACACGCCTCAGTCGACACGAATTCGCCCAACACATCGCAAAAACCTTCAACCTCGACCCAAACCTACTGAAACCCGTCACCGCGAAAGAAATGACATGGCTCGCCAAAAGACCAAGAGACTCATCCCTGAACGTTGACAAAGCAAACCAAACCCTAACGCACAAACCGTTACAGATAAGTGAGGCCCTGTCCAAACTGAAAATAGAAATGCCATAATTCTGGGAGAAAGGACATGGCGAGACACAGAATACCGCTTCCCTCAATCAAAACAGCACTCATAATCATAGTCGTAGTTGTCTACACCATAACACTGACCTCACTGTTCGTCTCCATCATAGATGGCAGCTCAATTGTTCGCATGCCCACGGTCGGAAACATAATCACGCTGGGCTACGAAGCCCACGGAGGAGACATCATCACCAACAACGGCAACGCAACTCTCGACTGGGGCACAATCTACGTCGGAGCATCAACAAACCGCTCATTCATCCTGAAAAGCAAATCCACCGCAAACACGATACCTCAACTGAACACTACTGATTGGACATTCAAAAACGCACAAAATCAATCAGCCCCTCCGCCAACCGTGAACGACATCACCCTCGCCTGGACCATCAACAACACCTCGCTTGCGCCAAACCAAGAAATCAACGTAACCCTAACGCTGACGGTCAAGTATGACCAAACCTTCGTCGACTACCTCATAAACAACAACATAACAACGTTCAGTTTTGACATCATAATCCAGCCTTCCCAAGTCTAAGGAAAACCCCTTGCCCACCAGACCGGAAGGCCGAGCGGAAGCCAAACACGGGCATATTTGGATCCTAATATTCACGATACATTGAAACCGAGGAGGGAGAGGTACACAATAAGCCTTTTTTCAGCGAATAAAGTGCGTTAGATGCTAAGAACAGTGCCCCAACGAACCGCCCCCAACTCAGACAGCAAGTACATCCCCCGCCGCACAAGTCGTCCACATTCACAAGCCTCCGATAACCCTTCATGGAGAGATACGCAAAACGATTCAACTCACAAAAGTATCATTTAAACACGAAATCCAACCTTCATCCATGCTCAGTTAAACCCTAGAAGGCAATTGAAAGAAACATTTGAGACAGAACTGAATCAAACACAAATTAATGATCAACATATTGAAATTACTCCAAAATATTTATGTAGAAGCATTGTTCTATAACACGATTCCTTATCAGTTTAATACGACCATCGAATAAAGTTACTTCGATTATGTAGAGAAGGGAGAAGAAAAATGCAACGGCAGGCCATCTCAGTAGTCATTCCAGCCTATAACGAAGAGAAATCCCTAGGCCTAGTAATAGAACAGACCACCCAAGTACTAGATAGCCTGCAAGTCCCCTACGAGATCATAGTCGTCGACGATGGATCAATCCGACAACACCTCAAAAGTAGCCTCAACATACAAAGCCACAGTCATCAGCTACCCGCAAAACAGAGGAAAAGGCTACGCACTAAGACAGGGCTTCAAAAGAGCTCAAGGCGAAATAATCGTCACAATCGACTCAGACGGAACCCACAAACCCAAAGAAATTCCAGACCTAGTCACACCGCTCTACAACGGAACCGACATCGTAGCGGGCTCACGCTTCCTAGGGACAAGCAACGACTCGACGACCCAACTCAACCGCATCGGAAACTACCTATTCAACACCACGATCACTGCCCTAACTGGAAAACGCGTAACCGACAGCCAAAGCGGCTTCAGAGCCATCAAAAAACAAGTCCTAGACAGAATGAACCTCAACTCAACAGGCTTCGAAATAGAAAGCGAAATCACAGTAAAAGGACTCAAAAACGGCTTCAAATTCCAGGAAAAACCAATCACCACCGAAAAAAGACGCTACAACCTATCAAGAGTCAAAATCCTCAGGGACGGACAAAGAATCCTCAAAACCATAATCAGATCGAACTTCTCAAAAATCGAACACCAGACCGACTGAAGATTCTCTTTTTTCCGACGCTTTGAAGTGTAAGCAGATCGCCTTCCGAGTAAGGAAGAACGATTATAAGAGGCGCAAAACAGAAAACTCAGTAGGCTCATCAAGAAGTGGTCGAGTCCGCTATTAACAGACCCCACTTCCAGCGGAAAACTAGCCTCGCCACTTAGAAACTTTAAAAGCGCATCGGCAGAATGTTGATAGGAAAATCAAATTGTCCCCTGAAGAAAAACAGAAAACCACCGAACTGAACGGCATACCAACAGAACTTGAATCGACTAAACAGCTAGCCGAATCAGTCGACCAACTGCAACAAGAAATTCAACGCCTCAAAAACCAGCTTCAAACACTCAGCCACCGATCCGCAATCAGACTCAGCATAGCCTTCATCGTTCCAGGCGTCCTGTCCCTCGTCTATTCGATAATATCTCAATCACAGGTCCTAGCTTTTGTTGGATTGGGTTTAACGTTTTGGGGAGCCCTATTCTACCTCGTGAGACCCATAGCCTACGTCAGAGGCAGCCTCCTCAGCACAACGGCCACAACACTCTACCAAACCATCGACAGAATAATCAGAGACCTCAACTGCAAAGGCAAACCAATCTATTTTCCACCCTACCCCAAAGGAGCCTACCTTCCTCAACACCTGAAGGGCCTCAAGGAAACAGTCACCTTCATACCCCTGGACACCGGCCAGACCGCGCCGTCGATAGAAGAGATGGCCACGAGCAAATTCATAACCAAAAACCCCAGAGGAGTAATCCTCTTCCCACCGGGCGCAAGCTTCCTGGACCAGTTTGAAACACTCCTCCGAACCGACATCACAAAAATGAGCCTCGAAGACCTCTCCACCACCCTGCCCCAAATGATAATCGAAAACTTCCAACTCGCCAAAGAAATAGAAATAAAACCAGAAAACAACCAGATCATCCTAAAAATAACCGGCTCAATCTACAAAAACCTGTATCTCGACCCAAACCTCAAAAGCGTCACACTCCTCGGCGACCCACTCACGAGCGCCATAACATGCACAATAGCCAAAACCACGGGCAAACAAGCCACCATCCAAACCATACGCGTCACACCCGACGCAGAAACAATCCAAGCCACCATCGAACTCAAAGAAGGATAACCCAATGAACCTACACTTCCCACTCTCAATATCTGACATTGGCCTTTGGCTCGCCGTAACCGCCATAATCCTCCTCATAACCTCAGAAATCCTCACCAGCTCAACCGGCCGACTCGGAAACGTCGCAATACAAAAACAACGCCTCAGACTCGCAGCACTAGCCCTAGGAATAGCATTCATGGCCACAGTCGTCATGCGAGTTCTCACACCCGCCTGAGAAACATGGACATACCCTAGACGGATTATATGACGCGCGCGTAAGTGTATTTTTGGAGATCATATGAACTGAAACCATCTAATACATAGACGCAAAGTGTATGATTGATCACAAAAATGCGTGACAGACAGCTCAATGTACTGAAAACTCTCCTGAAAACCAAGTCCACATGCAAACGCATGAGCAAACAAGACTGGAACGGCAGCTTTTAGCGCACCACGCATCACACACAATGCGTTGAGAATTGCCAACCCATTTTCTGATGAAGCTCAGCCAGTTCTCAAGGTAATTCCAAATTAGCCAACGATACGCAGAACAAACGCGCACTGTGCGGTAACGGTTGGTCGGCCATCCTGCTAAGCTGCTTGAGCAATAAGGATACTTAGCCTATACATGGATACATCGCTTATGAAAGCGTAACGATTAGCTGCAACTAAAGCATAATAATACAATCCTACATTGCGCAGACAAAACATCATACGCGAACAAAGCTTACGTACGCTTACATACGCTTAATATAATATAATATCACGACGCGGGGGAAACCGAAGCTCCCCTAACCATTAAGCACGAATAATCCTTAATACGCTGAAACCTTAAGCAAACAAAAGCTAAGTAGGCCTAAACGTTCACTTGAAACTGAAACCTTACTTCCTGAGAACCTTATAGCAAGAAAAGTCTAGAAAGCCCCCCAATGACGTCGAAAAATTAACTTATAAAATTTCAAACGGTGTTATAGATGAGTGCATCCACAGGAATGAAAGAGGTAGGGTGCCATTTTTGGCTTGACTTCCGTGCGTTTGTTCTTTATAAATGTTATAGTTTCACCTTTGTTCATCGAAGATTTCAGATTAAATCTGCCTGCCCAGATTACAACATCAGACCGTGTAGGCGGTTTCCATCGTCGATGCGAAGAAAACGCAAATCCAATGCGACAAAGCCGGTGTTTGTTCTATACTTTTCCTAAGTGATCACATTTGAATTAACCATATCAAGATTTTCGACAAAGATCCAAACCGCGATCTCGTCGGTGTTTCTTCAGAATTTCTAGAAGCATCACGCACTTAGGGTTTTGCCTGAAGTTTAGGCTAAGTTAAGATAGAGCTTAGGGCACTGATTCTAGAATACTAAGTTTAGGTATGTTAGGGTTTGAGAGCAGTTGCGATAGCATAAGGCATTTTGGGTTTTGCCGAGAGAATAGGTTTTGTTCTACGAAAGGGTTTGCAGTTGTTTTGAAACGTGTGTCCCATGTTCAATGTCGGCTGGCCAAGAGGCACTTAGTTTGACCGAAAAAGCTGGGGAGAACCGTGAACGAATTCCGCTGCAGATGCCGTCATAATCGTTGCCGAGGCCGAGCTTCACTACGGTTAGGTGCACTTGCCATTACTTGTTCTTGTTCAAGTACCCTTAAACCGACTGTGATTTCTCGTTATCATGCCTTTTCTTGAAGTCTTTTCTTTTCACGCCAAGCCACTACAGAATTCTGTAGTGGAAGCCGGGCAAAGCGGTCTCCCACTACATTTTTTTGACACGGGAAAGAGGCTAAGTTTGAGCTAGTATAGATGGACAAAACACCAAAAATGTGACCCCTTTGCTGCCTCGTGTTCCTTTTGAGGCCGTTGTTCGTCACGCTTCGTTACGCAAGAATTTTTATATGAAAGAAGGGCACAGTTCGAGCACGTACAGATCGATAAAACTGTCGACAGACCTGCTGAGTCCATGGAGAACCCCTTGCTGGCGAGGTCGGTCCGTATCTAGGGTTCTACAAGCGGTCCCGTGATAGTTTAAGGGAGCCCACACGCGCGCTGACCCAAGAGCTGCATCCTGAGATTTTTTTCTTGTTGTATCTAAGGTTGGCTAGCGCGCGTAATGTTTGGGTTTGGGATAAAACTTTACCGCCCCCCAAACACACACAAGCCTTGCGATGCAAAAGCAAGTATTTTAATACCGAGTTGAACGCTTTATTGTGTGGAGAAAGATTTGTCACAGCAACAACCACCGCCACCACCGCCGCCAATACCGACGAAGAGAACAGGTTATCCACTTGCCGCAGGTGCTCTAGTAATCATTGCTTCTGGTATAGAAACGCCCCTCATCGTATTACTTTTTGTTGGTGCAGTTGGTTCGCTTTGGGTGCTCATGGGAGTCTTCGGTCTTGTCGTCTTTGCTTTCGGTTTGACGGGGGGAATATACTCGATAATAAGGAAACACTTTGGGTTGTCAATATTCGGGATGAGTCTTCTGACACTCATGGGGTTTTTCAGGCTGTTATTCCCTGCGCTGTTCGGTGAGTGGATCATCGGATTGTATGCTGGAATACCCATAATCATTCCCTCAATCCTGAGCGTTATCTTCGCTGCCATGTCCAAAGACGAGTTCACCTAGGCGCGCGCGTGCGGTCTTATGAAGTTGTAGTAGATTCTGTGCGTGTTTCAAGAAAAGAAAATACATAACCATGTGTTAAATATACTGATTATGATGAGACTATTTTGCTTCTCAGATTGGAGAGCACAACCAATCGAGGAAGTATACAGATTCCTCCACAATTTGAAAGATGAACCTGATTTCATTCTTTATGCAGGAGATGACTTGCCAGATTTTCAGATGAAGGTATAAACCATTTCTCCGAAATGGCTCAGTATACGAAACAGCAACGCGTTCTTGCAGTAGCTGGAAATGACGATTTTCCAGAAACCAAAATAGTTCTTAAGGCAAAGAACGTTCATGATCTTCACAATTCTCCATTTGTTCATCAGAATTTCGTTTTCATAGGGGTCGAAGCCTCAACTTCTGGACCCGCTCTGCTTCAACATTCAGAGGAGGAAGTTGAACAGCACCTAAGAAAACAAGTTATGACCGCCAAAGACAAGACTCTCATCGTTCTATCCCATGCTCCCCCTTATGGGACACTAGACCTGGGAATCCGATTTGCCAGACCAGAGGATGGTGCGAGTCATATTGGGTCAACCGCACTGAGAGATTTCGTAATAAAATCTAGCCCTCAACTTGTGGTCTGTGGTCACTGCCATTCCCAAGGCAAGCTAGCCTCGAATCTAGGGAAAGCAAAGATTGTCAATGTATCTTCACATGACTCGTCAGGTTCCGAAGGTAACTTCGCGGTAATCGACATCGATACGATGGGTCATCTGGAAGTCAAATTCCATGATACCCTCGAACAAATAGCATCTAGCTCGCTGCTGAACTTACATGGCGTTGGTCCAGCAGTTGAAGAGGCCTTGTCAGAGGCGGGCATAACAACAATAGATCAACTCATCAAGGCTCCTGACCTACATGAGATCGCTGGTTCTTGTGGGGTTCCTATTTCCACGTTAAGTGTGCTCAAGGCCAAAGCAAGATCATTGATCGAAGGAGAAATATATAAAATAAAAGATCTGAAACCCATTATGGGCGACATTACTTTCTTTGATATCGAAACAGACGTCGCCTGCGAAAGAGTTTGGTTGGTGGGGGTGCTGCGAGGAACTGAATTTCGAAAGTTCTACGCTGATAGCTGGAAGCAAGAGAGGGAAATGCTTGAGAGCTTTCTAGAATATCTTGGCAATAATCGAGAAACAAAACTCGTATCTTTTTCCGGGGTCAATTTTGACAGAAACGTAGTTGAAAAAGCTCTGAGAAGACTAAGACTAGATTCTCGTTCGTTTCTGTCGCACGCGCATGTTGATGTCTGTCAGCAAGTCAAAGAATGTTTCATTTTTCCCAACCAAAGCTATGCATTGAAAGACTTGGCATCATTTCTCGGCTACAAATTCAAGTACCCAGAACTTTGCGGTTTGCTTGTAGCCCTTGAATATCACCGCCACATCCAAGATAAGACTCCGTTAGAGCCGAGATTGTTCGAGTATAACGAGGATGATGTCAAAGCACTGCCTTTCATTATGGAGAAACTCAAGTCTCTGGATCAAGCCAAACAATCTTCTTCAATAGCGGAACTCGCAATAAGCGAGAAGCAAAAAGCCTTCCGGGAATTCGTAGAAAAGCTAAGAGAGCAAGGGATAACTGGCTCCAAATACAGAGAAAAGATTACGGAATGGAATCGAGATCATCAATGAATTCACTAGTTTCCGCGCGCGTTCTTTTGCGTGCATTGTCACACTTTGCCTTCGTAAACGATATGGATACTCCCTAGATTTTCCCACTTTTCGTCATAGCGCGCGCTACAGGAGCAGGGCAAGATAGTTCAAGCCTTTGCCGGGCGTTCATATCGGCTTTTCCATAACGGTCAATCAAAATCAGAACAGTCGTCTAGCACTCTTATTGCACGGTTAGGACTGCGTGCTTTCTGTCAAACAGTTCAGATAAAATTGGCACAATCAGTCTTGACCAACACTTTCTGCGTTTGCATTTTCAGATTATCCATCGAGCTTTCCTCCGTGCCGTTTCGGCTGACTCCTCGTAATCTTGAAAATCGCGGATTTGACAGCGCGCCTGCGCGCTTCTAATGCAGACTCTATCCTTGTCTCTCTGTCGAGATAGTCTCGATGATCTTCGGTAAAGATTCGAGGAACCTCTCCTTTCTCTCGTAGAGCAGTCTCTCGACGTTTTCAATCAAGCTGTTTACGAGGCTGCGATAAGCGTAGCTGACTCCCTTGAACTTGTACTCGTAGATTTCATGCTCAAAGGTTGACCAAGCTTCTTGTTCATCTCGGTCATAGATGAAAAGGCAGTCTGATTTGATCTCGCCTTGGAGATCATTATCGGCCTTTGGAGACCATACGACTTTGAGAGGAATGTCCAGCTGTTCGAGACAATGTTGCATTTTCAATTCGAGGGAGGTTCTGTAAGACTTTACTGGATTATACCTTCTCAATGCAAGCTTCCCTCGTTCTGTCGTCGAGCACTTCATCTCTCCGTTTTTGGCTTTGGATCCAAGACTGCTCGCGCGTCGTGTCTTAGCTACTGTTTGGCGATCGAAACTCACTCGAGGAGCTGAAAAGAGCGACGGGATTTGTTTCAGCTCTCTTTTGCTCTTTTTGCATGCACATTCGTTCCTGCCGTCAGGCCACGGTCGAATGGCCGGTTCCTTCGTGAATAATCGTGTCTTCGATACCATTCGCGACATCGCACTTGAACCTGGCTTTCCACGTCTTCGCTGCTTCATAGCTTTTGATTCCAAACAGACGACGTGCACGCTAACCTTAAAAAGGGCTGTGGTTGGAAAAAATTTTCCAATAGTTGTAAATGATGAGAAACTTTTTTCCATTGACGGAGCAGCAATACAATTGACAATTTTCAACTTTGGTTTTTAATTCAGAGAAATTGTCAGAACGTCGCACTCATGGAGAGTTGACACGCATGCTGGTTCATCGCATTCCGTCAGCGCGCGCGCAGATCTTTGCCCCAAACCAACTGTGGGATTATACGGAATTTGGGTCCGCTCCTTCGGGTTCAAATCCTGGTCGCGTTTGAACGCAGTTTTCAATCGAAACCTCTCCTCAGAACGAACCTGTCATTCGAGAGTTCCTTAACAATATCCCAGCCGCAATCCAAGAATTCAACCAGTTTTCTCTCGCCTTGGACCACTTGGACTTCATGTTTTCTGAAATCACCATCTCTGTTGCAGTCCTTTCCTCTTTTCCTTTCATTGTTTGCTTCGTAGGATTCAAGACCCAGCTTTCTTATTTCGTCAAATGCTTCGTCGACATGCGCGTATTTTGCCAGAGCTTCTTCCACCCTCTTGATCTTGTCTTCTGAATAGCCCAGCAACCTTGCGGTGTCGAGTATCTGCCTCTTGCGCATATCATCGGTAAGCCCTCCTCTCTCCGGGAAGAAGTTGACCTTCGCGTACTTACGTCGCAGTTCGTCGACCTTTGTCTTGTCGTAGTACGTGTCTTGGGTTCCGGGCAGAATGTGCCCCATGAGGAACTCCTGATCCTTCGGGTCGAGCCCACCGTTTCTAAGAGCGCTTTCAAACGCTTTCCGGAGACAGTGAGGGTGCACCTCCCTCCACTTCACGATGCTCGCTTTTCCAGCGGCTCTCTTCACGATCAGGTCCAGAGAGTTTCTCTTGGCTGGTGTGTTGCGCCTTACCTCTTTAGGCACGTTAACCGATGTGGAAGCGAAAAGCGGTTCGTCACCGCCGATGTTTCCGAACTCCTTCTTTCGTTCACTAAGGTACTCTCTGAGGGAGCTTACGGCTTCCTTGGAGAAAAACGTGTAGTAGGGAATGTTGCCTTTACAGGCCCTCGGGTCGACTTCCTTCATCTCCGGGTACACGGGGACCTTGACTGCTTCCGACGTGTCAAGTTCATCCGCCACGTCTTTGTATCGCAACGCTCTCAGGGTCGAATTTCTCAGGCCGCCGTGTACAGGCACATTATCATCGCCTTGTTCCTCGCCGAGCCTGATGCGTAGGCCATCCTGTATATTTCCTCAGCAGTTGGAATGTACTCCGATCGCTTCCGGTACCTGGAGGGCTGGAAGAAGCGTTCGACATCGATCCTCCTATCGCCCTTGAAACCGTTGACGTCAAAAAACGTCCTCAGGAAAGTCAGGGCGACGTTCACGGTCGTAACGCTCTGTCCCCTGTCCGCAAGCGAATCGACGAAACCCTGTACGGATTTGCTCGCCTCTGCTGGGCTCAGCCTCACAAGCTCGTCCGGGCTCTTGCCCGCATACTTGCAGAAGCGAGTCAGCACGTCACAACCTAGCTCCTTCGTCGCTTCGCTGCGCGACTTCCGCTTGTAGTGGCTAAGATACTTGTCAACGCTCTCGTAACCACTCGACCACTCTCTGACTTTGAGAAAGCTTTCCCAGACACGCACACACAACACCGCTAGACACTTACGCAAAAACGAGTATATAAGAGTATAAGTACCCACTAAGAGGTGCTATACCTAGCTAGGATACCCCAGCACGGACACAATGCTTCGTTTGCTCGCAGGCTTCACAATCCCGCGTTATCTGTGAGAAGCTCTATGGCAAATTTAAGGTTTGTCGAACACTGAACGTCAGGCTACAAGAAGCGCATACGCCACATTGTCTTTGACTTTCGTGAAACTCATGCCAAAAAGCGTAATAAACCCGCGCGAAATATTAGACGGATTCACGAATCTATCGTGCCAGTTTGAAGATTGCGGAGTGGTGTCGATTCAGTGGCTAGCCTTGTCTCGGTCTGTGGAAGAAAACTGTTTAGTTTGGTCTTGACTTTCAACTGCCTTCTGTGCATAGTGTATGCGATCGGACTCTTGACGGGTCTTTATGAGGCTAATTGGAAGCTTTATCCGCCGTATCTGGTTGATGGTTCCCTTTTCTGGATGATAATTCTAGCTTCAATTGTAAACATTTTTCCGGCCATAAGCGTTGGTAGAGTGAAAATGGGAAGGTTATGGTTTCATCACTGCGTTTATGGGTTCGGGGTCTTGGTTTTATCCGCCATTACGCTAGAGATGTCCACAACTGTTCCTCTAGTCAGCCTATTTACGGCACGCAACACGAGCCTAGCGATTAATGTTGGACGATTCTTTGTTTTAGGCGGTTTCACTCTTGTCTTAGATGATTTTGCCGATATCTCCGAACGGTTGAGATCCGTTCTAAGCGTCTTGAAATCAAAGGCTTATCAAGCACGAAAAATCATCTACGCGACTCAATGCCTCACGGGTCTCTTGTCTTTCTACATTTTTGTATGCGTCAGCCTCTATATTGCACCAAACCCTGCACGGGCCACCTTGGGAAATTTCATCCTGGCGGGCACTTTGCTTGTCACAAGCCTCACCTCCTTTGGAGGTCTAAAACGAAAGATATGGCTAAACATCACACCTGAAAAAGTTTGAAGGTGCAGAAGCGAATAGCACGTGCGCTGAGTGATTCTCCTGAACATATGGAATTTGAGCAGATGTTTCATGGTACCCTAGTGCAACGCGCGCGCTAGGCGAATTTGTGATGAATCAAGACAGAGACCAACCAGACTATTGTTTAGTGGACTGCAAGAAGGTGAAGCTCACCTCCCTCCATTGACGGTTCTATCATTTTTCCTTCCCTCCACTCAATCCATGAGGTTATCATAACTCGCGTTAAAGAGCAAGCCTCGAATAGCAACCGAGATATACTGTTCATCACAAGTAGTTGCTGGTGGTTTCTTTGTCGCTGAGCGGAAAGGTTGCAGTCATCACTGGCGCCACTGGGGCGCTTGGCAGAGTTTTGACCAGAACAATTCTGGAACACGGCGCGTACGTTGCAGCGACGTACAGGAGCGGCGAGAGCACACAAGAACTCACTACTTTCGTTGGCGAACACAGCGAGAGACTCATGCACGTTCAGGCCGATGTCACTGAAGAAGCCAGTGTGCAAGCCCTGATGCAGAAGGTTGTTGAAAAACACGGAAGAGTGGACTTTCTGCTCAACATTGTTGGTGCTCACGTTGGCGGTGTCGAAGTAGCCGAAACCAAGGTGAGCGACTGGGATTTCATGATGAACGTTAACCTGAAGTCCATGTTTCTGTGCTCCAAGGCCGTTTTGCAATACATGATCAAGCAGAATTCTGGCAGAATCGTCAGCGTCTCTGCACGCCCAGCTGTTGAGAAGCGTTTCAGAGTCAAGAATGGGGCCTACGCTGTTTCCAAGGCGGGAGTTCTGGTGTTGACGGAGATCATCGCTGACGAAGTCAAGAAGTACAATATTAACGTGAACTGTATCCTGCCCAGCACGATCGACACTTTGGCCAACAGGCGCAACATGCCGGATGCTGACTTCACCAAGTGGGTCAAGCCAGAAGACATTGCCAGAGTCGTTCTCTTTCTAGTGTCAGAGGATTCCAACGTTACAAGTGGCGCAGCGATTCCAGTCTACGGAAAAGCATAGAAAAGACTCAGGCAGTGCGTACGTTTAGAATAGTCTTGATTTCCTGCCAGATTGCTACCACCAAGTTTCTCGCATCATTGTCGATTGCCAACAATATTGAAGCGTAAATGGCGCTTCCTGCTAAGACCACGCACAGAGTCAACAGTATCGTGGTGGTGTCCGGAAGCATGTGGAAGAAGACTGCTGAAACGGCAGAGGCAATAAGGTATTTTCCGATGCTTTTCCAAGGAACATTGATTCGCACCGAATTGCGCATCATGCCGTATTGAATTGCAAGTGTTGCAACGTGGGCCGCAAGGTTGATCGCTGTCACGAAGACTGCTGCGTTAACCGAAAGCCCACTCGCATACCGAGTTAGAACGTAGAAACACGTGGGTATCGCGATGATGGCTTGCAAGTAAGGTAACGTGAACACTTTGAAGATCTTGCTTTTCACGAGTTCTCTGAAAGGTATCCTCGCTTCTTCGTCGAGTTTTTCGGCGCCAAATATGACTGAAGAGTAGAACTGCGAAATCACGACGACAAAAGCGTCTATGGCCAACACCATGAGAACGGGCGTTGCTTCATTGAAGTGGACATTTAGAATTGTCAGTAGCGATTCTGGCAAAGAAAACACGATGGCTGTCATCGGAATTGCAAACATCAAGACCGTTTTTAGTGTCGACGTCACATCTTCGGAGTTGTTCTTGGTTAGAAGTCTGGGATACAGTGCGTATGAGAGAAAGAGGGAGTAGCCCACAATGTTTGCGTACGTCATCGCTGCTTGATAGTTCCCTCTTGCCGCCTGACCACCATAGACGAACAGTAGGATGATCGTTGATGCTGCCAGCTGATTTCCAGCGGCATTGTAAATATTCACGACTGAGGATTTTAGCCATTCTCTTGCATAAGCCCACTGAATCCTCTGTCTCAACTCTTTCGAGGTCAGCTTCAAATAGTAGAGCACTTGAACCGCGGCTGCAATTATCAGGCTCAAGACTGCTCCCAAGAACAATTGGTGCAACCCGATGATCAGCAGGTAGGCGAGGACTATCTTGCAGACCTCTTCTATGAGAAGACCGTAGCCGATGGCCTGAGGCTTCTTTGCCCTTAAGACAGATTCTAACACGACGATGAGGTACATGTTGATTATTTGCACCGACGCAATGACGTAGACGAGCACATACTGTGAGCCAATATGGAGTGCAGCCGTTACGAACGGCGTCAATGCAATGTACACGAGACCAAAGATCAGAGAGACAAACAAGTTAGCTAGAAAACCCGTTTTGGCTGCTCCCTGCTTCTGACGAGCCACGAATCGCATCGTCCAGAACGGAAACACGCTGCTCAGCAGAAGAAAATAGCCGATCACGTCGAAGATGTTGGCCCATATACCGTACTCTGGCTTTGTCATATTCCTCGTCAGCAGAAGCGTGAATATGAGTCCAGTGGCGACACTGACGATCTGAGCCGAAAAGACCACGAAGCCAGAATACTGAACCCTTATCTCATCCTTTTCCAACACTGTTCACGTCGCCCTTCAAGTTCAGGGTCTTTCGTTGAAAGCCCATGCATTCCTGATATTTATTGACTTCGACAAATCCGCGTGCGTCACATAACTTGCAAGTCTCATAGGTCTCGAAAGTGCCTGGGGCGCGGCTTCAACAAAAAGTCTTAAAGCCGACAGAACTCAGACATCTGACAAAACGATCGAGGATGCGTAAATGACCGATCTGGGCTTCAGACTTATGGCTCTCACCTTCAAGATTCGAGATTTCTTCAGACCTAGAAAGGACGTCTTGAAGGAAGTAGGAATCAAAGAAGGTTTTCAGGTTCTGGATTATGGATGCGGCTCCGGTAGCTACGTGAAAGCAGTGATTGAATTGGTCGGAAAATCAGGGAAGCTGTATGCTCTAGACGTTAATCCCACAGCCATTGAAATGATCAAACAAATCGCGTTGAAGAACCATCTTACAAATGTGGAAACGATACTGACAGATTGTAACACTGGGTTGCCAGACAACAGCATAGACGTGGCCCTACTTTACGATGTGCTTCATGATTTGACAGACCCTCAAAGAGTGTTGAAAGAACTGTACCGAGTGTTAAAACCGAATGGAATATTATCCCTCAGTGATCATCACTTGCAAGAGAGCGAGATAATATCTAAGTTGACAAAGAATGGACTGTTTGACCTATCGAGAAAAGGAGAAAGGACATACAGTTTTCTCAAACCGAAACACCCTGCTTAGACTACCTAAACTTTCTTCAGAGCAATATCCACGCGTACGCTAGCGTCGTCTCGCGCGCGCTTTGCAGTTTTCCTTGTCGTGAAATGCGATAGAATTTTAACCAATCCCGAAAATACTTGAAGAGCGGAGAAAACGTCAACATGACTAGCCCGCCAAAGCCACTGTTCTCAAAGAAGATATTTCTGTTCATCGGCCTTGGGTTGCTCACGCTGGTCTCTACCTCTACTATTTCGTGGGTACCGGCAACATCGCCGATGTCATAAGGCGAGCTGACCTTTTCTACTACGCCTCAGCTTTCATGGCTTTCGTCGTGAGTGTCCTCTTTGCTTCTTTGGCATGGCGTAGCCTCTTGAATAATCTGGCGGTGAGAGTCCAGATGCGAAGAGCTATTCTTTCTCATGTGGGTCGGTATGTTCTTTGACGCCACGGTTCCTGAACCTGGATGGTCTGGCGATTTCACAAAGTCTTACATACTGGCCAAAGCCTCTGATCAAGACGCAGGAAGAATCGTCGCTTCGGTTGTGAGTCAGAAGATCATTGTAATGCTAATAACAGTCGTAGAGTTGATTCTGGGCCTGGTTCTTCTGGCTCGAAACTACCTGCTTTCCCAAGGAGTCCTACTATTCATCGTCGCCGTGCTGTTTCTAACGCTCTTCTCACTGGCCTTGGTTTGGTACTTGAGCACTAGACGTGAGGCAACGAGGAGAATACTGCGTTGGTTGATAAGCGCAGCAACGTTCCTACGGCAAGGACGTTGGAATTCCAGAGAATTTCAGATCAAGGCAGAAGAATTTCTGGAAAAGTTTCATGATGGCATAGGAGCCCTAAGTGCTAAGCCTGCAACGTTAGTTCAGCCAGCGTTGTTTTCTATTTTGAGTTCAGTTTTTGACGTTTCAGTGGTGTTCTTAACTTTCGCTTCCTTGGGTTATCCTATCCCCGTCGACAAAGTGCTCATCATTTACGCTTTGACTGGAAGCCTGCAAATAATAGGCATCTCCTTTGTCGGTTTCACCGAGGTGATCGTGAGCGGTGCCTACACCGTTCTCGGTATTCCAGCGGCCCTAAGCGTTTCGGTGACTCTTCTAACCAGAGTAGTGACTCTGTGGTTCAAACTGATCGTATCCTACGTGGCTTTCCAATGGGCAGGTGTGAAAATTCTGACTGGCAGAAAGCAGGTGCCAAATGCTCCGTCTCCGCAACTTCAGGGCAAAAATGTGGTCGATTGAAGAGGCTGCTGCCCGTTTGGATTTAAAGGTCTCCTCTGGCAATGTGGGACAGTTCATGTTCCAAGACTTCTTCTAGCCTGTGGTAGGGGTTTTCTCTGACGAGTATGACGTAGTCGCATTCTGCAGCTTCGTCAGCATTGAAGACACAAGCGTCTGTACTCTTGGGTGAGAGAACTTGTCCCCACTCTTCCAACTCTCTTCTTTCATCAGCTCCACACTTTCTGCGTCGTAAGATATCGTCAAAATCGCTGTCTTCAAGCTGAAAAACCTTCACTCTCGGAAAAGGCTTGGTGGTCAACGCATTCCACACAGTGACAAGTTGTTTCCCTGGAATCATCCTCGCTTTGACTTTGATTCCTTCAATCGTGATCATGGTTAAGCTTTCACCCCACCTCATCCTGTGCGGGCGCGGTATCATGAATAGATCGCTATGGCCAAGTAAATCAACAGCCCAAGGACCACAGATAGTACCCATAACAGCCATAGAGGTCGCATCAGTCTCGCTCTCTTGTAGCAAGTGGTGCCTGGAGGACGAAATCTCCATTCTGAAACCAGGTACAATCCCATAATCAGAACCAACAGTCCTAGAGGCGCATGGATCCATGCTAGGATTATGGCTGGACTCGAAAAATCGGTGAACAATATGTTCTGCGATCTTAGAAGCGAAGGTATCATAACCAACAGAACGGTGACCGTGTGAAGCGCGGTTGCAATCAAGGCTGTGACACCGTGTGCCTTAATTCTCCCCTTCCGGGCAAATCCGAAGCGCCCAACGAACAAGGCTACGATGACTGCAATTTCGATGAAAAGAGCAACATCAGACGTCAATGGAGCCTTTCCGAGTAGACCCGTCATATTCCCGACTATTCTGATGAACCTCTTAATAACCTTGTTTCGTTGGCAACCGCAACAATTTAGGCATTCTGTCTTTGCGTTCGACACTTCAAGAGGAAGACTTATTAAGTCTTAAGATGCAAGGCTTGGTCCTAGGTGATAAATTAAAAATGAAGAAAAGAGTGCCCGCAAGAAGCAAGAGAACAAGGAAAAGTAACAACTTCGACTTTAGGCTAGACGCTGAGAAAATTCTTAGAACGGTAGGAGACCAAGAAGCCTTCTACTTCTATGAAACGGTTGGAAAGCCGACCGGTGAAAAAGCTGGAAGCCTGTCCGACTTTCTTGACAAGGTGAGATCTGTCAAGTCAGAAAGCCTGACGTTCCACCTTCAGAGGAATGACTTTCAAAATTGGATCGAGAAAACTCTCGGCGACGGCAACCTTGCCAGAAAGCTAAATCGGATATCTTCATCCGACAATAGTGAAATCAGAATGAGCATCTGCAAGACCGTTGAGAATCGCCTCAAAGAACTGAGAGAATCATCTTCCGGGATATTGGTTGATGCGAACTCAACCATTCTCGTCTCTTCTCACTAGTGCCTCACGTTCTTTGCAATATTCTGAATCTGCATTCTGATTTCATAAACCTCATCAACGAAAAACATGAGCAGAATTTAACATCAGGGGCAACTGAAGCTAAATGAAGCATTTGACTTTCTATTTTGCGATCGGTTTTCTAGTAGTAGGCTGTCTCATGCTTTTCACCGGTCTCTCGACCCTCATCGGAATGGCTTCACGCAATAATGACCTCGCAGGGACCGCCACGTTGGGTTTAGCGATGCTCTTGCCTTTCCTGATCTCCGGACTTTCGTGGCGAGATTGGGAGGCACTACAAAGAGGAAAAGAGGAGCAAGAGAGGACTATCGGCGCCTATGCGAGCAATGCGAACGAGTAGCCCTTGGATACTGCCTAGTGTTTTAAGTAGAAGCATCTTTGCACGTGCCCAACGTTCAAGAAAACTGCGATAATTTCGCCTGCTCGTGTTACAGTTTAACCTGCTCAATGAAAAGTTGTGAGAATTTTGTCCGAGCATCTCTTTTTTTCAGTTTGCCGTTCGCTGCTCACGGAGTGAAGTTCATCAATGCAATGGCTAAGTCGCGAATATTCACTACGCCATCTTTGTTCAAGTCCATGTTGGGATTCCAGTTTGGACTCGAAGGTTTGGTTCCGAACTTGGCGATTATGGCTATGATGTCCATCATGTTGACCCGGCCATCGGGAACGCCTGCAGGTCCGGTAACGTCACCCAAGAGCACTGGCGGGTCTATGAGAAACACGGTACTCACTTCGGGGCATAAGGGGAGACCACCGTTCATTGGCCAATCCGAGTAGGCATCTACGTAAGCTGTTGCATTTCCAATTGTCGCCGACTTGGGAATGGGCAAGCCTAAAACCACAGCAGACTCACCTTGACTGATTGAAACGTTAGAATAGGCCACTCCCAGCGGGTTGTTACCTATATCGTACACGTTGGCGGTCAACAGCACGTATTCACTATCAGATCCAGAGTAGTCAACAGTGATCTTGAAGTATACCATTTTTCCTGGTCCAAAAGCGTTCTGAGGGTTTCCGGACGCATCACATGAGATAACGCTGGCAATGCTCAAACTGCCAGATCCGCTCACCGTAAACGCACCGCTCTTGAACATGAGGAGTCCGACACTGAAAGTCAAGACAACTGCGATCAAAATCGTCCAAAAACCCTTTACCTTCAATTCTATTCGCTCCTCTCCCTTATACTTGGTAGTGAGTTGCAGATATATTTGAGTTTTCCCTAACTTTGTTATAGAGGAAGGTTCTATTCGCATCTCACAATGATAACGTTGATATGTCATATTTCTTTGAACAAACTAACCATCCTTGAAAACAATCCCCAAGGCAACCAGAAGGAGACTCTGTGCCACAAGATTTGCCACAAGCGGCAAGATTATTTCAGGGTTGGAAAACGTTGTTCCAAGGACCAGCGCCAACGCCCCGTTTCTCACACTCGCAGATACACCAGCCGTGATAGCCTTCTTGCGCCCTTGTCTGACAGCAAGTCCGTAGGAAACTACGAACAAGGTAGCCAACACCGCAAGCATAAGAATGGTCAGCCACATGAACTCGAGAAGATTCTGACGGGCATAGGCTGATCCTGGCGCGATCGAAGCCCATATTAGAAAAAAGAGAATAGCTAGATTGATCTTTGAAGTGTGTCGAGAAATCTTAACGAGGCTTGAACGCAGAGTTCTCTGAGCGAGAAACGCTATGATTGTAGGTACGAGAATCAACTCTGTCAAGTTCAGAAACATCGAGGTCAGGTCTGAGCTGACAACGGCCCCAACAGTAAGAAACATCGTCGTGGGTATCGTGAGAATGGCTATCAGATTTGTGGTTATGCTCATCACAAACCCGTATGCCGTGTCACCATTGAATAAGCCAGAATAGAAGGCTGTTGCAACTGCTGACGGGGCGCACAATGCAAGGATTATGCCTGCAAACGTTGCTGGCGAAAAGAGGAACTTACCCGTGAATGCCAAGGCCGGTCCGATGACAAACACTATGAAAATTGCAGAAGCCAGAGAGCGTGTGTCTTTTGCAGATTCTGCGATGTCCCGTGGCCGTATCGTCAGAACGGTTGAGAACATCAAAAGCATGAGAAGGTATGGCGTGTAGGGCTTCCAGTAGTTGCCAGTGTCTGAGAGGAAGAATCCGAACACTACACTTCCAAGTATGGTAATAGCCGCAAGATTGCGGCCGAAAAAGTCTTTGATCAATAGTACGTCTCCGGCTTCATGGAAATCGTGGGATCAGTTGCTAGTCACTTCTGTCTAGCATTTAAGAATTAGCTAATTCGTCGTTGAATACAAGAAACGTCGCCCAGTTCGCTCGCCCACGGGTTCTGAGTGTGTTAAGTACAGAAAACCACTCTAGGTTGCTGGTGTGCACGGGCTTCATCTTTCGGTAAGAATCTTTTGGTTAAACCTGTGGAACAACCTTTATTAGCTCTGAAGCCTATATCTAATTGCGCTCTGGTTCTGATTTGGTGTCTGACGATGCGTGAGGGTGGGGCTAAGGCCAAATCTGAAAAAGATATTCAGGTCATCTCTGAGAGCATTGCAGAAGGACAAATTACTGAAACACTGAGGTTTGTCACTTCGCTCAAGGATGTATCGTTGGAAGTGAGGAGAAAAGAGGCTGGTAAACCGCTTTACTTGAAACGCTACGAGTGAAAGAAATTCTGACAACGTATGCGGTGCTCTCAAAACGCGCGCTCAAACGGAGCGTAGCACATAAAAAGAATTTCTAGAAGCCATAGAGTCGCGACAACGCGCGTGTGCTCCAAAACACAGACGGAGTCACTGTTTGTATGAAATCAGCACGCGGTAACCACTCTCCCGCGCCAATATCTCGACATCTCCAAAAGCTTCCTCGAAAAAGGTGCGTAATCGTTTTCCGGCAATTTTGGACCTGACAACCATCTGGAGCGAACCATCGTTTGCCATGTGTTTTGGAGCTTCGCAGATTATGGTTTTGACCGTTTCCATTCCGGCGCTCACCGGCGGGTTAGAAAGAATGCAGTCGAAAATCACATCCTCAACAGGATCGTACAAGTCACCCCTCCTGACTTCGACGTTGTAGAGATGGTTCTTCAGAATGTTCTGTCTTGCCAACAACGCTGCTCTATGGTTAACGTCGACCATGATAACCTTCAGATCAGGTTTAAGAGTCGCTGCGGCAATGCCGACGGGCCCATAGCCGCAACCCATGTCCAACGTGTAACCCTTTTCGGGAAGTGTCATGCATTCAATGAGCAGTCTTGTCCCGAGGTCAATACGACTTTTCGAGAAAATGCCTGAAGACGTGAGAAATTCAAAAGATCGTCCCCTGAGGCAGGTTTGAATCAAGCCGAATCTCGCTCTTGATCTTGGCCTCGCCGAAAAGTAGTGGTCTGCTTCTTTAGTTTTTTTGTTCATTATCTTTGTGTCCGCTCTTCCATCGCCTTGGATACGTACCCCTGGGCATCAGCACCCTTTCGATTTTTGCGACGACTCCGTGTTCCATTTCCATAATCTGTTGAGCGCTAAACAAGGCTATGCTCAATGCTACGGCTTCGTCCTTCAAGGTCAAAATAGCGGCCATTTGATTTGCTCTAATGTGGTTGTCGAATGAAAGGATTCCCGGCGCAGTCAGGTTCGCACCGTGGCACAGCGCGTCAACCGCTGAGTCACGTACGTAGATTTTTGGAATCAGGTCCAATGCCCGTTCCATCGGTTGAATGAACTTGGTGAGGATTGTCTTGTCTTTTTTCTCCTCCCACTCCATTCGCCAATACGCAACGTCGTTCAAGGTTACGCTTTGATCTTCAAGGAACGGGCCTGATCTAGTTCTTCGCAATTCCTGCATGTGCGCTCCACAACCCAAGACTTCGCCCACGTCAAAGCAGAGCTTGCGGATGTACGTTCCCGCTTCGCAGCCCACTCGAAACAGCACTTTTCGTCCATCTGTTTCAAGCAGGTCCAAGTAATAGACGCGTCTCGTGCGAACTTGCCGTTTCACAGAAGCTCGCAACGGTGGACGCTGATAGATGACATCCTCAAACTGAGCTAGAACATTCTTGATTTGTTCTATTCCTGCGTCTGCATGAAGCTTCATCACGCAAACGTACTCTTTGCCACTGTGGAGAAGTGCCTGCACCACTTTCGTGCCGTCACCTAGAGTAACGGGCAGAACACCGGTCACTTTGGGATTTCTCTGGCCTAATCAACAGCCTCTAGAGTCCCGCCGTGACCAACTTGGTTCAGTTTCAGGATGCGTTTGACCCACGCAGCGACTTCATGACTGCTCGGACCGGCTTGTTTGTCCAAGTTTATTACACCATTATTCGTCAGTTCTTCAGCCGATCTCTGCTCAGGTGTGCGTCCGAAATTAGGGTCAGTCTGCCCTTCAGCCTTCATCAGTAGTTCATGCTTCACTTCCCAAGGAGCGATGGTTCTGGGCATTTTCGAAGTGTCACTTCCTAAACTGTAGAAAGTGTCTGAACTATATGAGTTTAGATGTGCGCGTCAACCTCGGGGCTCATTCAAAAAGGAGTCACACACAATCTGGTTGAAGCAATTGTCTTGGGGGTTGGCTCAAGCCTCGGGAAATGCGGGTTTGACTATTTTCTTCATCGTCTCCAGCTTGTCTGACGCTTTGAGCGCCTCTGCCACTTCCTCGTCAGATGCTCCGCGTTTAAGGTCGATCTTTTCTTGCAGAGGTTCGATGTGGCTGGCGTTCACTCTCCGTCTCTTGACGCCCGTCACTTTTTTTGGCCCTGTGATCAACACGAAACTTTTGTCTGCAAGGTCAACTATCACGCATTTTCTTCCAGCTTCACGGCCTAAAAGTTTGACGCAAATTCTGCCCACTTCAATTGCTGGCATCGTGAGATCTCCTTATTGGAATACTGTAGAGAAAGGTTCAACGCGCTTATAAGTTCGTTCTAAGTCAGGAATTTCTCCACAACACTGTAGAGGACATTGGTTCCAAAAGCAAGGTTGTCTAGAGAGATTTTTTCATCAATGCCATGCATTCCTTTTTTTATTTCGCCGTAGGGCACGTCCGCTTGCATGGGTTGAAAACCGTAGCAAACAATCCCGAGCCTTCTAAAAAAGCGTGAATCGGTCCCGCCCGTCAGCATGTCTGGCGCCACATGGCAATCAGGATCGAACTCCTTCAGAACGCTCGCGATTTGTTCATACAGCGGAGTGTGCAACGGCGATTCAGACGGTTCGTTCGCCTCGATTGTTTCGAATTCCAACTTGTCCAAGTCAACTTCTGAGAGCAGATTCTTGATCGTTTCCAAGGCTTCTGTCGGGGTCTGTCCTGGCAGAACTCTGCAGTCAAAGACCGCTTCGCATTCAGACGGTATCACGTTCTCTTTGACTCCACCGTGGACCATAGTCGGAGTGATTGTCATCCTGAGTTTCACGCGCATCTCTTCTGCCAGGAACTTGTCCTTCTTTGCGATGACATCCAACATTTCGTCAGCGACAGCGGGATTTTTCAGCAGACTCCTCAATTCTTTCCGTTTAGCTTTGTCCCCGGCGGCGATTGAAGTTAGGTATTCTGTTACGGTGGGTGTCATGATGATTTTTGGATGGTAGCCCACGATTTTACTTAAAACTTTGTTCATACGCAGAATCGCGTTGTCCGATGCCCCCGGAATCGATCCGTGTCCAGGAGTGCCCCTTGCTTTGATCCTGAGCCACAGAATTCCCTTTTCTGCCGTCTGTATCGTGTACAATGGTCCACTATCTGTGGGCACTGCTAAGCCTCCGCCTTCATTTATCACGTAATCTGCTTGCACTTTTTGCAGGTGATTGCGAACAAGCCAACCAGCTCCGTCATTTCCTCCCTTTTCTTCATCAGCCGTTGCGGCCAGGATCAAGTCACCTTTGAGTTTGACGTTCCGTCTCTTCAAGAGCTTCATAACCGTGGCTTCGATGGCCGTCATGGATTTCATGTCTACTGCACCGCGTCCCCACACGAACCCGTCTTTGATCTTCCCGCTAAAGGGGTCCACACTCCATTCCTTCGGGTTTGCAGCTACCACGTCCAAATGAGAAAGGAGAAGGAGACTCGGTTTTCTCTCAGTTCCTATCATGCGTGTTATGACGTTGCCTCTTCCTGGTTTGGATTCATAGGTTTCGCAGGTGAAACCCTCTTTCTCCAAGTTTGTGGCCAAAAACTCTGCCGCTTCTGCCTCGTTTCCAGGCGGATTGGTCGTGTCTATGCGGATCAAATTACTAAGAAGATCTGCAACTTCCTCTCTTGTTTCATGCGATATTTTGAAAGGGGACACGAGTTTCCTCATCTTCCTTATGGATGACTGTACACAGACTTAATAGTTTAGCACTACCAGATCGTGAGCTTAAGCTTTAATATCTAATCCTTGATGCATATTCAGAAACAGAACTCTTCGAAAACTGTCAGAGACTAACGTGAGGCAGTATAGGTGGTTAGCCAGCAAGACCAAATTCTACCGAAATTGCAGGAAAGTTCAGGCAAAGTCGTCGGTCTGATCTCAGACACTCACATACCTGTGCGCGCCAAGGAGATTCCGCGAGAGGTTTTCAAGGTCTTCGAAAACGTTGACTACATTGTGCACGCGGGTGACTTGGTCGCATTGTCCGTGGTTGATGAACTCGAACAGCTTGCGCCCGTTCTAGTTGTGTACGGAAACATGGATGGTCCTGAAGTTCGCGGAAAGCTGCCGAAAATCAGTTCTTTCAGGGTTTTCGATTGGAAAATTGGAGTCACGCATTATCCTGGTGCCCGCTTCGGAAGTGGCAGGTTGCGCGAAATAGCCAAGACTAATGGTTTTGACGTTCTGGTCTTCGGACACACTCACAGCTCTAGCATAAAATGGGAGAGAGATCTTCTATTCGTGAACCCTGGAAGCCCCACGAATCCAAACCCTCCATTCATAGTCAAACCGAGCGTGGGCTTGCTCAGGATATCGAAGGAAAGAATCGTGCCTGAAATAATTCAGATCTGAAAAAGCTACGGATGTAAGGCGCTGTTGCAGGAGACTTTGCGATTTTGAGGCATTCATTTTAACTCACCTCTCCCTCCTCAGGCATGTGTTGCTTTTCAGTGAGTCTTAAAAGGAAATAGAGCAAAGTGAAGGGATTGCGGTGTTTCAAAATGGAAGTTCAAAGCGTTGAACATTGCAAGAATCCCTGGAATGGAGAGTGCAAGAACCACGACATCGAACTGTACATTTATTTCCGCGGAGAGAAACTCCCGATCTGCAGGCAGTGCTGGACTAACATGGCAGATCGCGACTTGGAGTGGTAAGAAATGGAAGGTTTCGGCGTGAACACGGCACGATCTTTCCTCAAAAGAAATGTCAATCTGCACTTGAAAGATGGTTCAGTAATAGTCAACGTGTTAGTATCAGAGATTATGAGAGACGATTTCAGAAGAGAGAAATTCATCACATGCGTTCCTTACGGCAACAGAGCCACCTTGAGGGTGCCGCTCAAGAGTGTCGCTTGGGCCGAGCTTCTGAATCTGAACTTCATACTGAGTGGCTAAAACACAGTAGACTAGAGAAAAGCAGATTAGAAAAGGAATGATTTACAACAGTCCATGCGTTGCTCCCACTGCGGTATCTGTTGCAAAGAAACTGAAATGCTTCTTTCTAACGAAGACATACGACTTCTCAGACAAGCAGGTCACGACGAGAAACGAATTTGCAAGGGGCGACAAGCACGGGTACGTGTTTTTACGAAATCACAGAGGATATTGCTTCTTCTATGATGTCACAAAACATCGATGCAGGGCTTACTCTATCAGACCTCTTGGCTGTCGAGTATATCCTGTAGTGTGCAGTGACGAGAACGTGGTTCTTGTAGATGAGTTGTGTCCGATGGGGCGAACCGTCTCAAGAGGGGAGCTGCGGAAAAAGGGTTTGAATGTCGTTGAACTTCTTAGAAGGATAGATACGGAAGCCAAGGCACGAGCGGAAACGAAGCGCGTGCGTTGATTTTTCTTGACATGAACCAGTCAAACAGACTTATATAAAGAGCCAGAAATTACCAGTTTGGTGAAAAAATGCCTTGCACAGTCATAGTTGGCGGTTTCTGGGGAGATGAAGGCAAAGGGAAAATCATTTCTTATTTGGCACTCAAGGACAAGGTAGATTTCTGCGTCAGGACAGGTTCTGTGAACGCGGCGCACACCATCTGGCACCAAGGAAGACGTTACGCCTTGCACATGGTTCCAGGCGGTTTCGTTAATGAAGACTGTCGCTTGCGGATAGCGTCAGGTGCGAATGTTCACGTGAGTCAATTTCTGAAAGAAGTTGAAGAAACGAACGTGAAGAAGCGTATCGGCGTCGACAATCAGGCTTCGATCATTGAAGAGAAACATTCTACTCAAGACAAAACGAATGCACACCTGAAGGGCATAGGTACAACTGGCTGGGGGGTAGGACCTGCAATCGAAGAGAGAGTGCGACGAACCGCACGGTTGGCACGAGATGTTCCCGAACTGAAGCCATATCTCGCAGACGTCTCGGCAGAAGTCAACGAAGGAATCAGAATGAAGAAAACGGTGCTTTTAGAGGGTACGCAGGGGATCTTTCTTTCACTCTTCCATGGAACGTACCCATACGTCACTGGAAGAGACACCAGCGCGTCAGCGGTTTGTTCTGAGGTAGGCGTTGGCCCGACAAGCGTCGATGACGTATTGTTAGTGTTGAAATCGTTCATGACGCGGGTAGGAGCAGGACCTTTGCCTGGCGAAATATCAAAGGAAGAAGCGATGAAGCGAGGATGGTTCGAAACGGCCTCAGGAACAGGCAGAGACAGACGTGCAGCACCTTTCAGTTTCGAGCTTGCAAAAAGATCTGTCATGATAAACGGAGCAACGCAAATAGCTTTGACCAAGCTTGACGCGATCTTTCCAGAAGTCAAAGGTGCAAGAACCTTCGAAGAGTTTCCCGAAGAAGCGAAGCAGTTCGTAGTCAAAGTGGAAAAAGAAACAGGCATTAGGGTCAATCTCATAGGAACCGGACCCGATGCGTTCGATGTCACAGACAGGAGAAAATAGGTTCTTCCCAGACACGATCGACATCCGCCTCTTGTTGCGAAACTCTTAAGAAGCCTCATTTAGCTGTGTCTAGAGAAGGCGATTGGACATGGTTGAAAATCGTACCGGAATCTCTACGGCAGTCTTTGCGCTAGTGCTCGTCGCCGGACTGTTGATTGGTGGATTAGTCACGGCGTATGTTTTCACCCGCAGAATAAACGATTTACAGAGCGAAATTGCAAACCTTTCGAGCGAGTTGTCGCAAGTCTCGGGCAACCAGACCATTTATAATCAGACAATCACGGTTTTTCAGAATGAAACTTCCTTGGCTGAGATGTACAATAACACGAAGGATTCGGTGGTCATTATCAGTGGGCAATTAAGCAATGGGAGTTTCATTCAGGGGTCAGGCTTCGTTTACAACTTGACCAATTCGATGGTGATTGTAACAAATAACCACGTCGTTAGTGGAACGGTGAGTCTAAGCGTGACGTTTGCCGATGGTAATGGATACTCAGCTGTGGTAAACGGAACAGACCCCTACTCTGACTTGGCAGTTGTCACAGTCGTTGGTGCTGCTCAGAGCGAATTCAAACCGCTGATCGTTGTTAACTCTTCCACGCTGAAGGTCGGGGACCCAGTTATTGCCATCGGAGCTCCTTATGGACTTGTTGGTTCGATGACCACAGGCGTGGTGAGTGCGCTCGGCAGGAGTATTTCTGAAGACCAGTACACTGGAGGTTTCGCGATAGCCAACATAATACAGACTAGCGCCCCGATAAATCCAGGCAATTCTGGGGGACCGCTGCTGAACTTCGATGGCAAGGTGGTTGGCATAACCGCCGCGATAATTGCGAATTCCCAGGGACTAGGATTTGCTATTCCAGGCAACACGATACTGAGAGAAATAGCTGCTCTGGTTGCTCTGGTTCCTATAGCGGACACTCCTACTTGGGTGTAAAAGGCGTGGATATGGATTATATTCCAAGCCCAAGACATGGGTGCGAACGTGACATACGGGTGGGCGATTTCGGAGATAGTCTTAGGAGGACCGGCAGACAAAGCAGGTATGAAGGTGAACGACATCATAGTCGGCATCAACAATTATCGTGTAATCAACGGAGACGAAATGTCGAGTTACCTGGAAGAGAAAACGTTGCCAGGACAGAGTGTGACTGTAAACATCATTAGGAACAACGCTCCGATGGACCTGACGCTCGTGTTGGGAACGAGACCTGCCCCGCCGACATGATCACCTGTTGCTCCCGTCGAACTTGCCTTCTTTTCATTTCCTAAGTCTAAGAAGTGCTAGCAGTTCAATCGTGATTGCAGCAGCGAAAATGACGGTGTAGATTATGTGAGGAGGGATCATCAAGATGGGCACGTCAAGAGGGTAACTGAGGAACGTCGGAAGCAAGACTGTGAACGTCGGAATAGCCAGGATCAGGTTGGACTTGTGAGGCTGTAACAACGTGTATACGTCTCTTGTAGCCAATAGAAATCCTAAGAACGCAACGAACAAGACCAACTCGAGACTCATGTTTTGTATGCTTTGAATGCTGGTCATCACGCCGAACCTTTGTTGAGATATCGGCCAGAGAAGCTGAAGCTGCCCTCCAGCAAGATAGTCGCCAATCAGAGCATGCGAGATAAGGGCCACAAAGTAGGGGAAGGCACTTCTTCGATAGATTGCGAACAGTGGTATGAACACGATCAGCGCCGCTATGAACTGAGTGGGTTGGCCCCCTGTGTGGGATCAGCGAAGCGAGCCCGTTAACTCGTTCAGCAAGTATATCGATGTCTGGAATAACCGCAAGCGTCAATGCGAGAGGTACGTTAAGGCTCGTTTTAGTCAATCTTGCTGATCCCTTGCCAAGTAGGTACCCGAGCGCTAAGTGGCCGACTGCGAAACGTGGTCTTTTTCTCCTTTTCAGGAAGGTTTCTTCTTGAGTTATTAAGCCTATGGTATGAGATCTCGACAGTGGAGCCTGTGTCGTTCCAGACAGGAGGGCCTTGATTTTGTCATCTCTTTGTCTCAACTCCTCGAAGCATCTTGGGCTGATTAAGTAACGATTGAGACGTTCACGTTGGCAATTCTTTTAGGATGCATGATCGATATTTGGGTCACGTAACTGGCTTGGAAGGAGATTGTGTCATGGCTAGAAAAGTCGTTAAAGTGTACTTGCCGCCTCAACAAAAGAGAGTTCTTCAGCATATGTGCATCAGCCTGGGTATGGCTGAAAGTGAGGCTTTGCGTACTGCATTCTTGGAGTACGCCAAGAGTCTGGGTTTCGTGACCGAAAAGATACATGGGATCGCTTCCAACACTAGTATGATTCAATAGACGTCGTGCGTGCACACGTAAGTTCGTCCTAACCACAGCGTTGAGCAGTAATTCAGAGTTAAACTTCACACACGTTAAATGGAGCTAGCATGGACAGCTTTCTGTTAAAGACTATACAGATGATGCTGCGATGCCCTGTCCCGACCTAGACGATGCCATCCAGACTCTGCGTGAAAACGAACGCTATCTGCGCTCGGTCGCAGATTCCGCTCCAAACGCTGTGATCTCCACTGATAATCAGGGGACAATAACGTTTGCCAACAAAGCGGTCAAGAGCATCTTTGGATATTCCGTCATGGAAGTGATGGGCAAATCAATAACGCTACTGATCCCTGAGAGATTCGTTGGAAAACATCTCAGTGGAATGGAGGAATGGTGCCATGCTCCAGCCTCATCCTTGGTTAAGGAATCTGAATTGGTAGGCCTACGGAAGGATGGACGAGAGTTCCCCGCAGAAGCATCATTTTCGTGTTCAAGAGTACGGGGCAAAGACTATTTCACCATAATCTTACGTGACATAAGTGAACAGAAGAAAGCGCAAGATCGAATTGAGAGATTAAACGAATGTCTTCTCAGCTTCAAAACGGACCCTAAAGAGAACGTCAACTCACTCGTCGCATTGTGCGGCATGTTGTTGGAGGCGAAATGTGCTATCTACGATCGTTTGGACCATGGTCTTTTGTGTTCCATCGGCAAATGGAATACTCCTTCTGACTATAAGGTTGTGGACAAACCTGAAGGACACATTTGTAACGACGTGATCAAACAAAAGAAGAATGAAGTTCTAGTGGTACGCAACTTATCTGACACTCCGTACGCAAAAACAGATCCTAATGTCAGGCGTTACAAACTGGAAACTTACATGGGAGCACCCGTGAGATACGGGCAAATTCACGTGGGTTCTCTTTGCGCCGTCTATCAAACAGACTTTGACCCAGCTGAAGGAGATAAAAAGTTTCTATTGTTGCTCGCCTCAGCCATTGGAGTTGAGGAGGCGCGAAGACTATCAGAGTCAAGCCTGCAAGACAGCGAGGAAAGATTTCGTGCTATCAGCGTTTCAGCAACAGATGCGATAGTGTTGATGGATGAGAGAGGCAGGATCTCGTACTGGAATCCCTCTGCTGAAAGAATATTCGGCTATTCAAAAGAGGAGGTTCTGGGCGAAGTAGCCTTCACACTTCTTTCTCCAAAAAGCTTTGGTACCAACTATTCGCAGTTTCAGACCTTCTTGAAAACGGAGCAAAATCCTCTTCCTGCAAGAGTGGTCGAATACTCAGCCGTCAAAAAGAATGGGGTCGAGTTCCCCGTGGAACTTTCAATTTCAAGACTTCGCATCAGAGACAAGTTGCACGCGTTGATCATGATCCGCGACATAACCCAACGAAAACAAATGGAAAAAGTCTTACGGGAAGGCGAGGAAAACTACCGAGCTATCTCGAAGAAACTTGAGGGCCTAATGAAAAGCTCTGCAGTCATGTTGCACACAACCGACCTGCGGGAGCGTTTGAAAACGATCGCTGAAGCGGTGCACGATCAAGGTTGGGGCAGGGTCGTCATCACTCTCAGGGACGAAAAGCTAAACGCCATAGACGTGGTTTCGGCGGGTCTGAATGTTGAAGAAGAGAAGTATCTGAAGGAGCATCAGGCAGCAGGTGACGTTTGGCGCAAGCGTTTGAGTTCGATGTTCGAGCGCTATCGTCTCGGTGAATTCTACTACTTGCCTTGGAGTGATCCATTAGTTCAGAAACAGTTCAGGTATGCTCTTTCGAGCAAAGTTAAGTTGCAGGAGACTGTTGACTGGAATCCTGACGATCTTCTCTACATTCCGCTAAAGTTACCTGATGGACAAGTTGTGGGCATAATGAGTATGGATGACCCACACGACGGAAGGCGACCGACCAAGGACTCGCTTGCTCCTTTCGAACTTTTTGCTCATCAGGCTGCTGTCGCCATAGAAAACGCGAGGTTGATCCAGCAAGTCAGAGAGTATGCCCAACATCTGGAAGAGAAAGTGGATGAACGCACGGTGGAACTAAGAAAGAGCGAGGAGAAATTGAAGAGCATTTTTGCGGCCTCCCCTGACGCGATAACTGCAACTGATTTGAATGGAAAAATCATCGAGTGCAACGAGCAGGCATTTAAAATGCACGAGTATAATTCAAGAAAGGAATTGATCGGTAAGAACGTCCTTGATTTGATTGCAGAGAAAGACTGCCACAGAGCTAGGCAAGATATGAGGGAGATGTATGAGTTCGGCAGCGTGAAATCGGTTGAATACTGGTTCATAACTAGGAACGGCAGGGAATTTCCAGGTGAGCTGTCTGGGCGCGTCGTCAGAGATGCCTCAGGGCATCCCATAGGCTTGGTGTCTATCGCAAAGGACATCACTGAACGCAAACGAATGGAACGACAGCTTTTCAAATCTGAGAGACTCGCCGCAATCGGTCAGTTGGCTGCGATGATCGGGCATGATCTGCGCAACCCGCTGACCGGAATAACGGGAGCCAGCTATTATCTGAAGACAAAGCTCGGACCTTCGCTGAATCACAAAAGCAAGGAGATGCTGGAGATAATAGAAAAAGACATCGCGTATTCCAACAAAATAATCAATGATCTCCTCGACTACTCGAGAGAAATCAAGTTGGAGTTGACTGAGATCAATCCGCACGAGTTGATTAAGGAATCACTGTATTTGGTCGAAATCCCCAAAAAAGTTCGCCTGAAAAATCTGACGACTGATGAACCACAAATGAAGGTCGACGCGGACAAGCTGAAAAGATCGTTTGTCAATATTATTAAGAACGCGCTGGAAGCTATGCCAAAAGGCGGAACTCTCACGATAACGAGTCGTGAGTGCAAAGACAACTTGGCGATTGCATTCACAGACACGGGAACAGGTATGTCGAAGGAAACGATGCAGGAGATTTTCACGCCTCTGTTCACTTCAAAAGCGAAGGGAATGGGTTTTGGCTTAGCCATTTCAAAACGCATCGTGGATGCTCACGGAGGAAAGATCTTGGTTGAAAGCAGTCCAGGGGTAGGATCGACTTTCACAGTAATCATTCCTATTAGACGAAAGGAAGCAGGAGGTGACAGAATTTGGGTAAGCGCGCCCGAATCCTTGTTGTCGACGACGACGAAGGAATAAGAAAAACGCTGGCTGCGATACTGGAAGATGAAGGCTACGCGGTTGACACCGCTGAAAGCGGAAAAGAAGCAATCTTGAAGTCCAACGCGGGATTCTACAACCTCGCTTTGATTGACGTTCGGCTTCTGGACATGGATGGAACTGAACTTCTCACGAGGATAAAGGACACCGTTCCGAGGATGCGCAAGATAATCATAACGGGCTATCCATCCGTCCGCAACGCGATAGAAGCTGTTAACAAAAATGCCGATGCGTACTTGCTGAAACCTTTCGACATGGGCAAGGTCCTTTTTGTTATTAAGGATCAATTAAAGAAGCAGAATGAAGAGATCAGTTTCACTCAAGACCGCGTCACCGATTACATAGAGACACGAGTCAGGGAGCTCGATGCGGAGAGAGTCAACAGCAAAGCAAAGTAGCGGTTCTTTTACTCTCTTCTTATTCTTCGAGTATTTGCCTTTTTCCATTCTTCGTACTTTTGAAGGGCTTCTCTTGCGTGCGTGTTGACGAAGTCCTCGACGGTTCGGTAGGGTGTGCTCATTTGAACGAGTGCCTCTCCAAGTGCTTCATATTGTTCTTTGGGCATCTCAATGTAATCGTATTCCTGTTTGAACCAGGTTAGCCTGAATCTTATTGCGTCTCGAATAAACTCTTCTTTTGTTGTAAAGCCCAAATGTCTGTTTTCTTCAATGAAGTTCTGAGTTTGGGTGAGCAGTTCCTGGGGAAGTAAGACTGATTCATTGAGTAGCGCGTTTATTGCGTCTTGATAGGTTTGCATCTTGCTGGTTTGGGTCATGAGTTCACCCAACATTGCCGTTAGTTTTTGATGGATGTCATCCGAGATTTTTAGCGTTTTCATATCTTCCACCGATTGGTACATGGAAGTCACGGTGCATATTTTGTTTTTGGTATTGTGAGTGGACTCAGGTTTATTAAGTATACACGGTATACTATATACACGAGAAGAGACGAGACTCGAGGACGTTGAATATGACTTTCATATTTCATTGTCACTGTTGTGGGTCAATATTGTACAAAGATTCGACCCCCGTTTTGAAGGACGGGACTTACAGGAAAGAAACATACCTTGAAGGCATCATCTCAACAATTGGCGGGAAATGCCCGTATTGCAAATGCAAACTGAATTCTCCTCCATCAAAAATCGAAGTGGTTGCGCCCAGACCATTATCTGTCAAAGAACCAAAAGAGAGGTTGTGTACCTTGTCCTCTTGAGGAGGTGGAGGGGGCGAGGCAGTCACTGATGTCACCAAAGTCGTGTTCTGGCGCTGAACTCGGTTTGAGGAAGTAGGCTATCACCATGAAAATCGCGCCAACGATTCCCATATAGACTCCGAAACCGGCGTACGAAACGAAACCCAACGAGGCGAGGTAAGTAAGCGTTCCAAACCAACATGTGAGACCTAGTATTCCTGCGACCATAGCCATTCTTCTCTTGCCAATCGAAACGAAGCCAAGGATGACCGCGACGGGATATAGTATGATCGTCAACAGGATCCCAATCGTTTCGACATTTATTGTCACTTGGCCAGGGCCTTGCTGTAACTGCCAGATTGACGCATACAGATTGAAGAGACTGAAAAAAGTGTCTGAAATCAGTGGCAAAACGCCGGAGAGCAGGAAGAGGATCGCACCAATTGATGCCACGATTTTCCGGTGATCCAATTCTTTCATCTACGCGAATGTGAGCTTCTGATTTGGTTATTCTTAAGTCTTGTCATATGATCAAACTATTGTTAAGAGAAGGAAACTTGGGGAATATTCTGTTAAAGTTGATTTTCCAGCAACAAACTCCAACCTGACAATGCAGAGTCCTTATCCTTCAATACTGACAGTCATTGGGATAGGCAGAGAAGCAAGGTCTCCGGCTTCAACTATTCGTGTGCCCTGTTCGCGAAAGTTACATGTTTTCTTTTATCATTTTCGCAAGACGTCTGATTCCTTCTTCGATCTGATCGTCTGATGAGTAAGAAAAGTTGAGTCTCATCGTGTTCTGTCCTTTGCCGTTGCAGTAAAAGGCTGAACCTATCACGTAGGCGATCTTGTACTCGATGGCTTTCGGGAAAAGATCGTTCGCACTCAATTTCTTCGGCAATTTAAGCCAGAGGAACAGTCCGCCTTCGGGTTTGGTCCATTTCACTCCTTTCGGCATGTATTTCTTCAGTGCGTCCAGCATTACCTGACGTTTTCTCGCATACAGCCTGCGTATTCTGTCAATCTGACCTACCAACAATCCCCTTTTAATGTATTCGGCTGCGATGAGTTGAGTGAACGTGGGAGAATTGAGGTCCATGGCCTGTTTGGCAACGACCATTCTGTCCATCCAGTCCGTCGGAGCCATTAGCCAACCCAACCGCAACCCAGGACATAGCAACTTTGAGAACGTTCCCAAGACTATGACCTGGTTGTCTGTGTCGAGTCCGTATATGGCGGGGACTTTTTCACCCATGAATCTGAGGTCTCGGTACGGACTGTCTTCTATGATTGGCACCTCGTACTCGTAAGCCAGTTGCAGCAGTTTTCTTCGCCTTTCCAGAGACATAGTGACCCCGGAAGGGTTCTGGAAATCAGGTACGACGTAGATGAATTTTGGTTTCTTCTTTCTCTTTGCCAGTTTGCTCAGCGCTTTCTCCAGCAAATCGGTTCTCATTCCCTGATCATCTTGAGCTACCCCCACAAGCTTGGCTCTATACGCTGTGAAAGCCTGAAGACCGCCTATGTACGTGGGGAGTTCAACGATTGCAATGTCGCCTGGGTCCAGAAAGACTCTGCCTATAATGTCTAAACCCTGTTGGGACCCTGAGGTGACGAGGATATTTTCCGCCTTAATCGTCGGTTTTTCTCGTGCCATCCAACTGCCAATCTGTTCACGAAAGATCCCTTCTCCTTCTGTTGGACCATACTGAAGGGCTAAATCGCCTTTCTCTCGAAGGATTTGGCAGGATATGTCCTCTATGTCCTTCACAGGAAAAGTTTCTGGTGCTGGGAGGCCTCCTGCGAAGGAGATTATGTCTGGTCGACGCGTGAATTTCAGAAGTTCCCTTATTTCCGAACGTCTCATGTTCTTAGCGTTCTTGGAGTAGAAAACTGAGATGTCTTTTATCATGCAATAGCCCCTGTTCATAACTTTTGGAATTAAGCCCTGTTTTGCCATGCTAGCTCGTTGACATATAAGGTTGTTGTAACCCTCTGAAGAGTTCCCACGTAGGTTGGAAGCTAAAACAGTTCTTCTAGGGTCTTTCTTAGAAAGACAATACGTTTTCAGCTGCAGAAGGATTTAGAGATAATTATCGCACAGTTTTCTTAGCGTGAACTGGCAAAGTCAGTGAAAATCAGGTGAAAGCAAGCCTGAATGTTGCCGATAAACGTGGAGAAATGAATTTCCCATTTGACGCTTTTGAGATCCATAGCCCCTGCTTTTGATTACGAGCCTTCCTTCGTTTCAAGAATTGCGAAGGCTCAACTAGGACTGTTATGTGATGAGACTATGCAGGATAGCCTTCTTATTTAGAAGATCGTCAGAGCTCTAGGTTTCATCCTTCAATCTTTTTGAGAATTCAGATTTCAGCTCTATCAGATGGTCAATCACTTTCTCTTTTTTGACCTGTTTGGGCATCGTTTGAAGCGCAACGAGAAGCAGGTCTCTCCTCTTCCACCTCTCATAACGCCTCATGTACGAGTTTCTGAACATCCCCAGGACTTCTTGGTCCAGTTCCTTCGCCTTTTCTTCTATCATTCTCCCGTCTCGCCTTCTCCTTTCACGTGTAGCTTCCGTATTCAGATAAAAAGGAATTCTTCCCAAAACTACAATATCCCGCTGTATGGAATAGCTTGGTTGTATCACAGATGAGTTTTGCTGTTTGACTTTTAGCATGGTGCCAGAGGTCAGATGATCTTCGGTACGTTGACACGAAGCTTTATTTCCTGATGGCCTTGCTATTGACATCATAGGTGGTGACGTGCCCGCAAACCCACTGGACGTCTATAGGGAATTTGATCCGAGAGTAGTTGAATCCTTCCACAAGCTTCAGGAACTGGCCTTTTTCTGAAGGGGCGCTGCCCCAGAAGTTCAAAACTCTGATAGCCCTTAGCCATCGACGCAGAACATGGCTCTGCACAAGGTGCCACCGCCTTAGGCCGAAGAGCACTCAAACTCGGAGCCTCAAAAGACGAGATCATCGAAGCCCTGAGAGTTGCATACTACGTTGGAGGCAACCGTGCCCTCTTCACTTCAGCACAGGTCCTGCAGAACCTTTTCGGACAGACCCAGCAACCTTAGCCCGCTCTCAGCTGTCTAAGACAAATCAATGGGTCCGAAGAGAAAGTTTGCCCCGCGTTCGAGTGAGTGGGTCAAGGATGCATAAGTCGCACTTGTTCCTGTTCGTCTTGTCGTCTGCACTCTTGACTGTTTGTTTATTGATGCCTTTAGCTTTGGCTTCAGAATCCACTTTTTCAGTGGTTTGGATTACCGATACGCAGTATCTTTCACAGACGTATCCTGACTATTTTGACAGCATGTGCCAGTGGATAGTTAACAACAGGGACGCTTACAACGTCAAGATGGTGGTGCACACCGGCGACATAATCAACTACGCCACAGATCTGTCTCAATGGAAAAACGCTAACCATTCGATGGGTATCTTGTTGGACAACGACATTCCTTACTGTTGGGATGCTGGAAACCACGATCAGTCTGCAGGCTCATGGAACGGAAAAGACTTCGTTGCGTTTAATGTAACTCTGATGGAACAGAAAGCGTATTGGACCGGAGACTCTTTTGACGGAAAGAACACCGCAGTTTCCTTCAATTTTTCTGGCTACAATTTTCTCATAGTTAACGTCGAATTCCACGCAAACTCGAGCGAGCTTCAATGGGCAAACGATGTTCTCGACGCCCATCCGAACTCTCACGTTATTCTTGCAACCCACGCTTATATTGATGAGACCTGCGGTTACGATGCATGGGCGCTCAGATTACAAGACACTGTCTTGGCGAATCACTCAAACGTTTTCATGACCTTGAATGGCCACTACTACTCTAACGGAAACGCGAACAGGACAAGGGTTGACGAACGTGATGAACTTTTCTTCGATCGTCAGAATCTTGACGATCAGAAAGGAGGGGCAACCGTGAGAATCTTGACTTTTGATTTGACACAAGGAAAAATAAACGTCAAAACATACGAACCCTACGCGGGACAGTTTGTGACTGACCCAGATAACGAGTTCACCCTAGAAACTCCGTTCGTCGCGATTCCCGAATTTCCATCTGGCCCTTTCGCTTCTATCGTTCGTGTTGGCTGCCTCCTCTTGTGCAATGGTTACGCGTTTTCAAAACAAGCGCACGATGCGTGTCTGAGACACGTGGTTGTCTCTCGCAAAGGTTTCTGGTTTATGTTTCGTTTTCCCTCTTCACGAGCTTAAGGTTTTCGAGAGTTGTCGCTAGCTTTCTATTTCTACCAGTTCAAATTTGATCAGCATCGGGTAGTTGCAGGCCGCGTCGAGGAAGTCTTCTGCGGGTCGATCCACGTCAAGTGCATGAAAGAACTCGACAAATTCTGTCTTCACGCCTTCGGCTGACTTGGCGGTGTAGATTTTAAACGTCGCGAGGTACTCTTTGCCAACTTTTATTGTTCTGATTGGGACGTTCTCGGAAGCATCGAGAACAAACGGACGTTTGGTTGAAACGTCTTCGGCGAGTATCTTTCGCTGATTCACGTTTTTGCTCTTGACCAAGATGTTACGCGTACTGGATATTCTGAAGTTCCATTCTGACGCATTCCAGATTGACAACTTTTTCACGAAAAGGCTACGAGCGGAATTGCCTATTTCTGCTTATCTCTTCGTTCCTCTGTGTAGCACCGTGTGTCTACTTGATTGCCATTGTGAAGAAGACCAGCCCTCCAAACTGGGTGATTCGTTTGCCCGCTGGTGTTCTTGCCTCGATCACTCTAGTTTTCACCTTCTTGTTCGCTGAAATCTGCAGTAATCTTTGAACTCTGTTCTTGTTCTCGCTTTCAGCAATGTACTCGTCCGTGAGCACCAGGTAAGTAGCGCTGAAGTCATCTCTTTTCTCTCGATCATAGATCTTGTCTTCGATTTCTTTGAGTGAGAATAGGACGAGTCGGGTGCCGTCTGGTTGGCTGAGAACCTTCTCGAGAGCGGTGATGATGTAATCGGCTTCTCCTGATGTCGTCTCTGCGATTGATTCTCGAAATTCTTTGGTTTTCACCAGTTCGGCCACCGAGTGAGGCAGATCCGCTGAGCCGACTGACTCAGCGAAGGTCGCTCTGTTGGGACCTTTTGATTGAATTAGGTAGGCGTGATGTTTTCGAACGTGACTCAGGAAGTCGGAGGCGTAAGTGGTTTTCATCGGAGCTGTAACTATTATGCTCTTCACGCCCTCTTTGAGCACTGGTTTTAGCGCTTTTATAACGGATTCGTGAAGATCGTAGAGAGCCCGTCCATTTTTCCTCGTTCCTGCGAGTCTCAACGTCAGGTACGGTTTTATGACGTGACTGAACACCTGCCACAGAACTGCGTGATCCTGTTCAAAACCCACAAGAAGTGCGACTGGGTGGCCCCGTATGTACCTATGTTTCGGTTTCACGATCGTTCACGATTCTCTTCTTTTTTGTGGCGTGGCAGTAAACCGTTGAATAACTAATTCGCATCAGCATAAAAACTGTGGCTCTCGCAATATGATAGTCTCGCGCGCGCTGTGCAGATTTAAGACTTCTTGAGAGATGAAATAATATAAGATGGTTGAACCTTTGTAACTATGGGTTGAATCTATGAAGGATTCACATCAGGTTCTTGTCGTAGCGGGTGCTTGTATCCTGATTGGCGTCGTCTTGATTGGCTTGTCAAGAAGCAACAATATTCCTTCTACAAATAACCCATTTCTTAGCGCGCAAGCTTTTTTCACTATGGGGTTCTTCTATTTGGGTTTTAGTTTCGGAGTGCTGGGAGCAATCGGTTACATAGTTAGGCTAGAAAAGAAAATACCTCAAACTCCACCACCACCTTAGTTTTGATCACCTGGTTGATTTGATACAACACGCGCGGTTACTCTAAAACTCGGTGGAGTTATGACGGTGGTTGGTTCTTGAAGCTTTTTAGGGAAGCGCGAGCGTGATGCGAGCACGACATAATGGTTAAGCATGATGCTGAGCAGAAAAAGGAGAATTTTGTGTTTATGTAGTGCGCGTACGAGACTTAACGAATTGAGCGGCGCTATGCGTTCAAACAGCGAGAAAAGCAAACACTGGTCGGAGTGTTACGTGTTTTCTTCTTCTATTTCTTTTATTGCTTGTTCTCGGGTTTTTCCTTGTTTCGTCTTAAGGTCTATTAAGTGTTTCAAGGCCTGTTCAGGGTTTAGGTATTTCTTGGACAGTTTTTCTACAAGGTTCTGATCGATGGTTTCGGTTGTAGCAGGGCTTTCGACGGACGGGGTCACTTCGTTTTCTTTTTTGGCTGATTGTGTCATTTCTGATATTTTGCGCTGTATCAAGGAGATGTCTCCGCCGTCTTGGGCGACCCATAAAGATACGGCTACGAGGCAGAAAGCAGTCAAGATTACCCATATGACGAATAGGTTCGCCCAGCTATATTGTTCTCCCAGCTGAGCAATCGACATGAAAGCGAAAATCGCACCAACCAGGACAAAAATGAAGTTTATGAGGAACACGATAAAGGCAAGATAGCGTAGACTCAAACTCGCGTTCTCCCGTGAGTAAACGGAGTAGCATCCTAAAGTAATTTTCGATCTCAGAACGCGCGTGTGGCACTGCTGATGGTTGGATTTATCAAGGCGTGCGCTACCTGAGAAAGGAATCTTTCGTACTAGAGAGATTTATAAGGTTAGCTTGATTTTCTAATATCGATAAGAATGAAGAGTTACATTAAGATTTATGGTCCACCTGTATTGAAGGCTTTAGATGAATTAGAAAAAGTTGCACGTGAAATGCCTGAGATTTCTTTTTACTATCACTATATTCTGGGATTTATACCTATAGCAAGAACTAGGGTCGCGCCAGAGGAAGAAGGACCGATAGGTTTAGGAGAAAAATACAAGGAGAAATCTAAAATTTCTGTGAGCAAATCGGGTTATACTCTAGGAGACTATGATTTCTTCTTTGAATGGGCAACAGAACCAGATGGAGAGCAATTGCGCAATTTGATCGAAAAGATTGAAAATGTACTGACGCCGCTCGGATGTAAGTACACAATAACCACAAAGTAAATCGCGCGCGCGAAGGCTTTGAGAGTGCCCACTTCAACCGCATAATTGTATGACACTAGCGGGCGCTAGGATATGTTGTAGTTGAATAGCGCGCGCGAAGATGGTTTGTGTTTATTTGTGCGTGCTAGGTGAGAGGTTGCGAGAAAAGGTAATTCAAGCAAAAACATGAAGGAGACAAAATGATGAGTCATGATCCATTTTTCATGTTTGAAAAAATAAAAAAAGTCTTGATATGAATAAGAAAACGGTTGGTAGGCAAGAGGTAGCGCGCGTATCGTCTGGAACGTGCGAGTGAGCCAAACGGCTCACGAGCCACTTGATTGCTTGTATCTTGTCCAAGGAATAATACAGACTTTAGTTCTTGATGTCCTTATCCTTCAAAATTACTGCACTTTCAGAGTTTACTTCACATTTTATGCATGTCAAAGCTAAGGCGTTTACATACTTTTTAGGATACAGTCTATCATTTCCAAGGTCTGCATATAGAACGCCTTGGCTTGGATAAGTCTTAACGTTCCACGTTATTGCTTCATCAGCGAATAAGATAGTGCCTCGGGGAATTTGACCCAATGGATCGATTATTTTTAGTTTGTGTTTATCGATATTCAGTGATAATCGCAAAGTGGGTGTGGGAGTTGTATTATCGTATTCAACTCGCGCAAGCTTTCCAAATTGATACATCGTCAAATAATGCGGTATTGATGGAAAAATCACTCTTGGCTTATGTCCTGCTTTTTCTATGATTGATATGCCTTCCTTTATCTTAGCGAGAAGCGAATCTGGTTCTTGAGGTTCTGCTTCTAGGTTAATCACGTTTGGTGTCTTAACAACTGATTTAACTAAGTAATCCCTTTCGGCAAATGCAATGTCTCGTCCAAATTGTTGGAATAAGAAATCATTGGCGTATTCGATGTTGGTTTGTTCATAGGGCAAAAACCATTCTCGGGGGAGTCTATGATTGAAACCTATGTTTACGAAAGCACTGCCCGCATTTTTCACTTCTTTTACGAAGAAAGCTTCAGGGATTATCGTTTGATTTTGATAGCTAGACGATAGAACATCTAAACACTTTGTAACTTCGGATTCGTCCAAACCGTTATTATCAAGCTTTTCAAACTTTATTTGCTTGGGTTTAACTTTGATGTTTTCAACTTTTGCCTCTTGGTCTTGGAGTCTTACTAATTGTGTTGATATAGATTCGCAAATTGTTTCAAGATTTCCTTGATTGAAAATCAGTCCCTTTGGAATAGTCAGAAATGGAAAACGGTTTTCAACGATTTTCCAAGAGTCTTCCTTCACCAAAGCCATATTTTTTCTGTATCGAGCAACAGCTAGATCATACTCTTGCTTTTGACCACGTGATTCTTGAGAGGATTCAGTAATAACAAAAATAGTTCGTTCTCTGCCCAGAATCTCTTTCCCTATCTCATCCCACATGTTTTCAGTTACACATAGGGAATGGTCAACTAAGTATGCATCGTGTCCTCTTTCTGATAATACTTCACGTAATTTCTTAGCATATTGAGTTCCATCCTTCGATGAGTAGCTTATGAAGACCTTCATTGGACGTCCTCATGTAAGAATTCAGCTTGAGTTACTTTAGCTAGCTTAACTTTTGTGTTTTGCGTTTTGTTAGACAAAGAGGGCGGTTATTTTCGTTTTCTAAATATTTTGATGTTGCCCATTTCAGTGACATATTGGAATCCGTGTTCTATCAAATCGGTGGCTTCTTTGATGTTGCTGGCTGTTTTTACGGTGTATTCTTCGTCGTTATCGTGTGCGATTAGCTGGACATAGAACATCGTAGTTTCGAGTTTTTTGTGTCCTAGTAGAGATTTGAGTAGTAGAATGTCTTTGGTTTGGTCATATTTTTGAGTGGCGAAGTGGTGTCTTAGGTTTCGCATAGATATGTTTTTGAGTTCTGGTTGATTGAGTTTTTTGGCGAGTCGATTGCGTGTTCTTCTCCACATTTCGCCCATTGATCGTGATGATGGGAACGGTGTTTCTTGGTTGCAGTCTGCGAGATATTCTCTCAGCATTTCTGCTGTTGCTTGTTTGAGTTTGAATGATCGTGAGTTGTGTCCTTTGCATCCTCTTGCGTTTATGATTCCTTGTGTCATGTCTATGTCTTTGTCTCCAGTTGTTACTAGTTCGTGGGCTTTTAATCCTGTTTCGGCTAGGATTGTAAAAATTGTGGCGTATTTCGGTGTCGATGCGGATATTATTTTGTTGATGTTTTCGGTTGTTGGTATAAGAGGTATTTTCCTCTCCCATTTGAAGTATGGTCGTTTCCATTGAATTGCGTTTGTTTTGCAGAACCAATTATATCCTAATGCTAGGCTGTTTTTTGGTTTGGTTGTCTAGGTTGAGTTTGCGATGTAGGTTTTGACTTCTTCAGGTTTGAGTAGGTCTGCTCCTTTGCTTATTCGTCTGAGGGATGATGCTATACTCTTTGAGTGTTTTTTGCTTTCCCTGAGTTGGTTACGTTGATGAGAGTGTTTATAATCTCGGATTGATAATTTGTTGGCTGTTGGGGTCGTCGTATAGCTAGTGACTGTGACTGAATCAATTCGTTGTGCATATTGGGTCACTTTCACCTAAATGGTTTAGTATACCAGTCTTTACGTTTTGCATTTTTATTATTTCTTTTTTTGTTTCTGTGGGGGTTGCTTCTATCATAGTCTTCTGGCTCTCCCGCTGGTTCTGTTCGTTGTTCATGGTCTCATTTCCTTTGATGACTGATTCATATTTCGGTTTCGCCTGTGTGAGCCGAGCGACTTTTCTGGTGGAGAGAAAAGGAAAAAACTTATGTCAAGCTAGTGGAGAGCGGTGGAAAACACTTCGCTTTTCCATGACAATAAGTTTTTTAGCGAGGCGAACTTTTATGGAAGAGTATGAGAAACCGTTCTGAATACAAGTTGTCGGCGCGTCGAGGCTTAAGGGAAAGACGCACGGTTGCGCTCTAGCACTTCAGAATGGTGTCTCATGTCTGGCAGATTGGGCTTGAATGAAAGATTATTAGGTTAAACAGTGAATTTAATTTCGGTGGGCTAATGTCTTCGTTGGGGGTAAATAAGAGCAAGGCAATGGTGAGCTTGCATTGATGTATAAAACAGCTTATCCGACGGCCGCAGGTGTTCTGACGATCATTGCCGCTTTTGTGTCCCTTTGCGTTGGCATAGTTGAAATCATGGGGTCTGTGACCTATTACAGCTTTCATGGCGCGAGCGCTGACTATCTTTGGATGTACGTGGGACTCTTGGGCATAGTCTGCTTTGCAGGAGGCTTGAAAGCAGGTATGTTCTCAATGGAGAGAAGACACTTTCGATTTTCGATTATGGGAACGAGTTTAACGTTGCTCTCTGGATTTGTGACGATGGCAGCCTTTGACATATCATTTGGGTTGGGTGGGCTACTGGGCGGAGGTCTGCTGTTTGGGCTGTCAACGATGGTTCTTTCAGTTCTGGCTTTAGTTTGTGTCACGATGGCTAAAGGCGAGTTCTCGTAGTTCGTGCGTGGCAGGTGGCGTTTTGCTTTGAACGTGTTAATGTGTGCAACATAGGTGCGTTTCTAGTGTATGGATACATGCTGCCAAGCGTCTTGTACACTATCCGTGTGGTTATATAATATATAAGAAAAGTTGATTTAAGACGAAGCCCATAGTGATATGACATAAGATAAGGAGTTTGAAAGCGTGAACTTTCTCGAAGCGCTTCAAGGTGCTTTTTGATGGTTGAGAATAATGACGTTAGTAGACGTGATGCTAAATTTCTGGAGGCTGTTGGGTTCGGAAAGCAGGAGACAGAATGGATTACTCAGTATGACAGTTTTCCTTTGCGCGATGGCTTCCGTGGTGATTGGAAAATTGTGGGTCGTGAGCCTGCAACTAATTCGTTTTGCGGCAAACATAGGAAGTTTCAACGGTGTTCTGAAACGTCTTTGCATGGTTCGATTGGAGGGCGCGATTTCTACCATAATAGCGTTACTAGCTGTTGGAGCTATCGTTGTCATACTTGCTGGAAATACGGTTGGGCTGTGAGGCGTGCTTTTGGCATGGAATCGCGTTTTTTGACCGCTGTGAACGTTGCTGGTTTGCCTGTTTCGTCGGTTGAACATATTTCTGCGTCTATGCCTAAAGAGTTGTATCATACGTCTTACGATGTCATGTGTGGATTGTGCTGGTCTGCGCTTAGGCGTAGGGGCATCGTAGGCTGTGCGAGTATTGTTCATCCTTTCCGTAAAGACAAGGAGAAACGCGATCTGGTTAAGGGGTTTCACTTTCACTGCTTGGGCTACATTCAGGGGGGATACAGGTGTCGTGAGTGCTCGAAGAACGTAAACGGGGTTTGTCTCGATCTGGCTTGCGACGGTTTTGAGGCTTTAACTCGGAGGATGTACGATTCTGACGGCTGGATTGTGAAGCTGGCTACCAACGAGTTAGGCGTTGCTGAAAAGCGCGAGTCTCTCTTTGGAACGTGCTGGTATCAGCTTGAACATTCGGGCTACTTGGAGGGGGCTAAGAATTTTCAGATTATCCGTTGGTGGGGCAACGTGTCGAAGAAGAAATTTAAGACTGTGAAACGCCCTAACGTTCCGTTGTGTGCAGTTTGTAAGGGCGACTTGCATGATAGTTCGTTGCCTGCTGGCGTTCGGGTTGTTTCTAACCGTGGTGAACGTGGGTTTATGAAGAATTTTACTCTTCCGCATGTTGAGGGGGAGTGAGAATTTTTATGAGTGAGTTTTATCACCACTACTACCACTTTAGAGGTGTTCGCTTTGGGTAAGAAACGGCTTGCAAAGGTTCGTTCTGGTGACTATAGTTTGATTGACTCCCTTGAAGCTAAGAGCAAGGTCGCTTTTAGAGGTAAGAGTAATCGTGAGCGGCGCGCGCGCGAGAGGTTCAGGACTTTTACTGAGAAGTCGTTTGAGCGTTGGTCGCAATATGTCTGCGGGGTCTGCAAGAATTTGGTCTTTCGTCGTGACATCAACACTTGGGTTTGCGGTAAGGGTCATTCGATCACTAAAGAGTATTGCGCTGATTTTGTTGATGACTATTTGAACATTCGTATTAGGATGCCTGATGGTCATTTTACGTATTTGAGTGAACCGTAGCTGTAGCGCGAGCTAGGGGTTATCAGGTTTTCTTTTCCCTCTTTATCGCCTCTATCATTCGGCGGACACCATTAGGGTCACTTATGCTTCTGAAACGGAAAACCTCCTTGCCTTTAAATAAGAAGATCAAATCTCCGTAAGTGGAGCTTGTGCTTTCGCTTGAACTCACACCCGTTCCAACAAATCCTCCTCCACTAACTCCTGTGAAAGTTCCCACGCGACTTCCTTGGGATTTGCGATGTTGATTCATAACAACTGTGTCGCACACGGCTAGACCGACACCTGAAACCGTCACATCAACAGCCACCTTTGGAGCCATGTAAGTCTTTGTCTTTGGAACCCCTAGAAATGCTCTGAAGTCGGTTATTCGCCACACCTCCACAATTTCCTTGTTGAATATGCCTTTGGTGACGATGTGTTGCCATAGAATTCGTTCTCCTTCTAGTGGCGGACCGCGAAGCTTCACCATGTAGTCATCAATGATTGGTTGAATTTTGGCATCAATTATGCTCTTTGTTTTCTCCAAGTCTCCAATTTTCACTGCTTTCTTTAGTTCCATTTCAAGTTCGTGCGGTATAATATTGCTAAAAGCTTTCACTTCATCCAGTTTGGGTTGAAGGTCTAAGAGACTATGCGGATTCTGATCTTCCGTCAAAGGGGTGTGACCTCCAACGAACTTTCTAGTCTCATTGAGCATTATAACACTTTTCGTACGCGTGCCAGTTTGACAAGGGGTCTAACAATGGCGCGCACACCAGAATTTCTAATTGGACATTAATCTTCGTTAGTTTGTCGGTTTCTTGGCGTATCGTCTGGAACGTGCGAGCGAGCCGAAGGCTCACGAGCTATAGACGGCTAGGGTTTCACAAGGTTTATAATCTGAGTTCAACATGAAATTGTTCGGAGAAAACATCTGGCAATGTCTGCATCTTGTCTAGTAATTATCGCAGGAATCATAATATCTGCTTTCTATTTGCATTACGACAAAATTGAAGATTCCAAGGATTCAACGCATAAGGCTGATCAAGAAAAAAGAGTATAGAACGAATCTAGTAGCATTGACTTCTTCAGAAGCATTCAAGATTCAGTACGAGCAGATTAGCGCAAACATTCGTTCCAGAGACAATATGAGTATAGTCAGTGGAACAATTCTGATTACTGCTTCGGTTGTCCTTCTAGCTTCATTTGCAGAGCTGGTGTCGAGAGGAACAATAGACTTTAACATCAGAATAGCTGTTGTTACTGCTTCCTTGGCGATTTACAGTATTTGGCTGTTAGGCTTTGATATGACTACGAACAAGATTGACGATATGTGCTACTCAAAACTGAGAAAAATGGAGAGAGAAGCAGACCCTAGGCTTAACATTCATTTTGACATGAGAGCTAGGTTGCACGGCAAGAAATGGTACGAGTGGGGACGACGGAAAGTCTGGCTCTACTTATTCTGGGTTCTAATTCTCCTTGGCGTAGCGATCTTGAAACTGCCTTGATTCAGCAAATGTGCGCGGGTAAGTCTCATCCTTGAAAATAAAGAGACGCCATTTGTTGTTTTGTTTTTGTGGGTTGGAGTGTGAGCGTGATGTGAGCGTGACATGATGGTTAGGCTTGAGACTGAGAGGCTTCAGGGATTCCGAGTTTCTTTTTTTTAAAAAAAGAGGGGAGTTATTTGCGTTTTCAGAATAGCATTAGTCTGTTTGTTGTCGTTTTCGGTATAGGTGTTTTCCGTCTATTTCGTCGAATTTGGTGTAGCCTTTTTGTCCCAGTTCTTTGCATTGTTCGGGTGTTGTGGCTTCTCTTACGTCGTAGTGTGGGTCTTGGTCGATTACCATGTTTCGTAGGTAGTGCATTGTTGTTTCCATGCGTTTGTGTCGGAAGTGTCGCATTGTGTCTATGGGGTCGGGGCGTTCCATGTTTAGGTAGTGTTGTGCGCCTGAATAGTTGCGTAGGTTTTTGAGTGGAATCTTTAAGAGTGTTGGGTCGTTGTGGTTGGCGGCGGCTTTGGTTCTTGCTCGTTGCCACATTTCGGACATTGATTTGGCTGATGGGAAGGGGTATTCTTCGGTGTATTTTGCTAGGTAGGCTTTGAGCATTAGGGCGACGTTTTCGATTAGTGGGTACGCTTGGCTACTGTGACCTTTTAGACCTTTGATCGTGATTACGTTTTGGGTGGGGTCGAATTGGTTTCGGTGGGTTTGGTGTAATTCTTCTGGTTCGACGGCGGTTTTTGTCATTAGCTTGAAGATTGTTGCGTATTTTGTTGTTGTGGCTGATATGATGCGGTTGACTTGGCTTGTCGTTGGCATTATGGGTGCGGGTAGTTCGTATTTGAAGTGTTGGCGTTGGTACGTGATTTGGTTCGCTTTGGCGTACCATGCGTAAAAGTATGAGTATGAGTTTTTGCTTGAGTTGTCAATGCTTGAATAGCCAATGGCTTCGGTTACGTCGTTAGGGTCTGACAGATTGCATACACGGGATAGATGGTTTAGTTTTCGTCTTGCGTTGTTGATTGTGCTTTTGGCTTTTCCGCGTATGGTCATTAATGCTAGAGTCTTTTGGATTTCTTCGGTGTGGTTTGCGGGTTCTGATCTTGGCGTTCGTATTCCTTTGGGGTTTTGAGATAGTTTATTTAGTTGTTGTGGTGTTGTTTCGGGTTGTTGGGGTCGTCGTATAGCTTGAAGCGGGATTTCGGTCATTTTGTTGGTGATCATGGTTTCCCGTTTCCTAGAATGGTTTAGTATACCAGCCTGGGGCGTTGGCGATCCTGGGTTCAAATCCCAGCGACCCCACCACTACTGCCTAACGCCATTTCTGATCTATTGTCGCGTGCATTTTTTCGTGACGATGGAGGCGTTTCTTTTCTGCATAATCACTGGTTTTCAGGGCGCACCACTAATAACTAAAATCACGGAAATCATTGCCCAACAGTTTCGAAATGGCCGAAAAACCCAGCATCTATGGTGTCGAAGACAGTTATCTCGCATGAAGAGAAAACGACGCGCGCGCATAGCAGTGAAAGAGTTAGGAATTTAGGGTAGGTCAAAGAGGAAGAATAAACCCCCGAGCCAGTTTTGAGGAAATCCTGAGGCGCGCGGTATTCTACTACTGTTTCTTGGGTGTCTTGGATGCTTCCTGGAATAGTTTCTTCACGGCTGTTATTCTTGCCTTCTGCGCCAATACGTCGCTTGTGACAAGTTCCAGGGCTTCTTCAGGGCACCATTTAATGCATTGGGGCTCGCCTTTTTCTTTGCACAAATCGCAGACGTAGACCACCTTCTTGTCTGGGTGCAGCATGATAGCCCCGTAATCGCAAGCTTCGATGCACCATCCGCAACCGTTACACTTGTCCTTGTCGACTGATATTAGTCCTGTTTCCTCCGACTGTGTCAGAGCGTCTCGCGGACACGCGGTAACGCATGCAGGGTTTTCGCAGAGTCTGCATGTGACTGCCATGTTTATGAGTTGATTTATTCTGACGACGCGTATTCCAGATTTCAGCGGGTTGAACACTTTATCTCTGGTCATTGAGCATGCATATTCGCATATCTGGCATCCTACACACTTGTTAGGGTCTGATGAAACGAATTTTCTGTCGTGTATTTTCACCATTTTCTCATCCTCACTTCTTGATTATCGACATCAGATCTTCCATTCCGAGTTCTTTGAGCTTCTCAGCGCTGGGTATTCCTTCTTTTGTCCAACCGCGGGCTTCATAGTAGTCATCCAAGAGCAGATCCAGTTCTTCTTGCGTGACGAACGCCCCCTTTGAAGGACCTTCGTCTGGGATTGGAAGGTGCATCACTTTGTAGGGAAGTGTGTCATCCTTTCTGCCCAATCCTTCTCGAATGTTCACGAGTCTGCCAATGTTGTTTATTCTTTCTCCAGCCAGTTTCAACTCTTCCGGCGTCATGTTATAGCCGGTGACCACGCTGTAGAGTTTGGCCATGTCCTCGAATTCCTTGTAGTAGGTGCCTCTGGAGAACTTGCAGACCACGAGCGAATCAATGACCGCGTACGAGTCTTCCATGCCTCTGACGAGTTTTCCTCTGCCCTTTTCGGCGATGAGGCGGTTGACTTTTCCTTTGACATCAAAGGCGTACGCTCCGTGTCTGTTATGGTCCGCTCCACGGAATGATACTGCAAAACCTAGCGCTGCCGTTTTAAGGCATCTAAGATCGTAGCCTGTGACTTCCAATCCCTTGATGTGCGCAGCCAGTTTGTCTGAGTCTTTGCCTATCTTTTCGGCGGCCACTTTCACGCCGTCAGCCAAAATGTCGCCTATGCCTTCTCGCTTTCCAATCTTTTCAACGAGTTGCACCATGGCTTCAGCGTTACCGAAACGCGCGTCTATTCCATCCAGATCTTTCTGTGTCAGTATACCCCTTTCGTAGCAGTCCATCGCAAACCCGGCGATGACGCCTGCGCTGATCGCGTCTATTCCATAATAGTTTGAAAGTTCCATCCCTTTGATTATTGCATCTAAGCGGTCCACGCCGCAGAACGGCCCGAGAGCCCATAACGTCTCGTATTCCATTCGCGTCATCGTGTTTTTGTACGGACCCTCAGAGACCACGCACATGTGTTCACACCGCATGGCGCAAGAACTGCACCCTATGATCTTTGTCACGAATTTCTCGTTGAGGTTTTCTCCACTGACCTTTTCTGCTCCCTCAAAAGAAGCGTTGTTGTAGTTTCTAGTCGGCATACAAGCAAGTGAATTGTGAACGAGAACGTTCTCGACAGTGCCCAGAGTACGATATTTCTGTGCCGCTGGACCTTTCATTCTCTCATGAAATTCCTTGACCATCTCCATGAATTCATCGGGCTTGGCTACCGTGATATCGTGTGTTCCCCGTGTTGCGATCGCTTTGAGGTTCTTTGAACCCATCACGGCTCCGAGTCCAGTTCTTCCACAGGCTCGGGTTTTGTCGTTGATGATGCATGCGATTCGCGAGAGTTTTTCGCCTGCGACGCCTATTGCCGCGACTCTGATGTAATAATCGCCCAGCTCCTCTCTTATCGCGTCCTCAGTGTCCTGCGGTGACTTACCCATCAGATGTGATGCGTCCAGAAGCTGAACTGAATCATCGTCTATCCACAGATAGACGGGTCTTTCAGACTTACCCGTGAGAATGACTGCGTCGTACCCTGCTCTCTTCAGTTCAGTGCCGAAGGTCCCGTGCGCCTTAGCCTCTCCAACCCCGTACGTCGCAGGTGACTTTGAAACGAAGGCATGACCGTTTCCACCCGTCGGCCACATCGTACCGGCAATTGAACCCGTTGCCAGAATCAGCGGGTTGTCCGGACTGAATGGCTCTACGCCCGGTTTGGAGTGGTCAAGCCACAAACGCATGCCGAGGCCTATTCCACCGAGGTATTTCTTGGCATAATCTTCATTCAACGGTTCAACATGAGTTTTTCCAGAAGTCAAATCTACGTGAAATATACGTCCAGCATAACCTAACAACGTGTTGCCTCCGATTTTGACTGCGAATGAACATGCACGGTTTGATATTAATTTGTCTTTCTATGGAAAAACATTAAACCTAATATATGTACGCGCAAGGAAGACTGTAAGAAGCACGAGCTAATCAAGGCATGATCAAAGCGAAGTGGTTTACGAAGACCAGCCGTGTGAACCTCCAAGAAACCAAGAGAATGCGGAGACATTGAAGGGACAGCGCGCGCGGGAGAAACGTAGCCGACAAAACGGTGCGCGTGATCCCTAGTGCGTGCGCTGCAAGCACAAAACTTAAGATGTCAATATCGCTAGCAAATCCTTGTGAAGTTCTTGGAAAAAATCTTCTGCCCCGAATGTGGAAAGGAAATAACGGAGCAAGCTGAGGTTGAATTGGAAACATCAGCTGAAACAACGGTAAGCACCAAGACTTCCAGTTCTAAAGAGATGTTCCCTGCTCATCTGATCTTCAAGAACGGAGAATACTTCCTGATCCTCGAGGCTACCTGCGTTTGCCCGTACTGCGAAAACACTTTTGCCATGGATGTTCCGCTAAGGCTAGCAGACATGGGAAAATTCAAAGAGGCACGTGCACACGCTGAACACAAAGATCTTCGTGGGCACGGTTGATAGAGCGCGTACGTGGAATCCAACTTTCAGAACAAGGAAGCCAGTCGGGCGCTGTCCTAAAGTGCTTCTTTCACCAGTTCGAGTATGTCCTTGACGGCGATTTTGTTTTCGATGTCCAGCACTTTGACCGCGTCTTCGAGGGTGGTTATGCAGTAGGGGCATGCTACGGCTATCGTGTCTACCTCGAGCTCAACGGCTTCGTGGAGTCGGTTGGTGCTGGGCCTCTTTTCGGGCAATGCATCTTCCGTCCAAACTCTTCCAGCTCCTCCGCCGCAGCAGAAGCTACTCTGCCTTGTTCTTTTCATCTCAACCAGTTTCAAACCGCTTATTGATCGCAGTATCTGTCTTGGTGCGTCGAACACATCGTTGCGTTTTCCTAAGAAGCAGGGGTCGTGGTAGGCTACCGTCCTGTTGACGGATTTCGACAGTTTGATTGCGCCATTCTGCACGGCTTCAGCCAAGAATTGTGTGTAGTGTTGGACGTTGAGGCCTGCGTCTTTGTAAGGTTTATCATTCTTGAAAGTGTTGAAGCAGTGCGGTGAGAGGGTCACGATCTTTTTGGCTTCGAACTGCTTGAACATGGATATGTTGTGCTCAGCCAGTTCTTCAAAAAGTCCTTTTTCGCCCATTCTGAGCATGTGATCTCCGCAGCACCATTCTTCAGCACCCAACGTCGCGAAGGACACGCCCATCCTGTTGAAAACTTCAGTCAAGCTCTTTGCTGCTTCCTGGTTTCTGATGTCATACGTGTTTGAACAGCAGGTGAAGAGCAGCACGTCGGCCTTAGTGACGGTCGGATAGGTCTTCACATTCAGGTCTTTCGCCCAATCCATTCTCTTTGCTTGAGGTGTGCTCATCGGATTGTGGTACTTATAGACGCTTTCAAGCACGTCTTTTACGGTCCGCGGTATGTTGCCAGTTTCAACTATCAGGCAGTGATCATCGATTATCGAGTCTGCACAGCTCAGCTTCTTTGGACAGAAGAGCGTGCACGAATTGCACTGAGTGCACAGCCACACGTTGTCAGTCATCGGTTTCAAACGCTCATCGTTGCCCTTGTCTCGCGAATCGGCCACCCAACGGTAAGTAGCCGTCAAGGCAGAAGGACCCAGAAACTTCTCGTCTATTATTGCAGGACAGGCAGAATTGCATATCGCGCATTTTATGCACAGGCTCAAATCCCAGTACTTCTTGAGCTCAGTCGGTGATTGGGCAAACTCGCTGGGCTTCTTAAGATCTTCTTCAGGCTCTATCAAGTACGGTTTGATTCTCTTGTAGGTCTGGAAGAAGGGTTGCATGTCAACTACCAAGTCCTTGATGACAGAAGCGTTTGACAGCGGTTCAACAAGCACCGAGTCTGCGTCAAGATCGAGCACCTGCGTGTAACACGCAAGCATCGGCTTTCCGTTAACGTTCACTGCACAGTCGCCGCATATCCCCATTCTGCAGGACTGCCTGAACGTCAGAGAATCGTCGAGATTGTCCTTGATGTAGAGGAGTGCATCGAGCATGGTTGTTCCTTTCCGAATCGGCACTTTGAATGTTGACACGTACTTTCTGCTCTTTTCAGGGTCGTACCGACTTATCTTGAACTCGACAGTTTTTTCAACATGAGTACTCACTGACGTCATCCTCCTAGTAGGTTCTTGCGGCAGGTTGCCACCTAGTGATAGTGACGGGAGCGTATTCCAGCCTTGGCCCGTCTCGTGTATAATATGCGAGCGTGTGTTTCAACCAGTTCTGGTCGTCCCGTTTTGGATAATCTGTTCTCGAATGTGCTCCCCGTGACTCGTTTCGTGGAAGTGCACTTACCATCGTCACTTCCGCGAGATCTAACATGAAACTCAGCTGAAGCGCGTTGAGCATTCCAGTGTTGAAGGGTCTTCCCTTGTCGCTGACCTTAATTCTCTTGAACCTTTCCTTCAACTGCTTTATTTCTTTCAGGCCGCTCTCGAGTTGGTCACCCCTCCGATATATCCAGGCCTTTTGGTTCATTATTTGCCTCATTTCGTCTCTTATCTTAGGTACGGCTTCGGGACCTTCGCTGCCTAGAATGCCGTTGAAGACCCGTTTTTCTTCTTCCGCCAGCTTCTCGTGAGGTAACTCGTGCAGACCAGTTTTCATGGCGTGTTTCGCGGCCTCTTCGCCTGAAACTGCTCCGAAAACTAAGCATTCACTCGTCGAGTTCGTTCCCAGCCTGTTCGCGCCATGCAGGCTCAGACACGAGCATTCTCCTGATGCGTACAATCCCGATGTCGGCGTTTCGGTTCTGATGTTTGCTTGTATACCCCCCATCGAATAGTGGGCCGCGGGCCTGATAGGTATCGGTTCTTTAACTGGGTCGACCCCGCCGAGTTTTATTGCGACGTCTCGAATCAGGGGTAATCGTTCATTTATTTTTTCTTCGCCCAAGTGTCTGAGGTCTATGGCTATGTATGGACCATAGGGTCCGATCAGGCCTCTGCCCTCAAGAATCTCGGTTTGTTCGGCCCTCGACACCACGTCGCGTGGAGCCAGTTCCATTTTTTCAGGAGCGTATTTCTTCATGAAACGTTCGCCATTAGCGTTTATCAGGTAGCCACCTTCGCCTCGGGCTCCTTCTGTAATCAGTACACCGGATGGAACGAGACCTGTGGGGTGGAATTGCACGAACTCCATGTCTTCAAGGGCTGCTCCTGCGCGATATGCCATAGCCATGCCGTCGCCTGTTGTTGTGTGAGAGAAGGTTGTGAACTCGTAAATGCGTTCATGTCCACCGCTGGCCATCACTATTGACTTGGCGCCGAATGCTCTCATTTCTCCAGTTTTCATTTCTATGGCGGTCAAGCCGATTGCGGTTTTGTTTTCAACTATCAAAGAAGTAGCGAACCATTCGTCGTAGAATTTTATGTTGTCATACGATGAAGCCTTGCCATACAACGCGTGCATCTCATGAAAACCCGTCATGTCCGCCGCAAAACATGCACGCGGAAAAGTGTGACCTCCGAAGGCGCGTTGATCGATTTTTCCATCTGGGGTGCGACTCCAAGGGCATCCCCAATGCTCGGTCAGCACGATTTCTCTTGGAGCTTGTTTTACGAAGAATTCTGCTACATCTTGATCTGCCAAAAAATCGGCGCCTTTGACGGTGTCATAGGCATGCCGTTCAAACGAATCTTCCTCACGCATGACTGCGGCGGTTCCGCCCTGTGCGCAAACCGAGTGTGAACGCAAGGGGTGATGTTTGGAGATCACCGCAATGTCGAGTTTGTTGTTGACATCTGCGGCGGCCACTGCGGCTCTCAGACCTGCTAGGCCCGCACCGATCATGATTACGTCGTGTGTGAACTTTTCCACGCTTTTCACCAGATTTTCGGATTAATCGGAGACTAGGTAAACTTGTCGTCTGCGTTTTATAGTTTTCCCATTATGAGAGCAGCAGTATCCATCCTCTCGAACAGTTTTCTTCAGAGTTTTACAAGATTTTTATATCCAGAAGTTCAAGCTAGCTTGTGATGATTTGATGTTTGACGCCCAGAGATTCGTCGAAAGCAAAGTTGAGGAGCTGAGAAAGAGGATCATAGGAAAAGCGGTGATCGGCGTTTCGGGCGGCGTTGACTCCACCGTCGCCGCTGTTTTGGTTGGCAGGGCTGTTGGGGAGAATTTGCGGTGTGTTTTGGTTGACACTGGTTATATGCGGAAGGATGAAATCGAGAACAACAAGAGAATGCTGCTGAAGATGGGTTTGAACGTTATCGTCGTGGACGCCAAGGAGAGGTTCTACGAGAAGCTGAAAGGAGTTGTGGAGCCTGAGAAGAAGAGAAAGATCATAGGCGAGTTGTTCATAAGAGTCTTCGAGGAAGTTGCGAGGAAGGAAGACGCGAAGTTTTTTGTCCAAGGGACCATCGCGCCGGACTGGATAGAGAGCGGAGGGGGCTTGAGAGACACCATCAAGTCCCATCACAACGTTGGGGGTCTGCCAGAAAAAATAGAGTTTGAGATCGTTGAACCTCTTAGAGACTTGTATAAAGACGAGGTGAGAATCGTCGGAGAGAAGTTGGGGTTGCCCAAGGACATTTACGAGAGACAGCCGTTTCCAGGCCCGGGTTTGGCAGTTAGAATTCTCGGTGAAGCGGACTCGGAGAGCACGAGAATCGTTCGGGAAGCCTGTGCAATCGTTGAGGAAGAGATTGAGAACGCAGCTGCAAACAAGGAGATGAGCAAGCCTTGGCAATATTTCGCGGTTCTATTACCCTGTAAAACTGTTGGTGTTCACGGTGACGTCAGGGTCTATGGAACCATGATTTCGGTTCGATGCTGTCGAGAGTCTTGACGGGATGAGCGCGGCGTATTCAAAGATACCGCACTCGGTGTTGGAAAGGATATCGATCAGAATTACGAACACGCTCAAGGACGAGGTCAGCAGGGTCGTTTTTGACGTAACCAATAAGCCTCCTGGAACGATCGAGTATGAGTAGTGCTGTGAAAGTCTACGTTATTGACAACGGTGGCCAGTGGACTCATAGGATTTGGCGAGTCTTGCGTGAAATCGGATGCGAGACCAAGATAATCGCAAACACGACTCCTCTGAACGAGATTGATGCTGACGCGCTTGTCCTCAGCGGTGGGGCGCCTGCGGATCGCGTGGGAATCGCCCTAAGCTTGGAAACTGTACGGATTACTTGAATGATTTTCGAGGCCCGATACTGGGCATATGTGTTGGTCTTCAGTTGATGGCTCTTCACTGTGGAGGCAAGGCTGGACCTGCAAGGGCTCCGGAGTATGGATTGGCGAAGATAAGGGTCGTTGAGGAGGATGACTTGTTCAGGGGATTGCCTAAAGAGTTCTTGGTCTGGGAATCGCATAATGATGAGGTTAAGGAGGCACCGGGCTTCAGAATCCTTGCAACTTCGGACAATTGTAGCATACAGGCAGTGAAGCACGTGGAAAAATCGTACTACGGGGTGCAGTTTCACCCGGAAGTCAACAACACTGAGCACGGCGAAGACATACTCAGGAATTTCGTGAATGTCGCACGCAAAGAATAGGATGCCCTTCCGAAAGGGGAAGACCCTTAGATAGCTGTCCGCTAAGGCCAGAGTGTCGTTGACGCAGATTAGCTGATTTGCGGCCGATGTCGCCCATCCGCTCCTGCGCATGTCTTCTGCGCGCGAGGAGTCGTTGATTTTCTTTTATGGGTGTTGTTTCCGAGAGGTTTTGGGTATTTTTTTGGAATTGTGGCTGGGTTCTCATTTGTATTTGTGTTGATCTGGTAGACGGAAACGTTTATTATGACTTGCGATTCAAGATAAGGCTCGGTGGAAAAATTTGGCTATGCAGAAGATCGACGATGGTGGGGCTCGCGGTTGCCGTGGCGGCGATGGCGTTGCTGACGAGTGTTCTTGCGGTTTTGCAGGCGAACAGGACGTTTTCGAACACGGGTGCGATCACGACGGTGAATGTGGGTGCGTTTGCGGACAGCGGTTGTACGCAAGTGTTGTCGACGATAGATTGGGGAAGCCTGGTTCCTGGTTCTTCGGCGAACAAGACGATCTATGTGAAGAACACTGGTACGGCGCAGGTGTCTTTGAGCATGACGGTCACGGCGTGGAACCCTGCGAACGCTTCGGGCTACGTGACTTTTACGTGGAATCAGGAGGGCACGGTGCTCAACGTTGGTAACGTTCTTGCAACACTGCTGGTGCTTTCGGTGTCATCGGGGGCCACGGGTGTTACGAACTTCGGTTTCAACGCAACGATAACCGGAACACAGATGTAAAAAGCGCGTGAAGTTGTAGGTGCACCGTCCTCCCCTTTCCCCCAAGTTTCTTTTTCGGCACGTTTTGAGTATGAATTGGAGTTGGTTTTTGGCTGTTTTTTGACGATTGCCGCGCGTGCTACTTCGACTGCCTCGAAGTTCGCGTCTGAGCCTTGAGCTTCTTGAGTTGCTTCCTCAAAGGCATGAGCAGAGCCTTAAGCAGAACCTTGGGAAGCCTTGCGCGCTTCAAGGGCTGCTGAGCGTACTTGTTCGGGAGCCCTGGCATTTTGGATAAGAAGGCGCCGCAAAAGCTTGACTTCTTTCTCGCCGTCCTCTGTCTCTCACTAAGCGAGTCCAGCCCTCTACTTTGATCACCTCGAACCTAGTGCCCAAAACCTTGACTGTGCCTTGAAAGCCTTGAAAAGGTTGGCCTTGAAGCCTTGCATAAACCTCACCTCAAAAGCCTTAAAGCCTTGCCGCAAGGCTTAACCTCTCTTTTCAAGCTCAGGCGGCCCCGTAGACAATGGGAAAACAAGGTAGAAGTGTCTCGCGATCGCAGAGACGGCTGATCGCTCTTCAAAACTCAAGGGCCTTGGACCAAACTATGCTGAAATGTGCGCGCGCTCGGAGAGAGTTTTTTTTGCCCTTTTCTAGAGTCTGGACATTGTTGAGCGCGCGCTTCGAAACAACGGAAGAATATGGGCGTTAGGAGTCCCTAAGTGAGGTTATGTTCATCTTTTCTTGGATTTGTTAGTCCTGTTTTTTTGGATTCTTCATGGGACGAGGATTGGTCTTCCAAAACAACAGATGTGCGTACTACGAACCCTTAGCGCGCACTAATCAGAACGGACAAGTTCGAAGAACGCAGCAGTCACGTGACCTTTCTTCCGACGTACAGGAAGTGCTCTCCTAGCCCCAGGATAGCAGGGTCTGCACAGGTTTTCAGGATTAGGTCCAGCCAAAACTTCCATTTTCCATCATCCTTGTAGATCTTGTTGGTTTCCTCTTTCAAATGTGAGGATAGACCTTCACACGTTGCCATCTCAAGTGTTTCGACTCCTCGTTTCTCGAACAGTTCTCGCAGTTCGGGCGGAAGGAAAAAATACGCGTCTGGAAAGCCCCGATAGTCATGCTCTTTCTCGTGCCATTTTGCCCTGTGAACACCCTTAGAGAACATTTCCTCGTGAGAAGGAGCCAAGAGCTCGTTCTGTATTCTCTGCAGGACCACTCTGAAAACGCCGTACAAATTGATCACAGAAACGAAAATCGGCGCGTCCTTCTTCGTCACTCTAACGAGTTCTGAAGCCGCCATGTTTCTTTCCCTCTTTTCAAGCAGATGCGACATTGCTCCGAGACAGACTACGGAGTCGAAACCCTCATCTGGAAATTGCGACAAGTCTGTGATGGAACCTTGCACTACGTTCTTCACTCTTTTCTCAACCTTGGCTTTCAGGATTCTCTTTTGAGCTTGAACCAGACACTTTGGAGACAGGTCGAAGAGCACGACATCGTAACCTTTCTTTGCCAACTCTACCGTGTAGCGTCCAGGCCCGCCGCCCGCGTCAAGAATCAACCCTTTCTTAGGAAGGTACTTGTCCATAAAACGCGTCGTCACGATGAATTCGAGCCTGTGGTACGCGTCCTGAGCTAGTCTGTTCCATTCTCTCTCAGCATTTCTGTCGTAGTATTCTTTCACGACTTTGCTCAAAAAATTCTACTCTCACTATTTGATTTCAGAAGTAGGTCATCATAAGTTTTGTGCCAGATCGAGCGTGCTATCGACCACATCCGCGCAAGCGTCCTAGTATTCTACATGACTTGGACGCGTCATCCCCTCTAGTCATCACCTACGTATCCGCGCGGCTGTGACGAAGGTTGAGCGCAGACTATTTTTACCACGATCAATCACTAATTCAGTCATGACAGGTGAGCAAGAAATGGAGACTAAGAACCGCCGATATGGGATATGCGGAGTCTACTGCGGTCAATGTCCAAATGGAAATGGTAGAGTGAAGATGATGGCCGGCGAGTTGAAGAGGCTTGTCGACACGACGCGTTACAACTGGGTTCAAGATGCTGTAAAATCTTTCAGTTTTGACGAGTTCAGAAAGGGTCTTGAATGGTTTTCTAATTCTCAGTGTCCGATGTGTCTGAACGGTGGAGGCGCACCATGTGAAAACAAGAAATGTGCTCCAAAGAAGAACCTTGAAAGCTGTCTTTTGTGCGACGAATATTTGGCGTGCGAGAATACCGAATACCAAAGAGAATGGTACCCCTTCGTCGTTGAGAATTACAAGCGTGTCAGACAAGTAGGATTTCAGAAGTACCTTGAAGAGGAAAAGGAAAGAGCCAGAGCAGGCGTGGATCTTATGGGACACTTGGAGCGAAGGTGCTGCAAGGTTGTCAAGCTCGAAGACAAGTAGCATTTTCGATTAAATGTGCTTAGATGAGTTGAAGGGCAATGATTGACAAGAAAACACTTTTCGATTCGCTTACGAAGAAGGTAAGTGAAGTCTTGAAGAGAAAAGCGGATGAGAATGAGAAACTCAAAACCGTTTGCAAGCTACTCAAGGAGAATGTCCCCTACTACAACTGGGTCGGTTTTTACCTTGTGGACGACAAAAAGCGAGAAGGACTCGTGCTCGGTCCGTTTGAGGGAGAACCCACCGAACACGTAAGGATAGCTTTTGGAAAAGGAATCTGCGGTCAAGCTGCAAAACTTCGGAAGACATTTCTTGTGCAAGATGTTTCCAAAGAGAACAATTATCTCTCATGCAGCGCAAACGTGAAGTCTGAAATTGTCATACCCATCTTCAAGAGTGAAGTGCTGGTTGGCGAACTTGACATAGACTCTCATGCTCTTTCACCGTTCACAAAAGAGGACACGACCTTCTTAAGGAAGATAGGTGAAATGGTGTCCGTACTTCTCTGAATTCGCATGGCACGCACTTTTCTCGCAGTCGCCAGTGGAAAAGCGCGCGCGCTCATTTGCTTGTAGACGTCACTATCCAAGGTCAATGTTGATGACTGCGACCAATTTACTTCCTGGACCACTTCTCGCCAACTGCCCTGTACAGAGGCCTGCGCTTTTAGCGTGGCTTAAACTATTAGAGATATAGCCACGATTGCCGTGACCAATGCTAGATAATGCAGACCCCACACGAAGAACATCAGAAACGTTATTCCCGTAAGGGTGTACCAGACAAAGTCGGACAAATAGCGTATGGTCGAGCCCTTGTAGCCTTCGGGCAGTTGCGGAGCAACTCTAACGCAATAGGCTATGACGGCTTCTTCGATGAACAGAAGAAATCCCAGAACATGGAAAAGCACAGCCAAGGCGAACAAGACGACCTGCACTCTTAGTTCGCTTGGGATCCGGAATCCAAGTGAGAAGCACAACCATAGACGTGAACGTGAAACCCATGAACAGTGAGTAAGTGCTCGTTCCAACTGCGTGATAGGCAATATAGGCTGAAAAATCCATCTCATCATCAGACACTCTGACCGTCTCCGAACAATCCAGCGTCTTACGCCTTGGCTGTTATAATTCTTGCGCATGGGCTCACTATTTGAGTCCAAGCTTTTTGTTGCTGTTCCAAGAGGTCTATGGCTTCGGTCACCCGTTTCTTCTTGGTCTCTTCTTTCTTTGCAGCTGATACCCAAGACACGTACTGACGTTTGTAAGAACTTGCGAGTTTGTCGAAGTTTGCCCGGGCCTTCCTGTTTTTTCGCCAATGCCTGCTGCATTGCCTTTGGAATCACGAGTTCTTTCCTGTTTATCGGCATCCTGAACCATTCACCATTCTCTTTTGCCTCTCTGACCGTAGCAAGTCCAGCCTCAGCCATCCTTCCCTGTTCAATCATCCGTCCCGCCCTTTTCTTGTTCGATTCGGACCATCTGCTTCCTGTCCTCCGAGGCATGAATTTGCGAACGTACCTTTCGTCGTCTCAACTTCCTTATGATGCCGTCAATCCAGCCAAAACAAATCGCCTCCTCAACCGAATCATCATAAGGAATGCTAGCCTTTTCAGAGTGATTCTTGAAGTAAATCAGCCAGACTCCCTCCCGAGGCGCATGAGTTTTCCTCTAGCCACGCACGCCATTCGTGTCTGTTGGCAACGTAAAGTTCTGCAGTCATTCCGATCCGACAAACTGATTTTTTTTATCGTTCTTGTATTTTCCCCATGAGAATTTAAGAGTGAACCCAACTGATATAATGATCACGAAAAAGCGCGCGCAGAAATCAAAAAGTGAAACGGACGGAGAAAGAAATGACAGAATGGACTAGAGAACTAAAGTACAACCCAGTTCTAAGCTTGCTCAACTCTGGAAACGTGGCTGTCTCCTACTTTGCGAGACGAGACCTTTTAGGAGAAAGAGTAGAGCCAGTTGAAGAATTATGGGAACTCCATGAACCTGAGAGAATCCTTGCAAGGCAACAGAGTGATGGCTCATGGAGGTACCCTGGCGCAAAACTGGAAATCCGTTCACAAAACAATTACAATCAACTCGAGACCTACAGGGTGCTCGGCATCTTGGTGGAAAAGTACGGTTTTACACGCGAACATCAAGCTTTACAGAACGGTGCAGAGTTCTTGTTCAAGTTTCAGACGGAAGAAGGAGACTTCAGAGGGATTTTCGGAAACCAGTACAACCCATATTATACGGCGGCATTCATGGAGATTCTTACGAAGGCAGGGTATGACGATGACGCCCGTATCGAAGCGGGATTCCATTGGTTGCTGAGTGTGCGACAGAAGGATGGTGGATGGGCAATACCGGCAAGAACTGTGAGAGGAAAGAATTCATTGACGCTGATGCAGGCGATCAGGAAACCGGAACCAATCCAGCCCGACAGATCAGAACCTTTCTCCCACATGGTGACAGGCGTTGTTTTGCGTGCTTTCGCAGCGCATCCGAAACATCGGGAAGATATGGAAGCCAAACGCGCGGGTGAACTGTTGAAGTCGCGGTTCTTCCATTCTGACAGATATCCCGATCGGAAAGCGCCCAGTTTCTGGACCAGCTTCTCGTATCCCTTCTGGTTCACAGATTTGTTATGATCCTTAGAGTCCCTTTCTCAACTCGAGTTCAGCAGTAAGGACCAAGACGTCAGAAAAGCTCTTGATTGGTTCGTTGGAAAACAGGAAGAAAACGGGCTCTGGAAACTCAGAATGCTGAAAACAAAGAGCAAAGATCTGAGTCTTTGGCTTAGTCTCGCAGTTTCCAGGGTGTTTGAGAGATTTTACAGAAGATAATGAGAATCAACGCGCGCGCCTGATCGCTTGAAGTCATTGGAATCAAGACCTGATACCAAGTTTTCAAATCGAAACTGACTTGCCACTGAATTGAAATAGATCACGAAAAAGACCAACAAACCAAAATGAAGCCAAATGTGGGTCTGTTCGGAGCATGTGCGCAAAGAGATTTAACTTCTTTTTGGAACTATTTGGATTTTGAGGAGAAGCGGGTTGCAAGAAAAGAATTCAAGGTCAATAGTGAAGTCGCTTACTTACAGGTTGATGATTGTCGTGTTGGACATTACAGTGATTTACATTCTAACAGGAAGATTGGATGCGGCGTTGGGATTTGCGGTTATCAGCAACATCTACACAACATTAGCCTACTATTTCCATGAGAGAATATGGAACAAAATAGATTGGGGAAAAACAAAAGACTGAAAGCGCGCGCTACCATAAAATCTGGCATAGATTAGCCCGCGCAAACTTCTCTCTTCTCCACAAATGAGAATAAGGAGTAAAGTACAATGAAAGGCAGACTGTCGGGACGAAATGATGGAGGTGGGAATGGTTTGGCTAAGGATCCTGTTTGCGGAATGATGGTTGACGAGAAAACCGCGAAATTCAAGTCACAGTTCAGGGGCAAGACCTACTATTTCTGCGCACAATCGTGCAAGGTGACGTTTGACAAGAACCCGACGAGGTATCTTGGCGAAAAATAGAGACGCCGCTCAACGGTAACGCCGAAACATCGAGTGGCGCTCGTTCTTTTCTTGAGACGTGACCTTCAGGCTTCACGCTTTGAATCTTCGCAACAAGAAGGAGTTGCCCACGACGGTGATGTCACTGAGTATCATCGAAGCCGCGGCGGCTTCAGGTGGAATCAATACGCCAATAAAGTGGTACGCCACGCCTGCGGCTAGCGGAATCATTATGATGTTGTAGAAGAACGCCCAGAACAGGTTCTGTCTGATTTTGCTCAGAGTGCTTCTGCTGAGCTTTATGCTCGTCGCCACACTGCGCGGATCGTCTTTGAGCAGTACGATGTCTCCTGAATCGACGGCGATGTCGGTGCCGCCTCCGATGGCAATGCCCACGTTTGCTTGAGTGATGGCAGGGGCATCATTTATACCGTCGCCGACCATGGCGACAAACCTTCCCTCACTCTGCAGCTTCTTTATTTCCTCAACTTTCTGGGCAGGGACAACCTCGGAGAGCACGTAGTCTGATGCCCGATTGTTTGGCTATCGCTTCAGCGGTTCTCTTCGTGTCGCCGCTGAGCATGATGACTTTCAAGCCCATCTCTTGCAGGCTGCTGACGGACTCTTTTGAGTGTTCCTTCGCGGTATCTGACACCGCGATGGCCCCTATGGCTTTACCTTCGACGGCGAGAATT
>CAVZKL010000022.1:0-68030 GCA_963775895.1 Candidatus Bathyarchaeota archaeon | reverse complement strand
ACTACGGTAAGCCGCAGGATATTGAGTGGGCAATCGACCGGGACGTTTCCTCTCCCAAAAACATGTTCATAGTACAGTCTCGACCCGAAACGGTTTGGGGCATGAAGGCCGCAGAAGTTCCATCAAAAGAAATTGGAGAAATGAAACCCCCTGAATTGAAAGTGGCCATCAAGGGAATGCCGCCGGCAAGCGCGGCTGGAATTGGCATCGCAAAAATCGTGTCGAACCCGCAGGAAACGGCCAAAGTCATGAAAAAAGGCGATATACTCGTGACGGACATGACGAACCCCGATTACGTGCCCTTCATGAAGCTTGCAGGCGCGATAGTCACCGATAAAGGCGGAGTGACCTGCCACGCAGCAATCGTGAGCCGCGAACTGGGCATTCCCTGCGTTGTGGGAACCGAGAAGGCGACGCAAGTCATGGTTACAGGAAAGGAGTACACCGTCGACTCGAAGAGCGGCGTGGTGTATGAAGGCGCGGTCGCAACATTGACTGCACAGCTGACCTCCGCGACGGGCGTTCCATCTGCTCAAATGATGGCTGGCGGCGGGGCATTCCAGACAGTGCCCACGACAGCAACCAAGATTTACATGAACCTAGGCGTGCCTGAGAAAATCGAGGATTACAAGGACTTGCCGTTTGAAGGCATTGGGCTTATGCGCATGGAATTCATCTTGGCCAGTTACATCGGCACGCACCCGCTTGAGTACGTGGAAACGGGAAAGAGCCAAACGTTCGTTGACAAACTCGCCGACGGAATATCAACAGTGGCGAGGGCTATTCAACCGCGCCCGGTTGTTGTTCGCTTCAGCGACTTCAAGACGAACGAGTACAGGGAGCTCAAGGGCGGAGACAAGTATGAAATTGTCGAAGCCAACCCGATGCTCGGATGGAGAGGCTGCAGCCGTTACATAAGTCAATGGTACGAAAAAGCCTACAGACTCGAATGCAAGGCAATAGTCAAATGTCGAAAAGAATGGGGTTTGAAGAACGTTTGGGTGATGCTTCCGGTTGTCCGCACGCTCTGGGAAGTCAAAGCCGTCCTGGAAATCATGCGACAGGAAGGTTTGGAAAGGTCGAAAGACTTCAAGGTCTGGTTCATGGCCGAAACACCGTCGATCGCGATACTGGCTGATGAATTCTCAAAGCTTGCCGACGGTTTCTCGATAGGGTCAAACGACATGACTCAGGGCATACTCATGATCGACAGGGACTCGGAGCGGTTGGGACAGATGGGATACTTCGATGAAAGAGACCCTGCTGTTGAAAGAATCATCGCACACTTGATTAGAGTCGCCCACGAGAACGGGACCACGGTTTCTATATGCGGCGAAGGTCCATCAAACCTGCCTGACTTTGCAGAGTTCCTCGTAAGAGTTGGGATCGACAGCATTTCAGTGAACAACGACGCAGTGGTTGCCACGAAAAAGCTTGTCTCAAGCATAGAGCAGAAGATAATTCTCGAAAGACTTGCAGAGTTGAGCGAGAAAGCTCAGGGCCGCACCGTTCGAAAACCGGTTCAGCCATGGGAATGGACGCCGTAGCTCAGCCATCTCCCCAATTTTCCAACCAAACACTTCTTTTCTTAATCGTTTAGAGTGGGTGTGAATGAAAAACTTCGACTTTGAAGAGGAAAGAGTGAAACAGGCCATTCTCAAGCTTGGAGCGAAACGGGTTCTTCTTCAACTTCCAGAAGGACTGAAACCTGAGGCTCCGATCATCGCAAAGACTCTTGAAAAGCTCGGCGTGCAACTGGTCATTTCTGCTGATCCGTGCTACGGTGCGTGTGACCTGGCTATAGCTGAAGCGGAAAGCCTCGGAGTGGACCTGATAGTGCACTATGGGCACTCAAAACTCGTGAAGTATGAACGTGTGCCGACGCTTTACGTGGAAGCTCGTGCGACGATTCCTGTGGGCTCTGCCGTTGAAAAAGCTTTTCCTCTGTTAGGAAAATGGCGCAGAATCGGACTCGTAACCACCGTTCAACACGTTCAAACGTTGGACGAAGTCAGAGAAATCTTGACTCGTGCAGGGAAAACCGTGGTGGTGGGTGATACGCGACGATTGGCCTATCCTGGACAGGTTGTGGGCTGCGATTACAGCAACGCGGTCTCCATCGTCAAGGATGTTGACGCGTTTCTTTTCTTGGGAGGAGGGTTGTTCCACGCGTTGGGAGTCGCCCTCTCCACCTCTAAACCCACGGTGGTAGCCGATCCCTTCGAGGACAGAGCGTTCGCGGTAGACGATGAAGCCGAAAGAACGTTTAAACAACGTTGGGCCGTTATCGACCAAGCGAAGAAAGCGAAGAACTTCGCCGTGCTCGTTGGAACCAAACCAGGCCAGAAAAGAATGGAAACAGCGTTGCAGATCAAGCAGGCCTTAGAAGAAAATGGAAGATCCTCGTGCGTCCTGGCTGCGAGAGAAATCACTCCTGAAGTTCTCATGGAGTTCCCGACGATTGACGCTTTTGTCAACACGGCTTGTCCGCGCGTATCATTAGACGACGCCGCCAGATTCAGAAAGCCAGTTTTGACTGTCAATGAGGCACTGGTCGTCGTGGGAAAGTTGTCCTGGGAGGAATTATGCAAAAGAGGCTTGTTCGAAAGCGAGATCTCGACCTGATGCTCTCGAAGGTTGACCCTCACCCTGCACCCACCGCTGAGCTCGAGCAGTACACAATTTCAGCTGACACTGCCGCAACGATGCTGTACATCGCAGCGTACTCACACGGAAACATCGTTGGCAAGCGAGTTGTCGATCTCGGTTGCGGCACAGGCAGACTAGCCCTCGGAGCCGCTTTCATGGGAGCAAGAGAGGTCGTGGGCGTGGACCTAGACAGAACCGCGGTGAAAAAAGCCCGCGAAAACTCAATAAACTCGAACTTGAAGAAGAAGACTCAGTGGATAATTGCAGACATCGATTCACTGCATGGACGTTTTGATACGGTGCTACAAAATCCCCCTTTCGGAGTGCAGAAAAGGGGAGCCGACAGAAAGTTCATAATGAAGGCTTTGGAACTTGGCTCAGTGGTTTATTCGCTTCACAAGAGACCGCACAGTGATCCTTCACTTGTTGCGAGGTTGAAAGCAAGCAGCGACGGCGCCGTAAAGGTTTCGGCTTCTTCATTCATGGAGCAGTTCGTTGATGAAAACTGCGGAACGATAGATGCTGTTTACGCCTTGTTGATGACGGTTCCGCACATGTTCAGTTTTCACACTGAAAAGAGACACGAGTTTGTGGCTGATCTGTACGTTCTTCGGAGGAAATGACGCCTGGTCAGAACGGAATTTTCTCAGAAAGGTTTCGGTCTTCGATGAAAAGGTTTATTGAGAAGCATGGAAAGTACAGTTATAATCATTCAGTAGACGCTCGCACTCAACAGTGTAAATGCGCTTGACGTGCGAGTCAACGTCTAAGAAAGTGGTTTCAAGATGAGTTCAAAATCAAATGAACAGAAGACTGGTCAACTGGTCGTGCCTGGAGAACGTCTCGGCGTGATCGAGGAATTCATACCGGACTCTGGAACCTTCGAGGAAGACGGAATAATCTATTCCAAGGTCATCGGCAGGGTCCTAATCGATCTTGTTCACAAACGCGTCTCAGTTCATCAACTGGCACAGGGGGCAAAGGTTCCTGTGACTGGAAGCACGGTCATGGGGCAGGTTTCAAACGCGCAATCTGACACCGCTGGCGTACGAATTTTCGAGGTCAGCGACAAAGATGTCAACGGTGCTTTTGTAGGCATCTTGCACGTTTCAGACGTTGCCCTGCGGTACGTGGATTCGATGTACGACATTTGCAAGGCCGGCGATATCGTTAGAGCTAAAGTGATCAGCGAGAAAAACAGAACTTATCACTTAGCAACCAAGGAGAAGAACCTAGGAGTCGTCTACGCCTTTTGCACGAGCTGTGGCAGTCTGCTGGAGCCAAGAAGACAAGGCATGCACTGTCCCAGTTGCGGCCGCATCGAAAGGCGGAAAATCGCATCCGACTATGGCAAGGGGTTAATAGAACGCAGAAAGGGTGACGAAGAGAATGAAAGTTAGCGTCCTCAAAAAAAGTCCAAATGAACTGAGGATCGAAGTTGAAGGAGTAGGTCACACTATCGGCAATCTGCTGCAGAAGAACCTGCTGGAAGAAGAAAACGTGGACTTCGCCGGATATGACATTCCACATCCCTTAGCCTCAAACTCCATTATCTACATCCGCACGAAGGGCAAAGTGAAACCTGAACAAGTACTCAAGAATGCGATAGAGAAGACGCGTGAAATGAACAAAGAATTCGGCAAGGAGCTGAACAGAGCTCTCAAGGAAAAGTAATTCTCGCTTTGACCACGGTCAAAGTGCAGCCAAACCTTCCACAGGACCATTACGTTTCAGGGAAAAAACATTGTTATTCCAGACTCGTCCAAACTGAGACTTCACGATCAGTGTCTCGATTATCCTTATAACGTCTCTTTATATGATATTTTTACTGTTCGAGGAATGAATTTTGTCCTTGGAGAAATTCCGTACGATCAAGCCCGAAATTCGCGTTTTAGGCGTCGACGATGGTGTGTTTATTCCTCATTCGAGGGGCTTTGCCCCGGTTGTCGGTGTCGTATTTCGCGGTGGATACTGGCTTGATGGTGTGATGAGCACGAAGGTGAAGATAGACGGGTTCGACGCTACTGACAAGGTCGCTTCTATGGTGACAAGTTCAGCTCATCATCGTCAGTTGAGAGTCATAATGTTGGACGGTGTGACACTGGCAGGGTTCAATGTTGTCGACCTCAAACGACTCAACGCTGAGACCGAACTTCCCGTTATCGCGGTGACCCGCGATAGACCTGATCTTGAGGACATCAAAAAGGCATTGAAAAACTTGCCCCAGCCTCAGAAGAGGTGGAAGGCTCTTTTGAACGCCGGTCCGATTTTCGAAGTGAGTACAAGGAGCACTCGTGAAAGAGTGTACATTGAGATCTGCGGGTTATTGGAAGAAGATGCGCGGAAAATCGTGAAGTTGACGTCGACTCGTAGTAGCGTCCCTGAGGCTCTGCGGGTTGCTCACCTTGTCGCTTCAGGTCTGGCTGACGTGTAGTTTCACTATTGATCTCTGTGAGAAAAGATTTAAGAGGGACAATGCTAAGGCTAATGAAACGGCACTGGTGAATCGTTTTATGGATTTCTGCCCGAAGTGCGGTTCTAGGCTGGCCCCGAAAAAAGGGAAAGGGAAGGGAGAGACGTTGATGCTTGCTTGTCCCAAATGCGGCTACAAGAAGCACGCATCCAGCGGCAAAGCGGAACCCAAGGTTGCGAAAGTGATCCAGCACAAACCCGAGCAGCTCGTGGCAGTGATAGGTAAAGAAGAACAGAAACTCAGAACGTTGCCAACCGTAAGGATCGAATGCCCGAAATGCGGAAACAACTTGGCCTACGTCTGGCAGGTGCAGACCAGGGGAGCGGACGAATCCTCAACTCAGTTCTTGCGCTGCACCAAGTGCAACTACACGTTCAGAGAATACTCGTAGACTCTCAGATTTTCGAGGCAAGATTCTAAAGTTAGCTTTTGAGCTTAGAAACAGAGGCTATTCTGAAGCTTATTTGGCAACGTTGATTAGGGCTCTGAATCTGATTGCATCGAAGACAGAATTCAACAATACGAGCTCTGTTCTGGAATACGTTGCAAGAGGAAAATGGCGCGACAGCTACAAAGCGAATCTTTGTGATTTCTACGATCAATACTGCAAGTTCTATGGGATCTCTTTTCTTAAACCGAGGTATGTGAAGGTCAACAAGATTCCGAGGGTGCCGACAGAAGAGAAGATCAATCTGATAATTGGTCATGCATCGCAGAAATATGTCATCGTTTACAGACTTGCAATGGAGTGCGGTCTTAGGCCTGTTGAGTTAGGCAGCTTGACGCTTAACGACATAGATTTGGATAAAGGAGTAATCTCAATTGTGTCAGCAAAGCATGGCAATCCGAGGATGTTGAAACTCAAAGAAGAAACGCACGCTTTGCTCACGAATTACGTCAAGAAGAGGAAATTCGGGGTAAACGACAGAATATTCCCTTCAGGAGGGGTTATCAGCAATACTTATGAGAGACTGAAAGCATCCATAGCGAAGAAGCTTAACGATTCTGAACTCAAGAAGATTCGGCTCTATGATTTGAGACACTATTATGCAACGATGCTATACTACAGAACTAAGGACATTTTGCTCGTTAAAGAGAAACTGGGACACAGGAACATCAACAATACTCTGATCTACACGCATTTGGTGAAGTTCAACGACAAAGAAGAGTACTATTCTGCAACTGCAAAAACTGTTGATGAAGCAGCGAAGCTCATCGAGCAGGGCTTTGACTATGTCACTGATGTTGATGGAGTGAAGCTCTTCAGAAAACGAAAATAAAGAGTTTCCTTTTTTTCTTTTTCTGTTCTGAAAACCACATAAGAGGTTCTATGGAGTTCAGGTCAGACGTCTTCTTCTGTAGACTATGATCGCAGCTAGCATTGTTATCATGAAGAGTGACGGAATAAGAAATGATGGAAACTCGGGCACCGTCCATAAACTGGCATATTTGATCTTAATCAAAACATCAAAATCTGTGGTATTAGCGCCAGATTCGTTGAAATAAGAAATGCGTCTTTCCACCATCGCCCCAGTGACCTTGTCCCAATACTCTGTAAAGTTCGCGTTCGGAAACTGTTCCCAAAGTGTGATGTTTACATTGACGTAATTTGTCAATCGATTTGCGTTTCCATAAGCCCGCGTGATTGTTCCGTTTATCATCCAACCATTTGCTTCTGGTATGGCGTCACCCGCATTAAGATTCGTTGGTAGAAAATCCCCGCCGCCATAATCGCCCGAAAAAGTTTCGCTCCAAAATGTTCCATTCTTGTAAGAGTATGTTCGATTGACACTAATCCGCGGTCCCGAGATTCCATATATCGTATAATTCATTACCGCGAGATCAAGAGATTTTGCAAGGTCGGATGGTGGTGAAACACCAGTGTTCGTGTACCAAGATGATTCCATCGAATATAAGAACTGGTCGCTGACATGGACTCCAAAGTCGGCATAAACCAAGTCTGCGTTAAACATTCCTAGAACAATAAAAAATGTGCCGACAAGCATTATGAATTTGATTTCCATGCCTGATCCACCAGGATGATTCGCTGTCTAGCGCGAGCTTCGGCAGTCTTAAACACATAGAACAAACGGTTGAAGTTGGATTTCTACTTTCCTTAACCTGCTCAGACGCGCTCCTAGATTGATGGTTTTATAACTTTCAAAGCTTGAACAGTCCTGTCCCACAAGTCAAAACAGGGATTTTCCCCTATAGATAGTATATGGGGTTTTCCGTGTTTTGAAAAATGCTCATAGAATGTTATCATGAATACTGTTGATGCGTAATATTTTAGTGGCATGCTCTGACAGTACCACTAATAAATCTAATGTTCCCCTATCCAACTTAATGACACATTCCTCATCCTTGTTTTGTGAAGAAGCGAGCGCCACATCTACGAAAAGACTTTTTTGTGAACACGTGTTCTGATTCAAAACGCGCGTTGATTATGCTTCTTGACGTTTCTTCTTCTTCTTGAGTCCTGCGTGTGCTCTTTTCTTTGGCATCTTCTTACCGAGTCTATCTATGTTCATTGTTTCTTATAGGTCTGATAGGTTAGTAGCGCGTGCTTTTTCTTGTTTTTTGGATATTGGTCAAATTCTTCGACGGCAACGTTTACTCAGACAAACCTTGAAAAGGTTAAAGAGATTGTGTCAACTAGTCTGATATTCTGATATGGTAACCGAAGAAAACAAGGAACTTGCATTCGTTATTGACCACCTAATTCAACGCGCGCGCTAAGAAGGAAAAAGAATGAGTGAAAGATACAGAAAATATGGTAGAGCAAAGAACTGCAGATGTAAGAACTGTGGGCTGGAGTTTAAGACAGAAGGAAATCCTAGGAATTGTCCTAGATGCCATTCAATCATTGAGGTCTAGCGCGCACCTTGACATATTTTTGTTCTGCATACTTAAAAAGTCTAGCATGCTAGGTTTTGCGTCTCCACAAGCGCGCGCGATAGCGAGCTTTAACTCAACGGTTTCTCATAGGCTTAGCTGGTGAAAGTCGAAATAATCATGGCGCCTATGATGATATCACGTCAGTATGAAGGGATTTAAGTTTGGTTCTTTTTTCCCAAGATGATTTGACATTAAATTGATTCTGAGGCGCCACAACACCATCTTCTAAAGTAGGCTCACAGTGAGCTTGCAGAGCAACTGAAAGAAGAGAAAAAGGGTAAAGTTTTGTGCCCAAACCCAACGCAGTGTAGTGAGTCGTAAGATTTAAATAGCACACATGCGTTCTCTCGACAATCAATGAATGATAACTTTCAAGATTTCATGAGCATTATCAATCTATCTAATCCATATGTGACGGGGGTGAAAGCGAATGGTGTTTGAGGAAGACTGGGAAGAAGAAGAGGAAGAAGGAGAGGAAGAGGAAGACTGGGAAGAAGAGGAATGATAGGATCAAGATTGTCGTGGTAGTCGAAATCCATTACATGAACGTGGAAACGCGTGCGCAGCCCACCATAAGTGTTTGAACAGAAAGCAAAAAGCGCTGCTGGATTTATCTTTTGGATAGAAAAATGCCATGCATGACGACTCCTAAGTCCAGTCGACCTTTCATGAAAGCTATTAAAGTGAGCTAGTTATTCTGCTGTTTGGAGATGTGATGAAGCAATGGCTACGCCAAGTCCGATAACGCCAGAGGACCTAGCACAGAGTGACGACATTGACTTTGAGGAAAAAGAAGAACACTGGAATATCTATAAGCTCAAAGATGGCACGACACTCAAGGTTAAGTTGATTCTTGTCGGCATTAAGAGATTAAAAAAGCACAATCCTGACGGAACGCCCCTTTATCTTATTAACTCTCAGAATGTTGTCAGGACAGTTGATATACCAAAGGAACTGATGGCCAAACCGAAGGAGTCATCTATGAAGCCAGTCTAACACGTGCTTGGTTTGGTATAGCGCCGCACCATGAGCGACTGTTATTAGAAAGCGTCTGAGACAGAATTCTAATGTACGCTTTCATTGAGAGAAGACACTGAAACAAATGAGAAGAGAAAAGAGACAGCACGTTCTCTATTAAATCGAAGTGAACGAATTGAATGTCGGAGCTTGGGTTCTGATTCCCCTTCCTTTGCCTGGGCAATACTTGACCTGCCCAAGTTGTAGCAGACAAGTTCCCTCAGTTTCAACATACTGTAATTTCTGCGGGACATTGCTACGAACCAAACTGATATTAAGAATCTGCCCCAACTGCAACAACAGAATTCCAAACTCATCACGTTTTTGCCCAGAATGCGGATACAAACAAGCCCGCGAGCAATAACACATGCGATTTCTCTTGTTTTAGAAAATGCTGATAGAATCCTAATGTTCTGGAACAAGGATCGCGCACGCTATTCTGGTATCATACTAGTCGGTGTATCGAATAGTAGCACAATTATATAAGACACTAACGTATTCGTACTAGTACGCATAAGTTAGTGGTGCTTCAATGGTCAAGAAGACAGTTCATGGAATAGAGACTTGCGAAGATTGCAGCAAGATCTTCTTTCTTGTTATTCAGCCGGAGTATTCATCCATCCGTTTCAATGCCTTGCTAAGACTATGCCGAAAGACAATTGATCCAAAGTATTCAGCTCCCCGGTTGCAACGACATCTGGATGGACTCGAAGGCAAGTTTGTTAAAAGAACAAAGAAGGGGGCTCAACAGGTCGTTTATTCATTGATTATTCCAAAACTAGACCTAGAATTAGGAAAGCTTGACATAGAACAAAAGGCTCAAAAACTACACAAATTGCGCCTGGATAAGGTGGTTGATCTCATTATGAATCTTTACAGGCTGATCGCACTCGAACAGGTCATCACCGACCTAGAAAGTTTGCTTAATAGAATTACGCCAGAACAATATTCCTCCAAGATGATTATCATAAGAAATGTTTTGCGTCTAAAAATGAACCAATACAGTGATGCAATGAAGAATCGCCCGGAAACTGAATATACTGAAGTGCTGAAAGCGCTGAAAGATGAAAGAAACAAAGTCACAAATAGACTGGCCGCCTCGAAAACATAGAACAGATGCTTCAAGACCTCAAGAAACAAATTCAATAGTCGATGTTGACAAGTCACAAAAGTGAGGCTCAGTGGAGTGCGTGCGCATGGTCTCCATCTTTCTCTTGTGGCAGCAGTCTTGACTACCTTGATAGTCGCATTAGTTGTCTTCTACATTTTTCAGGATTGGCCACTAGTTGCTGTCATCTTGCTACTGCTCATAGTTCTTGTTTTGTCATTGAGAGCCACTCGGCTGATTGACAGTTTCAGGCGAAAAAAACCAAAATCGTAGGATGACCTCCAAGGAGCGCAACGTAGGCTTCTTTTGCAGTGCGTGGGGTAAAGTTTTATCCCAAACCCAAACAATGGGCTACCTCTTCTTCCGCTTCTTTTTCCACAAGACGCGCGCGGGTTCCGTAAGGGCGCGTGAAATAGGAAAATTAGCAAGGAAACATAGAAATAGACATTCTTTACAACAAGTCTACGAAATTGTTAGAGATATATGGTAAATAGAACGCGATGCGATGACAACTAAAAGAAAGAAAGAAAGGATGAAAGAAGAAAAAAAGAAGAAAGAAGCAATGAAGCAGAAATGATGCCTATTGTACCACAGCTCCCCATCGCGCTCGCGGTTCCGTAAGGCGCGCGCTAGAGAGTTCTTATCAAGATATCTGTTCCGTAGTAACTTTTAAGAAACTGAATAACTTCTTCATCTTTCACTTTAAGTCCAACATTCACCTGTTTAATAGCTAACGCAGGGTGCATCTTTGGAACTACCTTAAAGTATTCTGGCTCTACATTTCTTTTCTTTACGATATGAACTCTAAATCGTTCAAAGATTTGTCCAGGCCGATTGATCTCAATCAAAACATCTGGAGGCGACATTCATTTCACGTAGGAATTGCAGACAATTCCTAACGCTTAATATGTAACCCCAAGTATCTAAACCTTCTTTGATTAGGTTTTCTTCAGCTTTCTCCACACGCATAGCACGCGCTAGTTGTTTAGAACTCAAAAACAGAAAAGGCTTCTGCCTTCCTCATACTATATTACAGAAAATGGCGCTAACAAGTCACTTTTTTCGTGAGATCAAGATGCCTAGAAGTATCGTACATGTGATTGCCAAGCAAAATGCGGATACAAAAACCATACCCTATGAAGCGAACAACACCTAGAGCCCCTGCCCCGAGAAGATTACTGCTCTTCCGTTTATCTCAGCGGTGACTTTCTGAAGCGTTTGGATTTTCGGAATCCTACTAAACCGGCGGTCATGATGATGAAGGCTGTCATTGCGGTGACGAAGGAAAATTCAGGGATCGCCGTGAAGCCTACCAGAGTTACTGAATCCACCGCGTCTATTCCCGCGTCATACTTGCCGTTGCGGTTGACATCTTCAACGATGTCGTAATTCCCAGCCGTCAATGGTGGGTTCCACAATGCTTCAGTTTGGGTTCCGTTGTCGTTTAGGGTTATTTCTAGGAATCCGTCGCTCGAAACATCTGTGAGGTTATCCCCGGTAGTCCATGTGGTTTGGTCCTTTACCACGTACAGCCTTACATCTTGGCCCGTTGCCTTGACTGTTGCGTAAACAGTTTCTGACGTGTCGAACGAGTTTTTCTCGTTTCCCGAGGCATCTGAGGAGTACAGGCTTGGTTGAGGAACGGCCGTGACGAATTTGTTTCCGTAAAGGATGGCAGCGCACAAGTAGGAGTTGGGATCGCCGGTGAGGTTTTCGGTCTGCTCGAAGGGGTGATAGGCAAAGCCTTCCACAAGCCCATTTCCGTATGGGAAGTAGAAGCCCAAGACAGCGTAATGAGAAGGAGCAGGAGGAGTGTAACTGTAGTTGAAAACGGACGTGTCCATGAGTACTCTTACGTCAGCAGGTCTTGTAACGTTGTCAACCACGTACATTCCGCCCATCGCGTGGATTTTTATCTTTGAAGGGAACGTAGCAGAATACTGGCTTGGATATTCTGCTGAAAAGTTGATCGGCGGATTGTAAATGTTAACGTTGTCAGTCCAGTTATCAACGTTGCCGTAAACGACGTGGACGTAGCCTGGGAACGCATCTGCCAAGTCCTTAAGTGCGATGTCGGTGAAAACGAGTTCGCCACCGTTGCTTGCCAGCGCCGTCATGTTACTAGCCACATCATTCATCACATATCCATTAAATCCCTCGCAGTCATCAACGACGAGATCATAATCAAGCAGCATAGCAGGATCGCCTTGAACATCACTTGCATTCTTGATGGTGTAAGGGATTCTCATCCAGTCCAAAGTGATCTCCGTGTGGCCAAACTCCTCGAATCCTCGGATAACCAGGATTCTCGTCGGTCTATCGACGAACAAGACTTTATTGGAAGTGAACGCTTCCGTTAATGTATCAACCACAACCGTTGAAAAGTTGACCTTCTGTGCCATAATGATTGCACCGTAGGACGCGCTGACGAGAATCACTCCTCCAGAATAAACAGCACCACCCGGATTAGTCGTCGTGTTAAGCGTGACGTCAGGGGGTTCAATAACTCTGTATATGTCGGCGCCCTCGTTTAGAATCGCCCAGATGAAGCCAAACACCGTGACATCTCCCGGCTTCAGCGCGTTCTGCTTTTCATCCATGGGAACAACGTAAGTGCCAGCAGGAAAAGTTGCACTCTGAAGCGGCCGCATCTGTGCAAAACCCACAGACGCAACCGAAAATACCACCAGTTCAATAAGAAAACCCAACACTATTCCCCTGATCATTCTGCTCATTTTCACTCACACACACCAGCACACACAATTAATGCGCACAAGACAATTGGTGAACAAAAATTATAAAAGAATTATGGAAACCTTGTGCGAATAGTACATTCCGCCGCCTGCGTTGGACTCAGGTTCCTAACCAAACTTGTCAAGAAAGCGACTTCGGCCAAGACTGCAAACCAGAAACCCAGTCGTAATGAATAAAATGTACGGAAAGGAGATTGTTCATGCTTGAGTAGAGCGTGTTTAACTGGAGCATGATGATGATGACTGCTGCGCCCAACAACGCTGTCGCAAGTTTGATGAACCGTCCATGAATGAAAAGAGAGGCCAATCCTACTGCCAGAACCAAAAGTTGCATAGCAAACAGCACTATGAGCAACTCCGAGAGACCTTTCACGTTCAATCTGGAATCAAACCAGTAATCACTGAAGTAAACACTCGGGTAGCTGAAAGCCTCTGTCACATCATTTTTCCATGAAGTGTAGAAAGGATGATCAAGCCCAAATCTGCTGATAAAGGTCTCGAGCGAATGATACGTCATCGCCGAAGACTTAAAAGACCAATAATAAGCTGAGTAATCACTTGCGCTCCACGAACCATCCAAGCCGCGATTAAACACCTCAACATTATAGAACGGCAGGACAAGGGCAATAAACGCCAACACACAACCAACAACAACTCTAACTCGTCCATGGAAGGATATTCCTCGAAGACTCGCTCCACGACCCAACCCTTCCATGAGACATCAACTCACATCGATCAATCGCGCTGACGTGCCCAATCACTTAACGCACATTCTACGCAAGATTTAGTTCTAGTCATTAGAACACCCTGTTCTGAAAAGTGAACACAGCCGCTCAAACAGAACAAGCGCACTCTAGCCGACGGCCCACTGAGAGTACCGCTCCGAACAAATCATCGCCAGCGCACACCAGCATAGACAAAGCTTTGGAAGAGGAGCATATTTGGATCCTAATATTCATGATACATTGAAACCGAGGAGGGGAGGTACACAATGGCTGAAAAAACAGCGAATAAACCTTTCACCAGCCACCGTGCACAAAAGAATCACGTCAATCGCCGACAAATTCACCCTCGACACCCAGAAAATCCGCTTCGAACTCATCCTCCAACTGAAAACACTGGCAGAGATGGCACAACAAAAAGCCCACGACACCCACCCAACAGAAACCCAGACCAAACAAGACTGGACCCGCCTAGCAGCCTACATCAGCCAAGTCATCAACGGCATAAGCAAAACCTACGACGAAACAGAAATCAACACCGAACTCGAAGACCTCGAAAACAAAGTCGCACAACTCACCAAAGAAGACTAAACAACACCCCGATAAACGCCAAACCCTGCAACACGATACAAAAAAAAGGAGAGGGATTTAGCTGCTCGGCGTTATGTTGAACGGCAACACAGCGTAAGCCTGCGCACCCGTCGCGTTGATCGCTTCGTAACCCATCATGACGCTGATGCTGAAGTTCGAGTTGCTAAAAACCTCGCTCTCCAACACCTTAAGCGTCACACTCTGCCCCGCACTCGCAAACGTTCCGTTGAACAAAGCAGCGCTACTCACGACATCATTGCCCAATGTCCAGTCCTTAGGAAGCAAAACCCTGACCTGACTCGAATCAGTGTCCAAGATCAGCATGCTCCTAACCTCTGAAACCACCGTTCCCTGCAACCGACGAAAGCGTGGCGTTCTCCAAGAACCCATAGAAGCCTCCAAAATCATCTCCCCGTCCGCGCGGCATACGCCCAAAAGTACACGGCGATGAAGCGTTGTCCGACAGCGTAAAGTTATGCCAAGCCAAGAAACCCTGCACGTTCTCCACGCCCGTCTGTCCATCAGCACTAGCGCTCAAAGCATCCTGCGAACTCGCGTACACGAAGGCAACGACGCCCAACGCCAAACACAGCACCGCAGCTACAGCAGCTATCTTCAGAGCTTTCCTCAACTTCACACATCACCATCCAAACAGCAACCCACCCGCCTATTAACACGTTTTTCAGAATTACACCCAATTCCATCCCAAATCTCACGCACGCTTCACATGAGCCTGACGCAGTCAGCGCGCACATAAATCAGCACAGACACAATGCTGATTTGCTAACCCAAGTAGCTGACATCAAAAGACGAACCTCCAGAGGCAAGCGACGAAACACTCACCAGTCTCACGTTCGCCCGACTGATCAACGTGATCTCTTCCACTGGAAAATCGCTGATCGTGCCCGCCTTGCCGCCAATCGTTGCCCCGCAATCTGTAAAAGTAACCCGGCCAAAGTCGGCCAGAGCGCCCAGACGGTTGAATATCGTTGGCCGCTCCACAATCCACTCAGCCGAAAGCATCGAAGAAGCATAAACAAGACTCTTCCTCACCGACTGCGCACGCGTGACATCCGTGATTTCCACCGACCACACATTCCCAGCTCGGTCCAAAAGAGATACCGAAGCCGTGACCCTGTCTCCCGCCGACACGCTCAAAGAATCAATCGTCACCGCATCGGACGGCAACAACTCATACCAAGCCGAGTACACCTTCTGCCCGTTTATGGAGTCTTGTTCCGTCCCCACCTGAATCATCGTGTCGTCGAATTGCCCACCGATTCCAACCCACACCGCACTGTAAGAGTCTCCTACTGAAACGTTCACGGCCGGAACCGTCCAAGAACCATTCACACTCGTGACCTTTGGCTGCGGTGAATTCAAATCCGACGCAACCGAATAGCCCGACCAGTCAGCACTAGCCATCTGTTCAATCGCCGGACTCGTCACAAAAGGAAAGACAACGACCAAGGCAGACACCAGCACAAAAACCAGCAAGAGAGCCAACAACACCACGGAAACCCTTCGCCTCTTCTCTGCAGGAGGGGGCGGAGGCACCGGTTCTGGGAACGCACCAAACGCACTCATCCGCATCTCTCGACTTACCACATCGGTATGCTTCTCAAGTACTAAAGCACTTGGGACTATCCCATGCGCGCTTCGTATTCTTTGCCGTTTTCGTTGAAAAGACTTAAAGCCCCCTTTAACTTCACGTTATCAAAAGTCACCTTCAAAGGCGATCCAATGAGAAAATTGAAGCAGGTTGACTACGCGATCATCTCCGAGTTGATCAATAACCCTAGATTAAGCGACAGACAGATGGCCAAAACCCTGAAGACTTCTCAACCCACCGTCACAAGAAGAAGAACAGAACTTGAGAAAGAAGAACTGATCGACTACACTGCCATCCCAGACCTGAAGAAACTCGGCTATGAAATCCTAGCATTCACGTTCGGCAAATGGAACTTTCAAGAGCACCCTGACACGCACGTTGAAGAAATGAAAAAGTTCATCAAAGAACACCCAAACGTAATATTCATTTCAACAGGCTCAGGCTCAGGCGCCGACAGAATGGGCATATCAGTCCACAAAAACTACAGCGACTATTCAAAAGTCATGCAAGACTACAAGGCCGGATGGGGAAAATACTTTGAATCTTTCTCCTCGTTCATCGTCAGCCTGCAAAGCGACAACATACTGAGAAACCTATCCTTCAAGTTCTTGGCAGAAGCCATGAAGAAAGAACACGCCCAAGAAAAAACTGATCAACGTTGACTCATGCAAACATTGCCCAGAGACTCTCACGAAACCTGAAAACGTTATCAGACGAACAGAACGCAAACGCAGCGGTGGCGCTACTCCTCCACGGAAACTCAAACCCAAGCGTACTCTTCGTAAAACGCGCCCAGAACCCAGCAGACCCATGGTCAGGACAAATGGCGCTCCCCGGAGGAAAACGAGACCCAAAAGACATCAACCTCAAGTACACCGTCCTAAGAGAAACCTTCGAAGAAACGGGCATCAACCTTGACCAATGCCGCTTTCTCGGAGTCATGAACGCAGACGCATCAACGCCAAGGCCAGAAATCAGAGTCCTACCCTTTGTCATTCTCCTAGAACACAAACCCACGATCGTGTTGAATCAAAAAGAACTCGAAAAATACGTATGGATTCCCATCGAAAAACTCGCAAGGCACAGGACGACCGTCGCTCTCAAGTTCGGAAAGGTTCCAGCCTACGTAGTTGACGGCGATGTCATATGGGGACTAACGTACAGAATCATCGAAGAACTATTGCAGATCCTCAAGCCTTAAGCTTGACGAAACCGTGATGTACTTTGACGGAAGAACCCGACTTGAAAGACGCTGATCATCAAAGCGAATGCGAATATCTGATCGGAGACGACACCTGTTCAGCCGTAAAAGAGGAACAAGTCAACCCCCTCAGAACAGAAGCCTGCAAAAACGACACCAAAGATAAATGCTGCTACAAATGCGAGCTCCGAGAAAAGTGTGACATAAAATGCGATCTGCTTGAACACAGACAGGAAAGAGAAGAAGAACCGCCCTCGACTGCGCCCGATTCAAATCTAGGTTACTCAGGCAAAACCGAGTGTGGAGCATGCGTCTTCTATCTGAAACGGAAATGTCCACGAGACTACAGCAGCGACCAGGAGCTGTGGAGAAGACAAGAAGCATGCGAGATTTTTCGTCCGAGAAAAGAACATTAAGCAAGAACCCAGATCAAAAGCATAAACAAAATCGCGCGTAGCGCAAAACAGAAAAAAACGAGGACTGTTAAGCGCGCCGACTAAGACAATTTCGCCATGTTGTATGCCATCAAACCAACGTACCCGAGCGCCGTGAACACCGTGAACCACTCCAGCAAAGGCGTATCAGCAACCAGGAGAAACGCAAGGTTAACTGCGGCAACGACAAATCCATAGATGGCTATAGCTCGTATGTACCGTGTATGCGTGAACAAAGATGCTCCGACCAGCACCAGAACCACGAGGTTGAGCAAGAAGAAAACGTTTGACCAAAGACTGTGCAGCGAACCCGAGTCTTCCGAGAAAACACCGATCATGATCAACGCAAACGCCGCTAAACAGCCGACGACTTGCGAAATCATCAGAGATATCTTTCTCCATTTCTCATCAGTGTACCACTTGTAGAGCCCGATGAAAAAGGGAAACAGCGCAATGCCCGTCAGTACACAGCCCAGATTGTAAAGGATTGCACCGCTGGGATTGTACGAGGAACTCGAGTTGCCTAAATCGCTCAACCAGTTGTTCACGGGATTGTAGGTCGTTGAGAAGAGAGCCCAAGAAGAAAAAGTGAAAGCACAGTACAGAACTATGACGGCGACACCCGCGATAGAACTTATAGCAAGCTTCATTCAATTCAACTCCCGATCTCATCGTTGATTAACCGAGCTTCAATTTTTAAAACTTGTGCGCATCGCGCGTGTAGAGAATTACGAGGCAGATTCCAAGCGTTAAGAACAGAAAAGAGGAGTATTAGGAAGGATGCATCGTGCTGTAAGTGCCTCGTGACAACCAGAATTCAATGCATGTCTTCTGTTTCATCGAAGTCTATCGATGATACCACGCAAGGGAAAAGCGGGCTCGCCCTGACACTTGACCTTACTCGAAAACCATGCGGACTAAGTAAGCGGTGACCGTTCTCCCAACTCGACCGATAGTGTCAGAGTCTCATTACCCCTCACTAATGTTACGTTGATTGTCTGACCTGGCAGAGTGTTCTCTTCCAAGTAAGTTGAGAGGTCGTCACCGTTCCTGATTCTCGCACCGTTAATCGCCGTTATTATGTCGCCCCCTATAGCCACCATTGTTCCTGCAACCTCAACTGTGCTTGTGCCGCCTCGAAGTCCGGCTTTGTCTGCTGCCCCTCCTGGTGTGACTTGAGCGATTAGCCACCCGTAGGTCACGCTGGTGTTCATCGCTTGCGCAATTCCGAAGTTCATGTCCGTTCCAGACGCCCCCAGCGAGGAATGACCAGTGAAGGAACCATTTGCAATTAAGGATGGGATTTCTCTCAATATTGAACTCGATGGAATGGCGAAGCCTAAACCTGTCGAACCGCTCACTATGGCGGTAGTAATGCCGACGACTTCCCCCTGATAGTTCAGAAGTGGCCCTCCTGAATTTCCGGGGTTTATAGCCGTCGTTGTCTGAATGCAGTCAGCTATGGCATACCCGCCTGATGTGCTTTCGGTGATCGTTCTGCCAAGCGCGCTGACTATTCCCAGGGTCACTGTTCCAGCTAATCCGTAAGGACTACCAACAGCAAGCACAGGGTCACCAACACTCAATGTCGATGAGCTTACGATTTTAAGGGGTTCGTATTCAGTCATTGACGCGTTCGTTGAAAGCACCGCAAGATCCGCGTAAGCATCCGTCCCTATCACTTTGGCCGCGTACGTGTCTCCATCTATGAACGTTGCAGTTATGTTGGTTGCGCCATCAACAACGTGGTAGTTCGTGATGATCACGGATTGTCCTGTTAGATTAGACACAAATCCTGATCCCTGCACCGTCGAGTAGTAAGGTCTGTTGAAAATGTCGTATTCCACTATTATTCCTTCAACGACAGCAATAGAGCTATTCACCCGCCCGTAAAGTTGAGACAACGAAACATTATCCCCTAACAAATAAGTGTCGTTTTGTAACAAATAGGTGTCGTTTTGCGGCAGAAATATCAGAAACAGTTTTCTCGAGATCTGAAACACGGCTCTGAAGACCGCCGATTTCGTTTCCAGCGACCAGACTGCTTATTGCGTAGCCGAACATTCCTCCGATCAACAGACTTATAATAACCGCCACGACTAAAACTACGTAAAGTCGCGACTTTTTCGGTTTTTCAGACATTTCCAATCAAATTCCTCCCTATTTTTTCATAGTCTTTTTTTGCAGTTGGGGCACCTCTGATCAGTGGGTTGAATCTTGCCCCCACAATAAGGACAAATGAGCTTCTTCTTTGCAAGATGAAGCCCCTGCTTTTCCTTAGTAATTCTCCCGTCCTTCAAAAGCAGCATTCTTTCAGTGTGTGAAGCCACCTGACTGTCATGGGTCACCATCACGACGGTTGTTCCCCGATCAATGTTCAAGTTTGCCAGGAGCCTGACAATCTCGTATTTGTTTTCTGTATCCAAGTTTCCGGTGGGTTCGTCTGCCAAAATTATTGCTGGATCATTTGCCAAGGCTCGCGCAATCGCCACTCTTTGCTGCTCACCGGCACTCAGCTTCTGCGGCCTGTGCTCTTCTCTTCCCGCCAACCCCACCAAAGCCAGCAGTTCGCGGGCCCGTTCTCTTCTTTTGCTCCCAGACTTTTTGGTCGATTCCATGGGCAGTTCCACATTTTCGACCGCGTTCAGGTATGGCAACAGGTTGAAAGTCTGGAAGACAAACCCAATTTTGTTCCGTCTTATCTTGCAGAGTTCCTCTTTCGGGCAATTTGGCGACATCAACGTTGTCCAAGACCACTCTTCCACTACTCGGTCTGTCAAGACAGCCCAAGACGTTTAGCAGCGTTGTCTTGCCTGAACCAGAGGGCCCCATGATTGCCACAAACTCGCCTTTGTTCACTTGAAGACTCAGATCGGATAAGGCTTGGATCTTGCGTTTGCCCATGGTGAAGTTCTTGGACACGTTCTCTGTTTTCAGAACGACTTCACTCATACCTCATTGCCTCCGCAGGTCTTGTTCTTGAGGCTCTCCAAGCTGGATACAGACTGCCAACGGCCCCAAGCAACACAGCTGCACCAATCGCAATCAGCATAAGCTGCGGGCTTATAGAGGCTGAAGCACCTATTGATCCAGAGGTCTCGGGACTTGACCAAATTGGGGATCGCCAGCGGTTCCGAATGTGCCTGATGAACCAAACGGGTTTATGTGAGGCAGCAGAAGACCCGTTAGGACGGGCGCTCCCACGGTTCCTATCGCAATGCCAACTAGACCTGCGACCAAGCTCAGCAGTACTCCTTCGAGCATAAACTGGCCCATAACGTCCCAGCTGCTGAAGCCTATCGCTTTGAGTGTGCCAATCTCCTTCGTCCTTTCACGTACGGTATACAGCATCACAAACAGGACTATGAGACTTGTGGCGGCGACTGCCACGATGATCTCTTGGGTTGCGACTGTCTGCGTCTGAGCTATGGTTGATTCAGCACTGTTCAACGTCTCCGTATATCTTGTTTGCATGCTCTGAAGGCTTGTCAAGCGATCTTTATACGTCGTAACGTAAAGGTCTGAATACGCTGCCCTTATCACTTGGGCTATTCCATCCACATAAGAAGCATCCTCTGCATACACATCAAACCTGCTTACGTTTCCTATTTCGCCAGTTGCCGCTCTGAGCATCAGAAAGGTTCATGTACACCATTCTTGTTCCCGTGAAGCCTTGACTCGTTGAGTTATAGACTCCTACTACTGTAAAAGACTCGCCGTTGACCTCAAAACTGTCACCTACTCCTACTCCAAAGTAATCTGAGAGGTTAAGGCTCATGACAAGAACACCGCTATCCCCTTCGTGCAGATTTCTCCCCGCTGTTACATTTGTCGGCAGTATGGAATATTCGTCGATTAAGGAGGAATTCAGACAAATACCCGTAATCGAGTAGAGGGGTCTAGAAATGGTGAAGTCCCCACGTGGTGTACTTATGGTTTCCGAAGTGTTCTCCTTGGATGACTTCACAAGGAATGGCACAACATCTTTAACACCATCAATAGAGCGAATTTCATCGCCAACGGTTTCATTTATGAAAACCTCTTCTTGTCCGAATCCAAAACGGGATGTGCCGGAGGGCGGACCAGACGGTGAGCCAGAAAACATGCCTTGTCCAGATGAAGTTGAACATTCTATCAGTGTAGCTGTCTTATTGATTTCCTCTTCCATATTACTGATAGTACTGTTGAAATTTTGAGTTAGGTTCTGAGTGGAGTCTTGGTTCGCCATTATACCCGCGGGAACGGAAATCATTATTGCCAGAGTAAAACCTAAGGCAATGATTACCAAGAATGCCCTCACTTTCCTCCTCGAAATATTCCTGACTGCTCTTGTCAATGCACCCAAATGCCTCACCTTAACGACCATGTCATGTTTAGCCCAAGTGTTCTTGGCATGGTTTCGATTGGACTAAAATCACAGTTCTGTCGTTGCTTCATTATTGCCGTCTCCATGATTGGCTATAGTGGCTGGTCAAGAAGACCGCCTTATTAAACTGTTTTTCAGAATTACACCATATTCTGTTCCTAATCCAATCGTGCGTAGTTGTCGAATGTTACGACGAGTCGAAGGACACATTTATCATTGAAGTTCGTGCGCCGCTTTGCCGTTTTTCATTCGGCCCTAAGAACCGTCCTTCCCGTAAAGTCTGAGGATCGATTCAAAGTCTTGGGCAGAATGCAAGAAAATCATGATTTTGAGCACGTGAACGGCTTCCTGCGCATCTCTCACAACTTCCATGCGTGCCATTCGAATAGCGCGTTTCTCTTTAGCAACTAAGATTTGGAATTTGGCGGTCAGAGATTCTGTTTTGCTCACCATGTTTTCCTCCTTAATTTGGTTTTTGAGAAAAGGAAATGGGAGGCTGCGACTTTCCTTGTTGCCGCCTTGGGCACGACATCAACAGCAGACTCCTTTCTTGGACGTCCCGTCTATTCTCCTTTGGTTCTCGGTAAGGTCCAGAGCAACTGGAGGAGAAAGGAGAGTGGAGAGGGGAAAGGGAAAAACAATCTTCAGTCTTTCTGGACCCTTCCGAGGCTTTTTGAAGAATAGGCAGCTGTTAACTCGTTCTCAACCTCCAACCCCTATCAGTAACCACGAATTATTAAGGGGTTTTTCAGAATTAGACCCGATTCTGTTCCTAATCTGGCCCTACTCTTTCCCGAGATCATGGCGAAAACTGGAGAGACACATTTATTATGCCAGTTCAAATAGTTTATCCAAAACCCTTTGATGTATGCGGAGCTGTGTGAATGGCTGCTGGTGCACGTCCGTTCAAGTATCTACTGGGCTGGCTCATCGCAGGAACGAGAGGCGGTTTGAGCCGTGCCAAGATAATTCAAGCCCTAAATGAGACTCCGCAGAACGCGAATCAACTAGCGAACTTGCTTGGCATGGACTATAGAACGATACGGCATCATCTTCAGGTGCTTGAGAAAAACAGGATAATCACATCCGCCGGAGAGGGGTACGGCATCACGTATTTCTTGTCTCCGGCAATGGAAGAGAATTATGCACAATTCGAAGAGATTATGAAGAAAATCTGGAAAAAGTAGAAAAGGAAGAGAACGTAGATGAACAATCATATGAACAAGAACTTGAGAAACCTGTTAATACTGGTAACGTTGATAGTGGTCGCCATACTAGCAGCGCTTTGGGCCACATCAACAATATGGTATCCCCGTTATCCTTTCAATCCTTTTGAGCCGCACGAACCGGAGAGAATTCAAGGCGACATCGAACTTTTCTACACGATACAAACTATCGTTTCCACGATAAACGTGACGCTTTCAACCTTTCTCCTGCTCATATACATTAGCATATACAGGAAGACACGGTCAGAATTCACGATAGGACTGACCATTTTTTCGGGAGTATTTCTCATGAATGCTATTGCCCTAAATCCGTTCGTTCAGTGGGCTTTTGGCTTCCGCGCATTCGGACTCGGGCCCTTTGCCATGTTGCCGGACCTTTTCACGCTTGCAGCACTTGCCGTATTGCTGTACCTCAGCATCGAATACTAGAAAACGTTCGGCTTTAACGCTAATGCTCAGTCTCCAATCAGAATCCGTCTAGTACGTGTTCTGACGCTGTCTTATGAAATCTAGAAGGAACAGATATTTGCAGTGTCCATACCAGATCCAATGCTGCCCCGCACATGGATTTTATGAAGCAGAGCCTTCGTGCACGTACTTGTCGACCAAATCTCTTTTGTTTACGGCGTTGAGCTCTTTGAAGAGGAAGTCAAATCTGTCTTCGATTTCGGTCGCAATCGCATCACGCGTCTCTCGTGGCAGACTCGTAATCTCTTTCTTGAAAGGCCCCAAGGCTTTTTTCCGGGTTTTGTAAATGAATTGTTCCTCAGTTTCGCCTTGCTTAGCTTCATTTGCAGCATTGACTCTTAGCCATTCATAGATTTTCTTCCTCAAGGCTGCTGGGAAGTGTTTTGACTCATAAATCATGTTCTGGAACTCGGTTGCCAAGTGCACTTCGGCAGTCTCGCATTCGACAAATTTGTGGAACGCCTCAGGGGGCAGCGTTGATGCTCCATGCTGCACGGCTCCTGCCAAACCGTACTCTTCGCGTGCTGTTTTGGAAAGAGTCTTCAAGGTATTGAAGTCAAGGTTTATCTGTGCAACTGAGCCATTTGGGAGAACTACGCCGCCGTGAGTTGTTCCCGTCTGGACTGAAATCTTGCTTATTCCGGTCGCTTCCTTGGATAACCTCGTCTTGAGACCGGCCATGAATGCACGCAGGTCCTCTGGTGTTGAGTTTTGATGCCCAATCTCGCCGATTTCTCCACCCACTGATATCATAATTCCTCTCGGTTGAGTGCGACGAATAAACTGTGTGAGCTTTGCACATATCTCGTAATTCAGAAGCTGTTGCTTTTCTAAATCGGGCTTCGACAAATCCACCAGCGTGGAAGAATCAATATCGATGTTGTAGAAGCCTGAACTGATTGCATCAGTTATCAACGCCTGTAAAGCTTCTATTTCTTTTTCGGGGTTCTCCTTGAACTTGGCTGCATTGACCTGAAAATGGTCTCCCTGAATGAAAACAGGACCAGAGTAATTCTCTTTTATCGCTGCCGCCAGAACCGCACTTGAATATTCTATCGGTGATTGATTGGTGTAACCGATCTCAGACCGGGCAATCTCGAAAACAAACGCTCCAGAATTGTTCTTCTTTGCCACTCTAAATATGCCGCGAGCCAGATCATAGGTCATCCCCCTCAGATTTATCGCGGGAACAGTGAAACCGCTGAACTCGCCCCTGCCGCGCGCCATGTAAAACTCGTGAATACTCGCTGGATAAACTCCTTCGTTGAAGGCGACATCAAAAATCTCTTTGGCCAACAGTCTCTTTTCAGCCGAATCATCGCTCAGAATCAATTCCGTTACTGTTTTTTCAACATCAAACGTTTTCCTTTCCACGTTGCCCCGCCTTCCTCAAATCAAGCCCGTAATATGTCCACATCCATTCTCTCATCTCGATATTAAATTATTGCGTGTTCAACGGTGCAAGAATCGTTTTCCAGATTCCAGACTGAACGTCAATTGCCTGTGTTTCATAGACCGCAGCGTGTTGATCACCAGAGATCTTTAAACTCTCTGAACCATTCCTGCACACTGTAGCTTTGTATCAAAATTGATCGTACGAGCCAATCACCGATGAAAATCGGATATGCAAGTGGAAGACAAATGAGAGCCACTATGGTTGCAAGGGTGCTAGACCTGTAGTTAGCCAATTCTGACCACCTGAAACGAACGTCATTTACCCGCAATCTTCAATTTGCCGCACAACTGAGTTAAATCTTTCTGCCAACCACTTTGGCACACAGCGCCTTGTTGCGCACACGCACGAGGGCAAAAACCTAAGCACGAATTTCAATGGGGGATTCTCCAAAATCCATAAAGCGTGAGTGTGAAGCAATAGAACGAGGAGTTGAAGCAATTTGCTTGAGGGCACGAACACAAACCTGAGAGTGATGGAAAGAAAAGACTTGCCACTATTCACAGAATGGAACAACGATCCCGCGTTTGTCGGCCAGTATGAATCACTCGACCAGAACTCCTGCGAAGAAGTTGAGAAGTGGTATGACAGCCCTCGAACTGGAGAGAAATGGTTTATCATAGAGAAAAAGAACGGAGACAGAATCGGCCAAATTCTCTACCTTCCCAAGGGGCCTCATTATTCTATAGGTTACAGGGTCATTCCAAACGAAAGAAACAAAGGACACTGCACTGAGGCTGTCAGAATCATTGTGGACTATCTGTTTCTTTCAAAAGAAACGGTGCGAATCGAAGCTCAGACGAATTCGAAGAACACAGCTTCCCAAAGAGTCTTGGAAAAAGCAGGGTTCACCAGGGAAGGATTAATTCGGAAAGCAGCTTTCATCAGCGGAGAATGGAAAGACGCGTTTCTGTATAGCATCCTCAGAGAAGAATGGAAGGAACCAAGAATACTTGCAAAGGCATACTCCAAATAGGGTTATACATGAATCGTTTTTTGGCAACCAACTCCTTGTCTAACTTCCTAGAAGATAATTGAACTTATCAGCAAAGTCTATATTGGTAGTGCAATCAAATGTCCATGGTAGACCATGGACAACCTCGACGATTACGTGTTAAAAGTATCAAATCTGGGCGTTAAACTTCAGAATCAAACCATCCTAGATAACGTGAGTTTCAAGCTCAAGAGAGGAACGTCCTTAGCTGTAGTCGGGCCAAACGCTGCAGGAAAAACGATGCTTTTCAAAGCACTGCTAAACCTCGTGCCGCATACAGGAAAGATAGAATGGGCGCAAAAAGTGAAGATAGGGTACGTTCCACAAAACATTGCCGTAGACGATATTCCAATCTCTGTAAAGGATTTTTTGTCGTTCAAGAGCAACGTGAACGTGGAGAGTTCCCTCTCCCCCGTGAGACTCGGAAACAAGAACGTGACGGATAAGACCCTAGGCGTACTATCCGGAGGCCAACTGAGGAGAGTGTTGATCGCATGGGCTCTGATGGACAGCCCAAACGTTCTCCTCTTCGATGAACCGACAACAGGCGTCGACCACGACAGCGAAGAACCCATCTTTGCAACTCTTGAAGAACTGAAGAAGAAACAGAACATAACCATACTTCTGATCACGCATGATGTGCACATCGTCAGAGAATATTCGGACTACTTGCTTGCACTCAACAGGTGCGTCACGTTCTTCGGCGAATCAAAGGAAATTATGACCCCATCGGTGCAAAAGATAATATACGGTGAAACCGTTTGCGCTGGAACGCCCGACGAAAAGACGTGACCAGTTATGCTAGAGTCGTTGATACTCAGCCTGCTAACTGGCATCTTCGTCGGAGTCGCGGCAGGATATTTGGGTTCTCTCATGGTCCTTGAAAAGATGGCCTTGGTCGGCGACGCTCTTTCACACGTAGCCTTGCCAGGACTAGCCTTAGGAATTCTTTTCAGCTTTCCTACCTTCCTAGGAGCCTTTGGTTTCCTGTTTGCTTCAGCAGTAGCCATTTGGTATCTGGGCAAAGTTACAAAACTCTCATATGAAACAATCGTTGGCGCAATGTTCACTCTTGCCCTTGCCATCGGCGTATTGATAATCCCACAAGCCGAACTTCTCGAAGCACTCTTCGGAGATATAACTAAAGTGGCAATACTTGATACTGGTGCCGCCATTGCAGCCTCTATTGCAGCTGTGATCTTGACCAGATTGATTTACAGGAAACTTGTACTGGGAATGATTTCAGAGGAACTGGCAATTTCAAAAGGCATCGAGATCAGCAGAATAAACCTGCTTTACCTCTTGCTCGTGTCTCTCGTGGTGGCGGTAGGCATCAAAATCGTGGGAACGCTTCTGGTCGGTTTTCTAGTGATAGTCCCCGCGGCGGCAGCAAAGAACGTTAGCGGTGACCTGTCTAAATACGCGTTACTGAGCGCTTCCTTCGGACTGATTAGCGCCTGTTCTGGTATTCTTCTGTCAAGCTACTGGGGCTTAGCTACTGGACCGCTGGTTGTTATTTCAGGAATCGGAATCTTCATCGTGACAGTTCTGATTAGGTGGAAAGCAAAGTGAACCGCAAAACGGCTCGGTCTTTTCAAATTCCGATGGAACCCGACAAAAGCGTCAGAACCAATGTTAGGAAGACGTCTGCACTCGCTATCATCTAACGTAGACTGTCGGTTAGGATCAGACTCGCACTCTTTCTGTAGACTTCGAAGTCACGCTCTGTGAACAATACGAAAACCACTTCGTCAAGATCGTCTCTGCTTTCAAGAAAACGTCTCACGACGCTTAGAGCAATTTTGCTCGCGTCTTCGATAGGATACCCGAAGGCTCCTGTGCTAATCGATGGGAAAGCAATGCTTCTAAGTGCTTTCGAAACGGCGAGCTCTAGCGAGTTGCTGTAAGCGTCAGCCAACAGTTCAGCCTCTTGATGCGAGCCGCCCTCCCACATTGGCCCTACGGTATGGATCACGTACTTCGCTTTCAAGTTTCCACCAGAGGTGACAACCGCTTTGCCCGTCGGAAGACCATTTGGCCAGTCGACAGCGCGTATTAATTTGCATTCTTCGAGTATTTTGGTGCCGCCTTTTCTGTGGATGCTGCCGTCTACTCCTCCACCTCCCATTAGAGAAGAGTTTGCTGCGTTAACTATGGCATCCGTATCAACGTCGGTGATGTCTCCCTGAATGAGACGAATTCGAGTCTTCCCAACATGAAATTCTGCATGACTCATAGCTCATCTCGCCTAATCGACACCCGATTGATTTTCATGTGCCAAAGAAACGCTCCTGAAGTTCCACGATCTCCCTGCTATCTCTGGCCTTCTTGTAGCTTTCCAGCCAGTCGTGGTTCAGATCCAGAAAAGTGTGTCCCCATTTGAATATGGAGAGCATTTTTCTTGCTTCATCCTCGAAGCCTGCGATGTGCAACGCCGCAGCCAATGCCTCTACTGTTGAGAGCTTGGTCGCCTTTCCAAAATTCACGGGGTTCCCAGCAATCAGAACTGGCAAGCACCGAGATGTTCCTCTGACATGCGTTAGAAGCACTTTTTCAGCGTGTTCCCAACTGCAGTCCAGAGCTGCCAGTCCGTATCTCTCCATGCGCTCCCTGTCGCTGGGAGAAAAGGCGACTTCTGCGAACGGATTGAGCACGACAGCCCTTTTCGGCAAAAACCTTATCTGAACCACCTCGCGCACCAACCCGAACCGGCGAAGCTTTGCCGCTGAACACTTTCGAGGGTCATCCTGTTTCGCGTTGTAGACAACCACATTAACGTGTGTCTGCAACAGTGATCTGCACCTTCAAATGGTCCATCGGATCGTTCAGAACATGCGGAATCCAGTCTACGAGATCGGAAGCAACCATGTGGGCGCCCTTCTCACGAAAGACAAAATCACCGGCTGCGCCGTTAACGAAAGCCCCTGCAACGGCTGCATCGAAAGAGCCAACGTGTTGAGCGAGAAAAGCTCCAACCACGCCGGTAAGAACGTCTCCTGTTCCGCCCACCGTCATTCCTGGATTACCGGTGAAGTTGAGTTTGACACGTTTACCATCAGAGATGATGTCCACATGCCCTTTTAACAACACCACCGCACTCAAGCTTGCCGAAGTCTTCTGCACGTCTACAACCTTCTGGTCCAACGTTTCAGGAAGTGTCTTTCCAGTCAATATCGCATATTCTCCTTTGTGCGGCGTTAAAACTAGGGGGATCTTTAGCTTTCTTTTGAAATCTGCAAACGCTTTCAAACCATCTGCGTCGAGAACCAGAGCCTTGCCTGTCCGTTCAACCACACTAACGATCAGTTTCACAGCCTTCTTCGTCTCATCTTCTAGTCCTAGACCCGGACCGACAGCAATAGCGTCGCATACCTCTATGTACTTTTTCAGCTGGTTCAAATTGCCGGGGTTCAGCTGGTTTCCGCTCAGTTTTATGGTTATGAGATCAGGTGACGAAGAAGAAATGGCGTAGGCCGTCTTCTCTGGAGCAGCAACATAAACCAAGTCCACACCGGTTCGAAGCGCGGCTTGAGCAACGAGTGTTGGAGCACCTGAGAACGTTTCGCTTCCGCCGATGACCAGTAGACGGCCGAAGTCGCCTTTATGTGATTCTGGCAACCGAGGTTTCACAACCGATAAGACATCGCCTGGACCTGCGAAACGCTCAAACTCTTTTGGCAACCCGATGTCGTCAACAACCAATTCTCCAACGTGCTTCTTTGCCTTAACGAGGCCTTTCTTTGGCTTGTAAAACGTGACGGTCATGTCCGCCTTTACTGCTTCCCCTAAAACTTCTCCGGTGTCAGCGTCAACTCCAGTTGGTATGTCAACGGCAATCTTGAATGCTTCCATCGAATTGATTTTTTTAACCAACTGCATGATCGGAGGCCGCAGTTTTCCCTTCGCCCCTGTTCCCAGCAAGGCGTCAACCACGACATCGGTTTCAACGTCTGGAATCAAGCTGCTGTCAGAAACCTCGACTATGCTTAAGCTATCTGCCAGAGGCTGTAACGCTTTCCAATTCTCAAGTGCCGCCTTGTCAGATATCTCCCTTCCTCTTCCAGCAAGTATGACAGTGATTCTGTAATCTTTCAAAAGGAGGTGCCGGGCCACCACAAAACCGTCTCCGCCGTTCCCGCCCAGACCGCAGAAAATCGCGACAGACTTCCCTGGCTTGAACTTCTTTCCTATTTGACGGGCAACGCAATGTCCAGCGTTCTCCATCAGAAGTAGTCTGGAAACGCCGAAGTACTCAGAATTCATCTCAAGGGCGCGCATCTCGCGGCTAGTGATGGTTTCTTCCGCCAAGTCTTGAGTCCTCATAACGTAATGAGGCACTTTTGAAGATAAGCATATCCATGCCCGCTGAATCATTGACAAAACAGCACGACGGAGTGTAGCAGTTTTGACTGTACTTTAGCAAAATATTTTAAAGCATAGAAACGAACAATAGGTGAGGAGATGCAAATGCCAACAGCTTTCGTGTTGATAAACACAGAAATCGGTTCAGAAGCGGACGTGTTGAAGGATTTGAAGAAGGTCGAGGGAGTCGAAGAAGCCAACGCAGTTTACGGAGTTTACGACATTATCGCGCGAGTAAAAGCAGACACGATGGACCGTTTGAAGGAGATCGTAACCTGGAAAGTCAGAAGACTGGACAAGGTTAGGTCAACGTTGACCATGATAGTGGTTGAAGAAGGAGCAAAGTAAAAGCGCTCCCCCCTTTTTATTGACAACAAGCAATTCTTTATCTACGTCGCTCAGGCATTTTCAGCTAAAATCCGACGAGTTGCACCAGATGACAGACAGCATACTGCACATCGGAATTGATGACACAGATTCCACGAGAAAAGGATGTACGACGTACGTTGCGGCTCTACTAGTGGAGAGACTTGAAAAACTCGGTGCCAGTTTCATCGACTATCCGAACCTGATAAGACTTAACCCCAACGCTCCATGGAAAACAAGGGGAAACGGCGCCCTCTGTCTAAGAATACGATGCGACGAAAACTCCGAGTCCAGGATAAAGGAGACAGTAGTCTCAACAGTGGAAGAGCAGTCAGACCTTGAAAGCCGAGGCACTGATCCAGGCATCGTGTTCCTCAAGAGAAAGAGGCCACCGGTCGAAGTGCAGCTCTTTGCAAAGAACGCCACAAGAGGAATAGTGGACCTTCGCGACGCGATAAGACTCATCGGTAAGTTCAGAGGCGAAGCTCTAGCGTTCAAGGACGGCAGAGGAATCATTGGAGCTCTCGCAGCCATAGGTGAAACACTTGCAGCTGACCACACCTACGAAATCATCGCTTACCGCAAGCCCGAAAATTGGGGCACAAAACGCAGAGTCGACCAAGAATCCGTTTTTAGAATGGATGCAGCTACGAAGCCGTACACTTTCAACAACGTGGACATTGAGAAGAAACGGATCATAATCACGCCTCGAGGACCAGACCCTATCTTGTTTGGCATAAGAGGTGAAAAGGCTGAAACGGTGAAGAGAGCGTTTGGCATGGTCAGGACTCTGGAGCCTGTCGAAAGATGGGTCATTTTTCGCACGAATCAAGGGACAGACGCGCATCTCAAAAAGGTGGAGCAACTGTCTGAAATAAGACCTTACAATCCTGTTGTTACTAGAGGAACCGTTTCAGCAGACCCGCAAATGATCAGAGGACGGCACGTGATCTTTCGGATCAGAGATGCAACGTCTGAGGTTGACTGTGCAGCCTATGAACCGACAGGGTCTTTGCGAAATGTTGTCAGAAAATTGGCGGTGGGTGACAACGTCGAAGTTTACGGAGGCGTCCGCCCCCCTTCACGGGATGTACCCTTAACGATAAACCTCGAGAAGCTCAGAATACTAAGGCTTGCGCCCCAGTTCGTATATAGGAATCCTATATGTTTGAAATGTGGTAGACGACTGAAATCGATGGGTACAAACAAGGGGTTCAGGTGTGACAAGTGTGGCTCAAGATACAATTCGCTCACAAAGGATAGGGTGAGACTGAAGCGCGACGTGAAAAGAGGATTGTACATCACCGCATCAAGATCGCAAAGACATTTGACCAAGCCTGCTATCCGTTATGGAATGGAAAAACACCGTGATCAAGTTGATCCTATGATTGAACAATGGCATCTTCCCTAAACGTGTTTTTCGTCGGCCTTGAAGACTTCTAGAAGCAATTGATAGAGTTCGTCGCCACCTTCAACTTTCGAAAAGAGATCCTTTTCCGCTTTAAGTATCCTAGACATAGTGCGGTATGTTTGTTGCCATTCCATCTCTCGCCACATCAAACGGTAATTTTTCAGTTCAAGCCAAGCTCTGAACATGAGCACCGCAAACATGCCCAAAGTCAGTACAAGATTCAATAAATAAATAGCCAACAGCTCATCCATGTTCGCTCACCTCCATGAAACAGTTTTTGTATCCTATTTTATCAGCAAAACACATTTAAACCAAGCTCAAATTACCAGCAACAAGAGAAGACTCGCCTTGAGTGAAGTGATCTCACCTCTGGTTTTTCAATTAGGCGTCGGAGGAGTCGGAGGCTTCATCGTTGGTTTTGCTCTGAAGAAGCTGAGCAAACTGATTCTTTTCCTGACGGGCATGTTCATAATCCTGCTGATCTATCTCAGCACGCAAGGGATAATCAACATAAACTACGCCTCGTTATGGAGCGCGCTTTCGGGCCTAGTGGGCCTATCCGGTTCAGCGTTCTCATGGATCGTAGGCGTCATTTCTCTTATTCCCTTTGCAGGAAGTTTCGTAGCAGGTTTCCTGATCGGGCTCAAAGTCGGATAAAAGCCCACTGCAGATTGTAGCAGGTAGTTCACTTCCTCAAACCACCAAGCCGCGTATCCTCAGAACTGGATGGAAAGCGACGGCAAAATCCTTTAAATGCCCGTGGTTTGTTAATCTTTGAGACACATAATTTCAAAATCATCGGAGCGAACAGGATTGAACAAGTTTCCTGCAGAAGAGTACGATCTTCCCTTTTTCCACGAGACAGGTTTCATCAGAAAACTGTGTCCAAGATGCAATTCGCACTTCTGGACCCTGAACCCTGAACAGGAAACGTGCAAAGAAGCATCATCGAAGGGATGTGCAGAATACACTTTCATTGATGACCCACCGACAAAGAAGAGTTACAGCTTCCCAGAAATGCGGGAATCTTTTCTCTCATTCTTCGAAAGACATGGTCATACGCGCATTAAACCTTACCCCGTTGTAGCCAGGTGGAGAGAAGACCTCTACCTTACTCATGCAAGCATAATCGACTTCCAACCATACGTAACCGATGGACTTGCTCCAGCGCCTGCCAACCCACTTGTCATTTCGCAGCCATGCATAAGGCTGGTGGACATCGACAACACTGGTCCAACCTTCGGGCGTCACCTGACGCTTTTCGAGATGGGCGGCGCACACGCGTTCAACTACCCGGACAAAGAGGTGTACTGGAAGGACCAAACCGTCAGGTTCCAACATCAATGGGTGACAAAAGATCTGGGCGTGAAACCTGAAGAGATAACCTACAAGGAAGCGGTGTGGGCCGGCGGCGGAAACGCGGGACCCTGCGTCGAATCAATCATTCGAGGGTTAGAAGTAGACACGCTTGTCTTCATGCAGTACAAAATCGTCAACGACGAGTTTGTGAAACTTCCCATCCGCACCGTTGACACGGGATACGGAATAGACCGTTACACGTGGATCTCACAAGGAGTTCCAAGCGGCTTTCACGCTATCTACGGAGAACTGTTGGACAGAATATTCAAGATGGCTGGACTCACCAAAATCGACAAGGAATTGCTCGTTAGAGTATCAAGAGTCTCTGGGGTGGTCAACCTTGATAAGACGGTCAGCAGAATGGAAACGAGGAAAAAGGAAGCCCATTTGGCCGGACTTCAATTGTCTGAACTGGACAAGTTCATAACACCCATCGAGAACGCGTTTGCAGTCGCAGACCACACAAAATGCTTGAGTTTCATACTCTCTGAAGGCGTCGTCCCGTCAAACATACAGGAAGGATACTTGGCAAGACTCATCTTTCGAAGAGTATACCGATTACTGAGAATCCTTGGAATACAGGACAAGCTTCATGAGATTATGGACATGCAAGTTGACCTGTGGTCAAAGGACTATCCACAGTTGAAGAACATGCGCGGCGAAATAGCGGAAATGGTAAAAGTTGAGGAAGAAAAGTTTGAAGAAACGATCAAGCGCGGCGAAGGAATGGTAAAACGCATCTCCGACGAATTGAAGGCGCACGGCAAGAAAGAAGTGCCCATGGAAACTTTGACGGAGCTTTACGATTCGCATGGGCTTCCTCCAGAAATCGTCCGACAGGCTGCGGAAAAAGAAAACCTCAAGGTTGCCGTCCCAGAAAACTTCTACACTCTAATTGCTCAGAGACACATGTCGGCAACCAAACCGGCTGAACAAGAAGCCACGTCAGAAGAATGGCTCAAAAAAGCCGTGGCAAATCTTCCACCAACGGAGCCCCTCTACTATGAGGATCAGTACATGAAGGAATTTGAGGCCAAGGTTCTGAAAGTGGTTGAGAATGAGTTCATCGTGCTCGACAGGACCTGCTTCTTCCCCGAAGGCGGCGGACAACCGGCCGACAGTGGGAGTATAACGTTCAAAGGCAAAAAAGCCGAGGTAATCGATGTTCAGAAGGTTGCTGTTGCAATCGTCCACAAGATCAAGGGTGACGTCCCAAAGGAGGGGGAAATCGTGAAGGGGAAGATTGACTGGGACAAACGTTACGGTCTTATGAAAAACCACACGGCAACGCATGTCATCGGAGGAGCCGCAAAACGCGTGCTCGGACAACACGTGTGGCAGTTCGGAACCCAGAAAGGTGTCGAGAGTTCAAGACTGGACATTTCCCATTACAGAAGACTCTCACTGGAAGAACTGCAGAAGATAGAAACATTGGCTAATGAGGCTGTTTTGAGAAACATACCAGTCGATGTTTCGTGGATGCCCAGAAACGAAGCTGAAAGTCGCTACGGCTATAGGCTATATCAGGGTGGAGTCGTTCCCGGCAAAGAAATACGCGTGGTACGGGCTGGAGACTGGGACGTTGAGGCGTGTGCGGGAACCCATCTGAAGAATACTGGCGAAATCGGTTTCATAAAAATCATTCATTCGGAAAGAGTGCAGGACGGAGTTGAAAGATTAGAATACTCGGTCGGAATGTCGGCGGTGAGGGCAGTTCAAATCAATGAACGGTTACTCAAGAAAGTGTCTGAAACGCTGACAGCCCCCATTGAAAAACTGGACCAAACAGCCGAGAAACTTGTCAAGGAATTGAAAGAAGCAAACGCCGAAAGAAGAAAGTTCATCAAGGAGCTTGCGTCACGAGAAAGCACAGAAGTAGGCGTAGAAGCACCAGGCAAGTGTGAAGAAGTCAACGGCGTGAAAATCGTTCTGCGAGACTTTCAAGACTCAACCGACGTTGAACGAATGGTTCAGACAGCAAACGAAATCATCAAGAAAGACGAAGCAGTTGCAGTAATATTCTTCGGGGCAAATGAGAAGAACGCGAGGATTATGGTGATGGCTGGGAAAATCGCGATAGAGAAGGGTTTGAATGCGGGTGAAATCGTCAGAGTAGCTTCGGTCCTCATAGGTGGAGGAGGGGGCGGCAGCGCCAACTTTGCGCAAGGCGGCGGCACCCAACCTTCGAAGCTGCAAGAAGCTGTGAAGAAGGCCGAAGAGACGCTGAAGAAACAAATCAAATCGTAAGTTTCAACGCACCTCATTCACACAATGAATCGGTCGAGGAAGGTTCATGAAATACAGGAACTTCGGAAAACTAGACTGGAAGGTTTCAGCTCTGGGCTTTGGAGCGATGCGACTTCCAATAATCGGAAATGACGCGGCGAAGATCAATGAGCCCGAAGCCATTCGAATGATAAGGTACGCCATTGACCATGGAGTAAACTACTTGGACACGGCCTATGTGTACCACCGCGGCAACAGCGAAACACTGGTTGGGAAAGCCCTGCAAGATGGTTACAGAAAGAAAGTCAGAATCGCAACCAAGATGCCCACGTGGCTGGTCAAGTCACAAGAAGACATGGACAAATATCTGGAAGAACAGCTCGGAAGACTTGGCCTGAATTATGTGGATTTCTATCTTCTTCACGGTCTAGGCGGTGAACGCTGGACAAAGCTGAGTGAACTGAGAGTCCTGGATTGGCTTACAAGAAAACAAGATGAAGGAAAGATCAAGTACACGGGATTCAGCTTTCATGATGAATATCCAGTGTTCAAGAAGATCATAGACAGCTCTGATGATTGGACTCTATGTCAGATCCAGTACAACTACGTCGATGCCCACTATCAAGCTGGAACACGAGGACTAAAGTATGCCGCGTCAAAGGGACTCGCGGTCGTCGTCATGGAACCGATCGCCGGCGGAAGATTGGGCGTGAGACCGCCGGATCAGATAAGCGCCCTTTGGGATAAAGCAGAAAAGAAGAGATCACCTGCCGAGTGGGCGTTACAGTGGGTTTGGAATCAGCCCGAAGTCTCAGTTGCACTCAGCGGCATGAGCACAATCGAACAAGTGATAGAGAATGTGAAGAGCGCGAGTCGCTCGGGACCTGGCAGTTTATCGAAGAAGGAACTTCGACTCATCAGCCGGGTGGAAAAACAGTACAAACAATACGGCTACGTAGGATGCACAGGCTGCAGATACTGCCAACCATGCCCTCAAGGGGTCAACGTACCGACAATAATCTCACTCTACAACGAATACTTCATGAAGGACAAAAATGATGAAATCAAGAAAAAATATTGGGAGCAAATCACGCCGGAAAGCCAAGCCAAGAGATGCGCCAGATGCGGAAAATGTGAAGAGCTTTGCCCACAGAAGCTGCCAGTAAGAGACGTTCTCAACAGAGCAGCTTGGATATTCGAGCAAACGTGAGCCTGAGAATTGATGATCAAAGCCGTCATTTTCGACATGGACGGAGTGGTCGCAGAAACTGAACGCATACACATAGAAGCAGAAATGCAGACCATGTCAAAATACGGAATAAGAATATCCGAAGATGAACTTCATGAATACACGGGCACCACTGCCAAAGTCATGTTTACGGAGCTCATAAAAAAATACGGTCTCAACACGACTTTTGACAAGATGTTCGACGAGAAAGAAAAAGTTCTGTTCAAACTGTTAGAGGAAGGTGTCCAGCCGACAAAAGGAGTCGTCGACTTACTGTTCAAACTCAAGAAAATGAAGAAAAAGCTGGCAATCGCTTCGAGCTCTCACAGGAGAATGATAGAATACGTCCTGAAGAAGCTCGAGATTGCTGACTTCTTCGACTCAGTCGTAGGGGCTGAAGACATAACGCGCAGCAAACCTGACCCTGAAATATTCCTCATATCTGCACGGCGACTCAAAGTGAAGCCCGAGGAATGCTTGGTGATCGAAGACTCCGAACTTGGCGTGAAAGCAGCAAAAAAAGCTAATATGAAGTGTTTAGGCTACATCAACCCGAGCAGCGGAAACCAGGATCTCTCAAAAGCTGACTCACAGATCGAAGACTTCTCTAGATTGAACCTTCAAGAGTTGCTCAAGTAGAAACGATGAGGACCATGCTCCTATGTCAGAAAGACTCACGAAAGTTGAGTTCACGAATCTTGACAAAATCCTTTATCCGGAGCTCAAAATAACCAAAAGACAAGTGATTGAATACTACATCAAGATAGCGCCCAAAATGCTCGACTTACTCGTTGATCGACCACTCGTTTTGACCAGATACCCAAATGGCGTTCAAGAAGAAGGGTTCTACGAAAAAGATGCGCCACTGGGAACACCGAGTTGGGTTGAAACCTTCAGAAGTTATTCGAGGATTGCAGAACGCGAATTGAACTACGTAGTCTGCAACAATCTTGACACTCTGATCTGGCTGGCGAATCTAGCAGCTTTGGAAATCCACATGACACTCTCAAAGACGAACGCGTTTGAAAACCCAGATCTCGTCGTTTTTGACCTAGACCCAAAATCTCCAGCAGGTCACGACGACGCAATTGAGGTTGCCAATCTGCTCAAGGAAAAGCTGGATGCTCTCGGTCTCAAGTCATACGTTAAGACCTCGGGCAAAAAGGGGTTCCATGTTCTCATAGCCGCAGAAGAAGGGCACACCTTCGAGCAGACCAGACGATTCGTTCAAAAAATCGGAGAATCCCTGAAGAAACAAACGGACAAAGTGGTAACAGAACGTGCCAAATCAGAGACGCCGGGCAAAATCTACATAGATTACGTGCAGAATTCGCATGGAAGAACGATGGTTTGCCCCTACAGCCTTCGAGCCACAGCACAAGCTACTGTGTCAACGCCGCTGGCTTGGAGTGATGTTAAGAAAGGATTAAACCCAGAGACCCTCAATCTATTTAGCGTCGTCAAGATCGCAGACAATCCTTGGCGAGGATTGTTTGAGGACAAACAGAAACTTGGAGATGTTTGATGATGGTTGAAGAAGGAAAATCACGAGCCCGCAAGGGATCGGTCTGGAGTGGCACGATCACGATAGGACTGGTCAACGTGCCAGTTAGGCTTCGCACGATGATTTTTGACAAGAGCGTCACGTTCAGATTCCTACACAAGACAGATGGGTCGCCGTTGAAATATCAGAAAGTCTGCATAAAAGAAGACAAGGTTGTTCCTTGGCAAGATGTTGAAAAAGGGTACGAAGTGAGAAAAGGCGAGTTTGTCGTTTTCACAGACGAAGAGCTGAAGGCAGCCAGACCAGAGTCCGATCAGAGAATCCGCATAGACAAGTTCATCGACTACCTGTCAATAGACCCTGTCTATTTCGACAGGTCTTACATTTTGACTCCTGACAACAACAGTGATGCGTACAGCCTGCTCCTCACCGCCCTCGAGAAAATGGGCAAGGCCGGCGTCGGAAGAATAACCCTGAGAACGAAGGAATATCCGATTCTCGTACATCCTTACAAAGGAGCCCTAGTACTGACCACTCTTCGTTACGCGTACGAAGTCTCTGATCCCAACAGGCTTGAAGAGATCAAGGAACTTAAAGAGCCGAAGAAGGAAGAGTTGGATCTGGCGAAGAAGATTATCACTGACCTTTCAGGAGAATTCGACATAACGGAGTACAAGGACACGTTCAAACAGAAGATCGATGAGCTTCTCGAAAAGAAGACGAAAGGCGAAACCATTACCGTTGAAAAACCGGTGAAAGAAGAAGCTAAGGAACTCATGGTTGCGCTGCAAGAGACGCTTAAACAGCTGAAGAAGAAATGAACAAGCATTACAAGCCGATGCTAGCCCAATCCGCACAAGCCCCCTTCACCTCTAAAGACTGGATTTTCGAGGTCAAATGGGACGGCATCAGAGCGATAAGCTACGTCAGCGACAAATTGACGATCAGAAGCAGAAACGACAAAGAGTTGAAAGACAACTTCCCTGAACTCGAAGAACTCACAAATCTTGTCAAGAACGTCGTGCTAGACGGCGAAATAGTCGTGATGAAGGAAGGAAAGGCAGACTTTCAAACGTTGTTGGAAAGAAGCAAGCTGACTTCGACGCGCGAAATCGAACACGCGGCAGGAGAATCTCCTGTCACGTACATTGTTTTTGACATACTCGAAAAAGATGACAAACCACTCATCGACCTTCCACTGACCGAACGAAAGAACATTCTTAGCCAGACTTTGAAGGAAGGCAAACATGTCGTTCTATCAATGTACGTCGAAGAGGAAGGAGAAACGTACTATCAAGAAGCCATAAAAAAAGGAGTGGAAGGCATAATGGCGAAGAAGAAGAGACAGCCGATATCTGCCTGGAGTGCGAAGCGAGAACTGGCTCAAAATAAAGAAACTGCACTCCTGCGAATGCGTCATTTTTGGATACACCACCGGGGGAGGAGCCAGAAAGGAAGCGTTCGGCGCTTTGATACTTGGACTGTACGAAAAGGACAAGCCCGTGTATGTTGGCAAAGTGGGAACAGGCTTTTCCGAAAGCACACTAGCAGAGTTGATGCGGCTTTTCAAGGGTTTGCAGACGACTGAGAGAACGTTGGAAGAAGTCGACGTTCCCGAAGGGATTACGTGGCTTAAACCCGAATTGGTCTGCGAAATCGTTTATCAAGCTGTCACAAAGGACTACAGACTGCGGATGCCGAGGTTTCGGTCTCTGAGAACTGACAAAAAGCCTGTCGAATGCACTATTGACCAGATAAGAACGAGCAGCCTCCAGGAGTACGCTGGAAAACGCGACTTTAACGTTACGCCCGAGCCCACTGGTGGCGAGAAGAAGACTGATGAACAAATCTTTGTCGTGCAGGAGCATCATGCCAGAAGACTTCATTACGACCTTCGTCTGGAGAAGGAAGGCGTACTGAAAAGCTGGGCTGTCCCAAAGGGCATTCCTGAGAAGACGGGCGAAAGAAGGTTAGCTGTTCAGACAGAAGATCATCCGATAGAGTACGCTGGTTTTGAGGGTGCGATCCCTGAAGGCCAGTATGGGGCCGGAACGGTGAAAATATGGGATGAAGGGATTTTTGAAGCGAAAGTCTGGAAAGAAGACATGGTCGAGTTCACGTTGAAGGGAAGAAGACTTCAAGGAAGATACGTCCTCGCAAAGTTCAAGAAAGCAGGAGAGAAAGACTGGGTTCTCCTGAAGGTGAGAGACTGACATGGACAGAGTTCACATCGGAACCATGGGCTGGAGCTACAACTTCTGGGTCGGCAACTTCTATCCGAAAGGACTGAAATCAACGGAGTTCTTGACAGAATACTCGAAACACTTCCACACCGTTGAAGTTGACAACACCTTCTACAGAGTTCCGAACAAAAGCGTTTTAGAAAAATGGAAAGAACAAACGCCTTCCGAGTTTCTGTTTTCGGCCAAGTTTCCACAAGTCATCACTCATCAGAAAATGCTAAGAGACTGTGAACAGGAGTTGCAGTTCTTCATTGAAAGAATCTCTGCGCTTGAGGAAAAGCTCGGGCCACTCTTACTTCAGTTTCCCTCCATGTTTGGGAGCAAGCAGGCCGTTCTCCTGAAGGATTTCTTGCCCAAGTTGCCAAAGAAGCATCGGTACGCCGTGGAAGTAAGAAATGCTCAACTACTGAATTCAAGTTTTTTCGCTCTGTTGAGAGAAAATCACGTCGCCTTAGCCATTGTTGCGAGCCCTTTCATGCCTGAAATCAACGAGATGACCGCTGACTTCGCTTACGTCAGGTGGGAGGGAGATCGAAAAAAAGTTAACGGCACTCTTGGAAAGGTTGAGGTTGACAAAACCGACGAGACAAAGAGATGGGGAGAGAAAATCAAAGGGTTTCTCAAAGAAGTGGACGAGGTGTTTGGCTACTTCAGCAAATACTATTCCGGAGAACCGACGGCCGATGCTATACAACTGATTGAATTGTTGACCTGAACGGCTTTATATTAGTAGTTTAGGATGAGGATGTGGAGGAGTCAGCATGCCGAGAGTTATACATTTTGAGATTAGCGCGGATGACCCAAAACGGGCCGTGGAGTTCTACGAGAAAGTCTTCGGCTGGAAAATCAAGAAATGGGAAGGACCAGCCGAGTACTGGCTTGTGTCAACGGGCGATGAAAAGCAACCGGGTATAGACGGAGCAATAATGGAGAGGATGAGAAAATCAACCACCATCAACACCATAGACGTTCCCTCAGTGGACGAATTCATCAAGAAGATCGAGAAAGCTGGGGGAAAACGGGTTTCTGAGAAGAGGACTATACCGGGTGTAGGCTACTTTGCCTACTGCAAAGACACCGAGGGAAATTTGTTCGGCATAATGCAGGCAGACGAGTCGGTGAAATGACTCGTTCATTTGAAGTAGAAAGACATTAATGCGAGTTTGCACACTTGTTGTGCGGTGTCTGATGTGAGGAATAGAGTTCTCTGTTCCTGATAACGAAACCTTTAATATCCCTGAACCCGAAACAGACAGTTTTATGGAATTTTTCAGGCAAATCGAAGAGAAATGGCAGAAGAAATGGGAAAGCGCCAAGATTTTCGAAGCTGACCCGGACCCGAAGAAGCCTAAATGTTTCATAACCGTGGCCTACCCGTACCCCAACAGTCCACAGCACATCGGTCACGGCAGGACCTACACGCTCGCGGACGTGCACGCGCGTTACAAGAGGATGCGCGGCTACAATGTACTGTTGCCAATGGCGTTTCACTACACTGGCACTCCTGTTTTGGCCATGGCCAAGCGGCTTCAGGATAACGACACTGGACTCATCTCCGACTTTGTCAACGTCTACAAGATCCCTAAAGAAAACCTGAAGACCCTTGCTGACCCGATGGCGATGGCGCGCTATTTCCACAGAGAGATCAAGAGCGGCATGAAGGAGATAGGCTACTCGATAGACTGGAGACGCGAATTCACGACGATAGATCCACACTACAATCGTTTTATTGAGTGGCAGTTCCAGAAGCTTCGGCAGAAGGGCTACATCAGCCGAGGAAGCCACCCCGTTGGTTGGTGTCCGAAAGACGGAAACCCTGTGGGTCAGCATGACACGGTCGGCGACGTTGAACCGGAAATCGGCGAATTTACCTTGTTGAAGTTCATGCAAGACGGAATTGTTTTTCCAACAGGTACGCTCCGTCCTGAAACAGTTTTCGGAGTCACAAACATCTGGCTGAACCCGAAGACCAAATACGTTAAGGCAGACGTTGATGGCGAACAATGGATAGTCAGTCAAGAAGGCGCTCAGAAGCTGACCTACCTCAACCACAAGGTCAAGATCCTTGCGACTTTCGAAGGAAAGGAGCTGATCGGAAAATACGTTGAGAACCCGGCAACGGGAGCCAAGATACCGATACTGCCAGCTGACTTCGTCGATCCGAAGAATGCGACGGGTGTTGTGATGTCCGTTCCAGCACACGCGCCCTACGATTTTGTCGCGCTCGAAAACCTGAAGAAAACACGTTCACAGTTAACACGGTACGGCGTCAAGCCTGAAATCATGGATTCGGTCAATCCAATCTCTCTGATTGACGTGTCGGGCTATTCAGGAATTCCAGCCGCGGACGTGGTCAAGAAGATGAACATTCAAGACCAGACTGATCCGAAACTGGAAGCAGCCACAAAGGAACTGTACAGACACGAATTTCATAACGGCAGGATGAAACAGAACACGGGCAAATACTCTGGGTGTATCAGTGGATGAAGCAAAAGACAAGGTTAAGCAAGACCTGATTAGGGAAGGCAAAGCCACAACGATGTACGAACTGCTCAACAGACCCGTCTTCTGCCGCTGCAAAACTGAGTGCATCGTCAAGATCTTCGAAGACCAATGGTTCATCGACTACGGAAAACCAGAGTGGAAAGTCTTGGCACACAAGAACCTCGACGAGATGGAGATTCTGCCGGAGGAGCTCCGCCAAGAATTCAACAACGTGATCGACTGGTTGCACGAGAAAGCCTGCGCACGAAAATCTGGGATGGGCACGAGACTTCCGTGGGACAAGGCTTGGATAATCGAGTCACTGTCTGATTCGACCATCTACATGGCGTACTACACGATGGTCAGGAGCATCAAGGAGTACAAGATCAAGCCTGATCAGCTCACGGATGAAGTTTTCGACTACGTCTTCCTGGGGATCGGCGAGCCTGAAGAGCTGGCGAAAAAGACCAAACTGGACGCTGAGACTCTGGAGCGGATGCGCAAGGAGTTCATGTACTTTTACCCGTTGGACAGTCGCCATTCCGGACGTGACTTGGTTCCGAACCACTTGACTTTTATGATATTCAACCATACGGCCATTTTCCCTGAGAGCCTGTGGCCCCGACAGATAGCGACGAACGGAAGCGTTATGATGGAAGGGGCAAAGATGAGCAAATCTTTCGGAAACATCATTCCGCTCAGGGAAGCCTTGGCAAAGTTTGGCGCGGATCCCGTCAGACTGAGCGTCATGTCAGCGGCTGAACTGCTGCAAGATGCGGATTTCAGCCCCGCGATTGCCAAAACGATGCGGGACAGACTGGAACGTCTCTACAAATTCGTGTCTGAACAGACCAAGACGCGTAGCGTCAAGATTCGAAAGGAATCTTTGACCGCTATAGACAAGTGGATGCTCAGCCGACTGCAGGAACACATCAGAAAAGCGACCGAAGCGATGGAAAAGTTGGCCGTGCGCAAGGCGGTGCACACGATCATGTACGAGCTGGACCAGGATTTTCAGTGGTATCAGAGACGGACGACCGAAAAGAGTGAAAAAAGAAAACCTGCTGTCGACTACGTGGCTAGAGAGGTGGTGGAGGCGCAAGTGAGAATGCTGGCGCCAGTCGCTCCTCACGTTTGTGAAGAACTTTGGGAAATGATGGGCGGAAAAGGGTTTGTTTCATTGGCTTCCTGGCCTTCGCCGAACGCATCAAAGACGGATATCAGTGCCGAAGAGAACGAAACGTTGATCATGAACGTGCTGGAGGACACGCAAAACATACTGAAAGCAACGGGCACCACTCCGAAGAGAGTGTGTTTCTATGCCGCTGCACCGTGGAAATGGAAAGCATGGATGAGCACGCTTGAAAAAGCGGTCGCTGGCAAGGTAGCTCAGAAAGACGTGATGAAGAACTTGATGGCAAAACCAGAGCTGAGGGCGAAAGCTGACAAAGCGGCCAAGTTCATCGGTCAAACAGTGGATGACCTGAACCGTATGTCGGAGGAAAGGAAGAAGCAACTGCTGCAGATCAAGTCAATCGACGAGATTCAAGCTTTGAACGAGGCCAAGAGGTTCTTGGAGAGAGAGCTGAAAGCAAAGGTCGACGTCTACGGTGAGGAAGAAACAGAGCGGTACGATCCGAAATCAAGGGCGCAGCTTGCAAGACCCTATCGGCCGGCGATTTTCATAGAATAAAATATATCAGCCTAGCTCTTCCTCTTTAATTGCGCAAAAATGGATCCGTAGCGCAGCATGGATACAGGTTAAGCCATAAAGCGCGTCGGCCTTCTAACGCGTCGTGCTGAAGAAAGCCGAAAGTCCTGGGTTCAAATCCCAGCGGATCCGCCATCAGCGCGCGCTACTGTTTCCTAGACAAATAGTAGACCCCTAACCCGCTCTGTCAAGTGTTCTAAACATTAGACTTAAAAGCCCTCACGAAAGAATAGCACATGATTCGAACGTGCCAGTGCTGTATGCCGTAACGCATGTTTTTCGCTCATGGAAACTGTTCCTTGCACTGTTGATTGGCATAACGCTGGCATCCACGTTTTTCGCGGGTATCGACATCAAAGCAAACGTGACAGCAAAGCAAGCTCTGGAACAAGACCTAAGCCACGTCTACGTTGACATGATTGCAGGCAAATCTGACAAACGTCCTGAGGACATACTGAATGCTTCCAAAGACGTGGCAGGGCTGTCAGGAGTTGCAGGAGCAGAGGTCATCTCCGCGTTTGAAGGACTGACAGGCTTCGGAGTAAACGGCACATTCTCTGACTTTACGACAATAGTTGGGATTCAGAATCATTCACGCGTTTATGATGGCTGGCTTGATCGGCCTGAAGAAATAGGCGAAAACGAAACCTACGTTCTCAAAGATTCAGGTTTGGCGCAGAGATTTGCGGTTGGAGACGTTATCCCCATTAACATTTCAATCTACACGTCCGAAGGTTCACCAGTATTTGTTTCCTTGAATCTGACAGTGAAAGGCTTCGCCCAACTTGATGACAAATCAAAGGCGATTGCCCTAGGAGACTATTCCATTCCCTACTACCAAGTTGTGGTTGTGAATGAACCGTCCTATGGACAAAGAGGAATCGACACTCTCATCGTTGATTGGGAAAAGACCATGCAGAGACTGATTGAGACGCAATGGAACCTCAACCCGTCTGGCGGATCGATTGGAACAAACCTCCTGATATATCTGGACCGAAATGCCCTGATAAGTCCATGGGACATTGACACATCAATCAACAACATCAGAGCCTTGCAGGCTCAAATCCAGACCAGAACCACGGCAGGTTACTATTTTCAAAACAACCTAGAAATGGTTGTCAGCAGTTTTCGATTCAAGTCGTTAGTAATCCAGTTCACGTTCACGCTTCTTTCTATCCCGATATTCTTCATGGCCTGGTACATGGGAACCACGGTCTCAGACGTATCCTTCAGCCTTCGCAGACGAGAAATAGGGCTCCTGTCCACGAAGGGCTTCTCCGGAGGACAGATTCGGAGAATATTCTTGATCGAAACCATAATGTTGGGACTGCTGGGAGGATCGCTCGGCGTCCTAGCAGGCTTTCTGCTGAACCCAATCTTCTCTCAACTCAGTACTGAAATGCTGTTCAATCCGATGGTGATCAGCCCCTACACCCTTGTCTCGACCATCATTTTCGGAGTCATCATTGCCCTACTTTCAACGTACAGCTCTGCCAAGAGAGCCTCCCGACTTTCCACAGTGGACGCACTCCGGGAGTATCTTCCTGCTCAGGAAACGAAATCGTACAAGAAAAGGTGGCCCTGGGTCGCGTTCATCCTCGGAACGTATAAGCTGATCATCTTCGTTTTCGGCGTGAATGTGACAGTCCTACTGACCAGGATCAGCATGGCAGGACAGAACTTTATTTTTGCGATTTTCATCATGCTCGCAGTTGGGGTTGACTACGTTCTAACCTACGTCGGCCCTTTGCTCTTCTTCTGGGGAAGCACAAAACTGTTCATTCAGGGCTCACTCAAGTTTCAAGAACTCACGACACGAGCAGCGAGGTTCCTGGGTGATCTAGGCGCGTTAGCAACCAAAAACGTGAGGAGAAACCCCGCACGCTCAGCCGCAATCGCCTTCCTGATAGCATTGATAATAAGCTACGGCGCCCAAGTCACCATCCAGCTGGCCAGCCAACAAGACTTCACCACCAGAACAATCTACACGCAGGTAGGCGCGGACCTCAGTGTCTACGTCAACACTCCAAGTGAGGCAACAAACATCTCTTCTGTGATACTCGCAAACCTCTCTGCAAGCGTGGAGAACTCCACGATAGAATACTCTCTCAGTAGCACGTCAACTGGCGCCAACTACATAGCAGTAAACATGAAAGCAGTCGAGCCTGAATCATGGCTCAGAGCCGCATACTATGAAAGCGACATGTTCACCGGAAAGAATGTCGAAGATGCCTTCCAAAGCCTGTTGACTCAAAAAGATGCAATCATCCTGGAAAGAAGTGTCGCGAAACTCTTGAATCTCAATGTCGGCGACTCCATCACGCTAACCATCGGGGACACTTCAAAGAGGATGATTGTGGTTGGCTACTTTGGACCCGAAGCAGGAGACGAACAAGGCGCCCTCTCGCTGTACTGGTCGTTCGTTTCCGAAGAATTCTATAAGGAGGTCAACAGTTCCGCCAGTGTTTACAGCACAAGGATACTGTTCAAGCTCAAACCCGGAGTCAACGGCACAGAAGTTGCGACGAACATTCGCAGTCTTGATTTGAATACAAGTCAAGTGGACTCGTTTGCTGAGGAGTATACGCGCTCTCAATCAGACGTTGCCACGGTCGGATCACTGGATGCTCAGCGACTGGGCATCGTCTTTGCGGTCTTAGCCGCATCGGTTGGGACGGCGCTCGTCAGCGTGGTGAGCATGAGGGAGAGAAACCGTGAAGCCACGATAATGAGTGTAAAAGGCCTATCGTACAAGCAGCTTGTAATAATGTTCGTAACGGAAAACCTTGCGGTCGTGACTTTCGCAGTAGTCTTGGGGATTTCTGTGGGGTTCATCGCGGCGTATGGAAACATTTCTGCCACCAACAGTTTCATCGCGACCTCCGCTTTGGTCAAACATCGGTTTATACTTCAGTGGGATGCGATCCTGATGTTGATCTCGTATGTTGCGCTCATCTTCGTGTCGACGATAGGACCAATATTGATCATATCGAAGGGATACGTAACTAAACTTGAGAGGATGGTTAGACTTAGATGAAAGGTCTAGACGTGAGAGTCAACAATCTGGTCAAGGCATACCGGCTCGGCAAGATTGAGGTGCAGGCTCTGAGAGGGTTGAACATGGACGTCAACGCCGGAGAATTCATCGCCATCATAGGGCCGAGCGGAAGCGGAAAGACCACTCTGCTCAACGTATTGGGCGGTTTGGATGTTGCAACGGCGGGCACGGTGCGGGTAGGAAGCATAGATTTGACTAGCATGAACACAACACAGCTCGTAGATTACAGGAGAGAAACGGTGGGTCACATATTCCAAACACTAAACTTGATTCCAACGCTGACTTCAACAGAAAACATTGAACTCCCAATGATTGCACGCGGGGTTTCAAGAGGAAAGAGGAAAGAACGAGTGGAAGAGCTTCTTGGAATAGTCAGTCTATCCGATCGTGCCAATCACAAGCCAGAAGAGCTTAGCGGTGGAGAACAGCAGCGCGTGGCCATGGCCGCGGCGCTTGCGAATGACGCACCGGTTATCTTGGCTGATGAGCCTACAGGCGAGTTAGACACGGTCAACGCGAAAATCGTCGTGGACTATCTGTCGAAAGTTAACAGAGAACTGGGCAAAACCATCATAATGGTTACACATGATCCGAGCGTTGCAAGAAGAACCGACAGAATCTTGCGCATAGAAGACGGCGTGATCAAGATGGCATCGGCTCCGACTGAAATGATCGGCGAGGAAAAAGCCGTATCATACGTTGATCAACTGAGGACCAGAATAAGTGAAATAGATGCGCAAACGGTACAGTTGGACGAGGATTTTAAGTCCAGCAAGATTGGCGGTGACGAATACGTGGAAAAGAGACAGAGTCTCAAGAGAACAAGAGACAGTCTGAGAGAGGAACTGCACCGAATGGGCGTCGTGACCTAGTCGGCAATCCGCCACCGCAATTCCCATCTAAATTTCCTTTGTTTCAACTCGTGCTCATTTCTTAAGCGGAAATTATAAATCTGCTATGAAATAATACATTGTAAACACTCAGTATTTGAGTTATCTCTGTATAAGGGCGATAATTATGAGCACTCACGCAGAAGATTTGAAACTTCGTCTCATGACGATCGAACTGCTTAGAACCGCAAAGTACAAGCGAAATATCACTTACCGCGAATTGGCTTCAAAAACAGGTTTGCCCGTGACGGTTCTGAGCAGATATGCCAAGGGACACGTTCTTCCCAACACGTCGCGAGCACGACAATTATGGAAGGTTCTGACGAAACTCGTCGGTCTTGAGACTGAGCTTCGCAGCAGAATAAAGTTTGATGAGGATGGATATTTCGACAACACCGAGATAATCGGTGATTTCAACATATTGCAGCAAGCGGCCAACCACGCGCTGGCGAACTTTGCTGGAAAAAGAGTGACTAAGGTCTTGACGGCGGCTGTTGATGGTATACCGCTTGCAACGATGGTCGCAAACGCTCTTGGAGTGAACCTTGTGATTGCCAAGAGAAACAAAGAAATCGGTGTCAAAGCGTTTCTCGAGGAGACTTACGTGCTGCTCAAAGGCTCTGGCGTAACGAACACGCTCTACATTCCGAAGGAAGTAATAAAGAAACGCGACAGCGTTCTGATCGTGGATGACATGATCAAGTCAGGAGAGACGCAAGCAGCGCTTGTGAGCCTTGTGCGAAAAGCCAAGGCAGAATTGTCAGGAATCTTCTCCCTCATCGCAGTGGGTGAAGAGTGGAAGAAGACGCTGAAGCTCTCAGGCGAATGTCCGATTGAAATGATAACTTATGTCAAACCGCCCTACGATCAAATGACACGGTACTGACCAAAGAACGAAAGCGTCTGCCCTTTCTCAGATAATCCTTCTCCAACCTCAGGAGAGAAGTCTCAAAGTTTACGAAAGATTGCCCGGCTATAGCGTTCCTCCGCCAAAAGTCCTTCAACCGTTCTAGAACCTCTTCAGGAGACGCATTCATCTTAACAATCCCAAGTTGCTCCGCGGCCCTGATGACGAGCGGCGTTGGGTAAGGATCGGCTTTCTTCCAAACGTCCCTCAGTTCCCTCAGGAAAATGCTCACAGTAACGTCGCCTATTCCTTTGCCCAACTCTTTCAACCTTCTTTCCAGATCACGGGCATCAGACGCCTGACTGTGAATTTTATTCATGCTTCCTCCATATCTTTCAAGAAGGCTTCGCGAAACGAGTAGAAGTTTGTCTGCCGTCTTGAAATCGTAACGAGTGTAGCTCCCCTCGTCTAAGACCTTGACGAGTCGATCCCAACCGGTCTGAAGAATTTTCTTCGGAGTCAGTATCTTGTACTTCTGAAAACACTTGTAGGTCTTGAGAACGGCGGCTTCTGATATCGGTGCTCCAAAAAGCATTGAAGCAAGGAACCATTTGAAAAGCTCTTCATCTGTTCCACGCGACAGGCGGATCTCCAAGATTTCAGAGTATTTTCGTCCCAGAGTCTCAACGAGCGCTCGAAGTTCTTCTTTTTTCATAACCTTTTTCATCATCCAGTAAGTCTTATACGGTTAACTCATAAACGGGTTACGGGGACGGAGCCTTGCGAACCATAGAATGGCGTGACGGAACCGTATCGACGATTGACCAGACGAAACTTCCCGGCAAAGAAGTGTTCATCAGCGTCAAAAGCCCGGAGGAGATGGCTGAGGCAATAAAGACTATGAAGATTAGGGGAGCCCCTTTGTTGGGTGCGGCAGCCGCCTACGCGCTCGCATTGACGGCCAGCCACTCGAAAGCAACAAGTAAAGAGGATCTGCTTCGAGACTTGGAGCGCTCAGCGGAAATTATCAGGCGAACGCGTCCTACGGCTGTCAACCTTTTCTGGGCTTTGGACAGAATCATGAGCAAAGCAAGGCGATTGGCAGTGAATCGTGAGGAGCTGGCGATGTTCGTCGTTGAAGAAGCCAACAGGATAGCCGATGAAGATGCGGCAGCCAATAGAGCGATCGGCAAGTGTGGAGCCAAGCTGATAGAGGACGGGGACGTGGTTCTCACGCACTGCAATGCTGGAGCCTTGGCTACAGTTGAATATGGTACTGCTCTTGGCGTTGTGCGCGCAGCTTGGGAGGAAGGCAAACGCATCAGAGTCATAGCAGCCGAGACTCGTCCGCTACTGCAAGGCGCCAGACTGTCAGTTTATGAGATGAAAAAGGAAGGCATTCCGGTCACTCTGATCACGGATAGCATGGTGGGTTACGCGATGTACAGGAAAATGATTAACAAGGTTGTGGTCGGCGCAGATCGAATAGTCAGAGATGCTGTGATCAACAAGATAGGAACTTACGCGGTAGCGGTCTTGGCTAAAGAGCATAAGGTTCCTTTCTACGTTGCGGCGCCCACGTCGACGTTTGATCTGACTCGCACTTCAAAAGAAGTTGAGATTGAGGAGCGAAAGCGCGAAGAAGTCACTCACATAGGCTCGAAGTGCATCACGGTTGAAGACGTTGACGTACTGAACCCTGCTTTTGACATTACCCCTCTGAAGTACGTCACGGCAGTGATCAGCGAGAAAGGTATCTTCAAACCCGACTTCTTCCGCAAGAGCGAGGCTAATCGCTAAATAAGAAGGAGCAACAACCTTATACCAGCCGTGAAATCTGATGAGCAACAAAGAAAAAACGCAGAGCAGCCCTGAACTCAAGGCAAAAGGTTTGCTTGTTGAAAATGGAGTTCGAGTCTCCGACAGGCCGCACGTGGATGAACTCTCATCACGCGGATACGGTGTTGCCGATCGAAAAGAACTGCTTCTAACGTTCTATGAGGCGCTGTACTTGTTGGACAAGCAGATGCTGGAAATTGAGGATGAAAAGGGAAAGCCGATCGATTTTCAAAAACTGGTCCAACGCTACGAGAGTGTCAATGAGAATGCTTGGGCGGGATACCTGGTTTACCGTGATCTGAGAAGCCGGGGCTACGTTGTGAGGGAAGGCTTTGGTTCAAAGGTTGACTTTCGCGTTTATGACCGAGGAGACTACAGTAAAGACGCCGCCAAGTACCTGATCATCAGCGTTCAGGAGGGTAAACCGATCTCGATTGAGGATTTGACAAGGTCGTTGACGGAGAGTCTCAGCCTGAAAAAAGAACTGGTTATGGCGGTCATAAATCGCAGAGGCGAAACAGTTTATTATTCGGTTTCAGAATTGACCCTAAAATAGCGAAGGATATTTGGCGATGTCTGAATTCAAAACACTGCGCGGAATGAGGGATCTGCTTCCTGAAGACGCGGAAAGGATGATGTACGTTGAAGAAGCCGCTAGAAAAGTTGCCAGACTCTATGGTTACAAGGAAATAGTGACTCCGGTTGTTGAATCATACGAGCTTCTCGCGGCAAAGGCTGGTGATGAAGTCAGGTCCCGCATGTTCGTTTTCAAAGATCTCGGCGGAAGAGCCGTTGCACTGCGACCTGAGTTCACTGCTTCGGTTGCGAGGCTTGTGACCACTGCGTTGAGGAATGAGCCTAAGCCCTTCAGAATTTTCTGCATGGGCAGTGCGTACAGGTATGATGAGCCCCAGCGAGGACGGTACAGAGAGTTTTGGCAGTCAGACTTTGAACTGGTGGGAACGGTCAGGCCGGAAGCAGACGCTGAAATTCTCATGTTGACGGACAGCCTGTTCCAGAAGGCAGGGTTGAAGAAGGTCACGATGAAAGTCGGTCATGTCGGTGTTCTGAGGGGGATGCTGGGTCAAGAGAAAGTGGCTGAAAAAGATCAGAACGCTGTGATGCAGTTGATGGACAAGAAACAGTATGATGATGCGTTGAAGCTTGTTGAAAACCTTGGAGCGTCAGGGAAGTGCATCAGCATCATCCGTGAACTTGTGGAGTGCAGAAGCAAGGACGTCGTCGATGTAGTGAGTAGAATTGGGGAACTTGTGAAAGACTACGAAAAGTCTGTTGCAGCAGTGGAAAACCTGAACGCAATTCTGGAACTTGTCACCAAGAGCGGGTAGCAATATTGACCTGACGGTTGACGCGGGTTTCGCCAGAGGACTTGAGTATTACACGGGGATGGTTTTTGAGATTTTCGTGCCCGAAATGGACGTTGCGCTGGGAGGCGGTGGAAGATACGACAGGCTGATTGAGTTGTTCGGAGGCGAACCCACTCCTGCGGTTGGAGTTGCGCATGGATTAGACCGTATAGCCCTTGCGGTGCAGGCTCAGAAAATCGGCTTCAAAGCCAAGAAAGGAAGCACTATCATCGTTGTACCCGTTAAAGAGGAGTTGAGGGTTGAAGCTCTGAAGATCGCCCGGATGCTCAGAGACGCAGATATGATGGTTGAAGTGGAAGTCATGGGTCGAAAGATGACGAAGGCTCTGGAAGATGCGGACAGGAGAAAGATTAGCTATGCGATAATCGTGGGAGAGAGGGAGCTCAAGGAAGACTCCGTTGTTTTACGTGACCTGTCCAAGAGAGAACAGCGCATTGTACCAATTAAGAAAGTGGTTGACGAAATAAAGCGCTAGAAGACTTTACGTTTGTTTCTCTCTTCTCAGAAAGTCTCCTATATCCAGCATGTTTTTCACGGCAAGCCCGCTTTTTGTCTTCTCAAGATCGCACAGTATTCTGCCGTAACCCAGACACTCACCGTGATCGTTGAGAACCAGAACATGTTCACCCTTGCGACCCGATCCGATGGTCTTCATTATTCCCTGTTTGAAGACATCTCGTCCACAGATGAAAAGCCACTCCGTTTTCTTGTCTACGATGATTTCATTGGCTTTTTTCCTTGCAATCATCATCAGTAATTCAAAGCCTGGGAAAAGTTTGCCTTTGACGATTCTTCCCATGTACGTGCCAGCGTAGAAAAAGTCCTTGGGCGCCGTCTTTTTCAAGACGTCGTTGATGAGGAAGACTCGGTTTTGCTTTCTTACCGTTAGTTCTTCGTCTAGGTTGAGGCTGGAACCGAAGAGACTTGCGAAATCGTTGATCTCTTTGATCATGCGGACTCTCCTTTTTTCAGTTTGCACACGAAGAAGCCTTGCGTTTGCCCAGGCCAGATTCTCCTACAATTGCTCAGAGAAGCATCCAGCGTTTTGCCGAAGACGTTTGTGAGTCCTTCTTGTCCATAGCAGTCGATCTTCTCAACCCTGAGGTTCAGGTTTCTTATGGCCCAGTCGATGTTCAGCTCGTTTTCCTCAGGTTCCAGAGAGCAGGTTGAGTAGACGATTTCTCCATGATCATCGAGGGTCTTGACCGTTTCTGCGAGTATTTCTCTTTGCAACCTTGCATTTCTCTGCACGTCTTTGATGGTTCTTCTCTTGAACCATTCCTTATCCGATGCGAAGTTGCCTGAGCAGGGCATGTCAAGAAGGATTCGATTGAAATTCATGTTGAGACGAGAGACTTCTCTTGCGTCCAACTCGTAAAGTGCAGTGTTCTTCACTCGACATCTTTCCAAGTGATTCGCTGTAGCGGCTAGTCTTCGCTTGTCAACGTCCAGAGCAACTATCATGCCGGTGTTGTGCATCAGATCCGCTAGCTGAGTTGTCTTTCCTCCTGGAGCTGCGCAGGCGTCGAGAACTGATTTGGACTCTACATCCGTGAAGAGCGTGGCTGGAATCTGGGCGGCCGTTTCCTGAATTGAATAGAGTCCCAGAAGGTATTCCGAGGTGGCGCCGACTGAGAATTTTGCTTCTTCTACCCAGTAACCGTTTTCGAGAAACGAGGTTTTTTCGAGTTTCAACCCCAGGTTTCGCAGTCTTTCCAGAGTCTTTTCAGGTTTAACGTTTGCGGAGTTGATTCTGATAGCTTGTTTCAACTGGGGTTTGCTGTACTCCCAGCCCAGTTTCATGTAACGATCGATGAAAAATGCTTTGCCCGACATCAACGATAGTTCGCCTGCTGCTCATAAAAACTGATGCCATCAAGGAACGCGCGCGTTTTCTGAGCACATCGGGATTGGTTCAGCCTTCTTTTGGCCAACAAATCAACTCCATGCCATTGGGTGTAGGAAGATGTGCTTCAGCACCACTATCAACGACTGCGCTGACGAATCGCGCGAAAGGTCTAAGAAGCTCAACGACAGTAGTAGGTTAGGGGAAAAGAGTGAAGAGAACAGTTGCCTTGTTTTTGATTCTGACAATCTTGACAACTGTTTGGGTTTCTGTGCTTTCGATCTACCCGGTCAAAGGAATTGGCACCATATACATTAGAGCTGATGGCTCGATAGACCCACCAAGTGCTGCGATCGAACGCAATGGCGACATTTACACTCTGACGGACAACATTTATTTTGAATCTGATGGAATCATCATCGAACGAGACAATATGACTCTAGACGGGAACGGCTTCACGCTTCAGGGGAATGGTACACAGTATTCAAATGGGGTGAATGTTTCGGGAAGAAACAATATCACGCTCAAAAATACCACGATCAGACTTTCTATTATGGGATATATGCGCTCTAACACGCACGTGCTAGCAATAACAGGGAACATCATAAAAGAGAATGATGAAGGGATTCAGATTTCGCAATAACTTTTGACCTTACGGTTCAGGGCAATCAAATTTCACTGAATCAGCCTATGGAATCTTTGTTTATCATATCGATACGGCAATATTTCGATAGGCCAAAACAACGTTACTGAGAATATGAAATGGTATATACATCTGGGAATCCTCTCTCCTCAGCACGGTATCTTCAAACAATATCGCTATGAATACTGGGACTGGCCTAGTTCTGTCTCTATCGACCCAAAACTACAGTCTGCTCGATAACAACATTACCAAAAACTACAATGGCATCTTCATCTACCGATTTTCGCACGACAATCTCGTGTCAAACAACAACATAACCGAGAACACTGGGCAAGGCATCACCGTGATAGACTCTTACCGCAATAGACTTTCCGACAACATGATCATGAGCAACACAGGGGGCATCAGTTTCCCAGCGGGCTCACTAAATTTCAACAACACAGTGATTAACAATGACATAATATCAAACTTGAATGGCATATCTCTCGATGCAGGTTCAAATGACACATTTCGAAACAATCGAATGAGCGGCAACTCCCTGAGTTTCGGAGCCGAACCAGCGCTCTATGAGGATGTTGACGCTTCAAACACGATTGACGGAAAGCCAATGTACTTCTTAGTCAACAAATCAGACCAAATTATCCCACAAGACGCTGGATACGTCCATCTCATAGACTGCGTTAACGTAACCGCTAGGAACCTGAACCTGAGCAAGAACCGACACGGGATCGTGATGGTCAACACGAACGAATCCGACGTCAGCTTTAATGCGCTAACCAACAATAGCGACGGACTGGCACTCTATAATTGTACAGGAAACACTGTCTCTGAAAATAACGTCACGGACAACGTCAATCATGGCCTCTTGATTGATCGTTCTCCAAACAATTTCATGAGAAGCAATCTCTTGAACAATAACGGTCTAAATCTCTTTGTCGATGGAATGGCGGTTTCAGATTTTATCAACGATATTGATGCATCAAACACTGTTAACGGGAAACCAGTCTACTATTGGACAAACATGACCGACGGAACCGTTCCTTCAGACGCTGGTTGCGTTGTTCTTGTGCAGTGCACCAACATGACCGTCCAAAGTCTCGTGCTGACGAACAATACGAATGGGATACTCCTGGTGGGTGTCCAGAATTCGACAATAACGCAGAATGCCGTCTCAGGCAATTACGATGGGATACGCCTTCAATTCTCAGACTTCAACCGAATAATCGAAAACCAAATCACTGGGAATCTGCACAATGGTATCGACTACTATTTTCTTCAAACAACCAGGTTTCAGGAAACAGAATTATCGACGAGAGCCCTCTGAATTGGGACTTTGACATCGGCTTAGACCTCGAGAATTCTTCAAACAACACCATAATGGAAAATGATGTAATTGACTATGACACTGGCCTCGAAGTTGGCTACTCCTCGAACTACAATATCGTTATGGGTAACAACTTCACGGGCTGCGGATACCCAGTGTGGTTCTACCTGTCGGTCGGCAATTCTATTCACCACAACAACTTCGTGGGTAACGTAAGCCCCGGCGGCGGAGTCGACGAATCGAGCACGTGGGATGACGGCTATCCTTCTGGTGGCAACTACTGGAGTGATTATTCAGGTCTTGACTGTTACAAGGGTCAATATCAAAACGAAACTGGAAGCGATGGACTGGGCGATACTCCTCAGAGCATTGATTGGAGTGGCAAAGCCGATTATCCGTTGATGAAACCCTACCCGTGGAGCTCAACCGACATTGGAATAGCTTACGTTGGAAGAGTATACTCTGAGACGCTGAACAGTCCGGTATTTCCGTTGAGAACGATCGCAGGAAAGGACCTAGCCGTAAGTCTCAGCGCTTTCATTATGAACTATGCTACGACCACTGAAACCTTCAGCGTGCTCACGTACTCAAACGGCAGCTTGATTGGTTCTGCCACGAACATCACTGTGACAGGCAGAGATTCAGTCATATTGAATTTCACTTGGAACACCGCGGGATTTGCCTTCGGCAACTACACTGTAAACGTTTATGCCGAGCCACTGCAAGGTGAGATAGACATTGCAGACAACAACTACACTTGCACAACCCCGGTTCATGTTGGGGTCCCAGGTGACATTTCAGGTCCGACGCAAGGCATCTACGATGGAACCGTGAACATGCGAGATATCGCGCTCATGATCGCACAGTTCAACAGCAAGCCAACTTCGCCAAAGTGGAACCCTAACGTGGACGTGAATGACGACGGCGTCGTAAACATGAAGGACATAGCCATATGTGTGGTCTACTTCAACAAACACGAATGAGTCACTGCCGTGGATCGTTGGTTGGGAGCGCACGCTACGTGATTTCTGCAGAACTGGTTTGGCCGTTATCTTTCTCCTTTGAGCCAGCCTTTGATTCCCAACTCTTTCACGGTTATGCTTATTGGTTCTGGCATGTGTGCTTTGTATTTGCCGTTCTCGTCCAGATAGAGGACTGTTGGTTTTAGGGAGAACACGCCTTGAACTTTTGGCTTGAGCACGAGTCTTACTTCTTCTGTCTTCAGCGGGTCGAGTCGTTTTCCTTTCATGCTGAGATAGCTGTCTTCTACGCGGTAGATGTTGGGTTTTTCGGCTAATTCAAAACTGTTGGGAATGATTTCCGTGACTTTGATGAGTAACGCGGGGCCTTTTCCGGCGTTGACAAGTTCTATTTCTAGTTCGAGGTTTTCGCCTATCTTCAGTTCTTTCTGGCGGATTATCAGGTTGGCTTGTATGTCGGCGTGTTCAAACCGTTCTGAACCCACTGCTTCCTCGCGGGTTGGTGTTGGAGTCGTGAAGGAGGTTGTTGCGGAGACGATGGAAGGAGCGTGCAGCACTTCGGTTAGGGATATGGCGAGTTCTCGTTCTTTTCTTATCTTTTCCAACAAACCCAGCACCTGTTCTCTCTTCTCCGGGTGCTCCGCCCTCATGAAAGAGCCAGCCGAGGTCTGCAAGACCTTTTCCGCCATTGCGTAAAGCTTGGTCTTCCTTTCAGGATCGCTTTCTTTTGCTGCGTTGTCCATGTGCAGGTAAGCGTCGAGAAGCAGTTTTGTGGCTTCAGAGTATTCGGAAGCTTTCGGGAAACCTGCCCTTATGTAGTAGTTGGCGGCGCTTTCCAGGGATTTTATTGCTTCAGAATAGGTTTCCATGTTTCGGGTGTCAGCGAATTTTGTTCCTGCTTCCAGTGCTCTGCAGAAACGGCTGTGGCCCAGGAGTAGCATCTTTGTTTTTTCGTTTGGGCTGAAATCCTTGGTTTGCTCGAAAAGTTGGGATGCCTCCACGTACAGCGAGGGCGAGGCTTCTGCCTCCGCAAACGTCATTTTCTGCCATGCTCTTGAGAGACCGATGATGAGTTTGAATTCTCTGCGTTCTTGTTCAGAATCTAATGCTTGGCTTATTTTCTCGAAGTTGTCTGCTGCTGACTTGTACTTTTCGGAGCTGGAGTAGTGATCGCCTTTTTTGTCGAGGATTTTTGCTTCTTCAACGGCGATTCTGGCCTTGCAATATTTCTGTCGGATTTCTGTTGCCTTGATCATGTTGGTTGCCATCAGCTTCTCTTCAGGGTTTTCAATCCTGATGAGCTGTATCTGGAGTGATTCTTTGCTCTCGTTGAAGAGCTTGAGGCCCTGCTCGAACATTTGGATTGAATCTTCACTTTGCTCTTTTCTGCTCAGTTCCTCGGCTTTTTCGATTTGAGCCCACGCGGAATAGTTTGGAGCCAGATAACTCCACTCTCTGAGTAGTCCGTGCATGTTTGCGGTTTTTTCGAAGTGTTCTCTTGCAGCTTCGTATTCTTGTTTTTCATGATGGTTCCTTGCCCTCTCGATTTCGCCCCAAGCCTCCATGTAGAGCGCGTAGTTTTTGTAGAGGTCTTTAAACTGGGAGATCTTCTCCGCCACGAGCTCATAGTTTTTGGAGGCAAGCTGGAAGTTTTCTGCGGCTTTGGTGTGTTCACCACGAAGGTCGAGGAGCCTAGCTGTTTTCCAGTAGGCTTGGCCACTCGGCTGGGCATTCCAGCCTTCTGATACACTTCGGCGGCACTTTCGTTGGCTTCGATCGCTCTGTCGATCACTTTCTCGTCTTTTGTGAGTGAATAGAGTTGGGCAAGGACGCGATTGAACCAATCGTGGAACCAGCCTAGAACTGCATAGTTTCTTGGCGCAGGAACGATGTCTTTTTGCATGTATGTCTTGCATATTTCTATGCATTTCTCCATTCGTTGAACGGCTTCTTCAAGAAGACGTCTCTTCTTGTCCTCGTCTTGTTCGAGTTCAGCCAAGTCAGCGTTTATCAGCGCTAGGTAGTTTTGGTATACGCCGTTGTCCCAGTTGTCAGGGCGATTTAGGTGATCTGATATCTTGATGGTTTTCTCCCTGAGATGTAGTGCCTCCATGAGTAGTTTCTTTTTGTCATCGGTATTCTTCTCAATTTCAGAAAGAAAAAGCGTAGCCTTGCCGAGAGAATGCGAAACAGCTGATATGGACTGTTCAGAACCAGAGCGATCAGCGTATTGTGAGCCTTTCAAGCCGGCGTTGATGGCTTCTTCCAATAAGGCACGCTTTTTGTCGAGGCTGGTTTCAAGCTCTGCCAGCTTGATGTTGTTTTCGACAAGTGCCTGGTACGCATCAGCGACTCTGTCGTAGCGACTGACTATCAGAAAATGGGTGATGGATTCTTTGGCGAATTCTATGGCCAGTTTGTGCTTTTCTTTCAGCCTGTCTGGGTCCTCTTCTGTTGTAGCTAGCCAGTTCGTTACGAAACTCTTTATGTAGTAAGCCATACCGATCAAAGAGTGATCTTTAGAGTTCAGACCCTGTTCAAGGCACTCTTCCGCTTGTTTCGATGCGGTTTGCCAATCTCCTTTGATATTGGCACTGTTTCCGCCAAGCGCTGCGTACACGAAGTAAAGAAGGTATGCGTCTTCCGTTTTTTCTGAAAGCCTTTGGGCTTTTTCCAGGTAACTCGGAATGGTTGACAGTAACTCTGTTCTTCTTTCCTCAAAGAAATCGAACCAATAGATCTGGAAATATGACGTCATGGTATAGGTCCATGCCTGCTCTTTTATTCCCAAATCTTCGGAGAGTTTTGAGATGGCATTCTCGCCATATTTCACGGCTTCTTCAGCGATGTTTTTGCGTGCATGCCAGTCTCCTTCCAAGGCATCTCTGTCGATGAGGCAGAATGACAATCCGTGAAAAGCTTTGCAGTAGTCTACCGAATCTTGGGTGGAATCAAAAACCTCAAGCGCTTCTTTCATCAATCTTAAGCAATCTTCTAACGAAGCTCTTTTCTGGGTGGAATCATCAATTGACCAGAAATCGGAATACTTGGCCATAGCCATGCAGTGCAGACTTTTCCCAGGGCTGATCTTCTGCAGCAATTCTGCAGCATGCTCATAAGACTCAGCGGACAGTCGCATACGCTTATTGAAACTCTTTCAGCACTGTTGGCTTGAAAGGCAGCTCGGAACGAGGTTCTACCGATTTGCTCGTGGAGCTCACCTCTCTTCAGGCAGTCTGATTCAGGCGCGAGTTTTAAGGCTGCATCGTAAGACATAGCAGCTACTGTCCAATCGTACTCTTTTTCCTGCATCGCTGCGCGATTCAGAATTGACTCTGCGCTCAACGGTTCCGGCATAAGATTGCCCCTAGAAGGTAACTGTCAAGTCTCTGAAAAGGCTTTTCATGAATCACAAAATTCCGATAGTTACAAAAACTGTTAAGTAGCTTAGTCCAAAACTTAGTGTTCATATGAACTTTGACTCGATTATTCTGACTGTCATTACCTGTTTCTCAACTATGTTTGGAGGTGTCTTTGCAGCAAGATATAGGAGAAGCATAGGAATTCTTGGGGCTTTTGCTGCAGGTGTTTTGATCACTACTTCTTTGCTCGACATATTGCCACAGACTTTCACGCTTGCTCAATCCGCCAATGTGCTTCTTGAAGATGTAATGGCTCTGACGGTTGTTGGATTCCTTTTTCTCTATATCGTTTCTAGGTCGATAAGTGAGCATGTTTTCAGCAAGGATGGTGAATACGTTGAGGTTAAGCATCCTATCGGTGGAGTTTTTGCAACGTCAGAGCTTTCGGTTCACAGTTTTATAGATGGCTTGGCAATTGGGTTCGGTCTGGAAGCGGACATTCATGTTGGGATCATAATTGCGTTTGCCGTCATTTGTCATGACTTCACCGATGGACTCAGCACGGTTACCGTAATGCTGAATTCTGGCAACTCACTGAGGAATTCTCTGAGGATGCTGTTCTTGGATGCAATTGCTCCAATCTTAGGAGCAGTTGTCACACTTTTCCTTCAATTGCCATCGTATTACATCGTGTTGCTTCTGCCTTTCTTTGCAGGTGGTTTTCTGTATCTGGGGGCAAGCGATCTCTTACCGCAAGCACATGAAGAGAATCCCACAACACTTACGGTAATCACGTGCACAGCTGGATTCGTACTGATATTCTTCCTGACTTTCATCCTGACCAGAGTGCTGAAGATGTAGCGCGCATGCTTGTTCCCTAAATGGTGAAAAAAGGGTCAATTCTGTTCCAAGCGCTTGAGTCACTTCTGAAGCTTGAATCCGAATAGAGATCAGGAGAAAGTACGAAGACTAGAAGGGGAATGAGAGCAACTTTAGACCTTTTCGAACAGCCAGCGTGCGCTGCTATGAGCGCGTCAGTGAAGGAAATCTTGTACTGGAACGTGTGTGGAAGCGAAAAGCCTAAATACCTAATGTTATATATATCTAACATAATGTTAGTAAAAACAAATAAAAAGTTATTACTAACTAACAAACAAGAAGGGGTGAAAAATATGAAAGACAAATTAGTAATAGCACTGGGATTGCTGGTAGCAGTCTTGGTGATTGTGTCACTTGCAGCCTACTTAATGTTCTCAGGTGCAATCGGCTATGCGGAATTAGCTCCTGCAGTAATAGTGACAGTTCTGGTTGCATTCTCCTTATACATCCTGTGGGACAGAGTCAGGAACGTTTCAAAAGGATTGCCTGCAAAGGATGAAAGACTAGAAAAAATAAACTACAAGGCAGGATATTACGGGTTCATTGCGGCAATTTGGAGCGCTGTTGGTGGTCCACTCCTCGTAGATGTCCTCTTTGGCCGTGAACTTGAAGGCCACCTGGTCACTGCGGTTGTAGTGATCGTCTCGGGATTTGTGTTTGCCGTTTCATATCTGTACCTGTCCCGGAAGGGGAACTAGGCGTGAAGACGAGGATTAAGGAGCTCAGAGCCAGGTATAACCTTACTCAGGAAGATCTCGCGAAGAAAATTGGAGTGCGGAGAGAGACTATCCTCTTCATAGAAAAGGGAAACTATAATCCTTTGTTGAAATTGGCACACGACATTGCGAAAGCCTTGCAGACAACGATTGATAACTTGTTCATCTTTGAAGACGCTTAGCGCGCGCTAGGCGATTGGGCTTATTTCGCGAGTCTTCTGGTTATCAGTTTCCTTGTCCTCGGTAAGAACGACTATTCCGGCGATGAGTGCTAGGAACGCCCAGTCCCATCGGGCGAGGTGGTGCGAAGAAGTACTGCAGTACCGGAATGTAGACTATCGCGGATATCAGGGATATCTGTGATGCTATTCCGAGCCATATCCACTTGTTGCTCTTGATGCTCGTGCTGAATATTGACGCTTTGCTGGTTCTGACGCCAGTACGTTGCCACTTGCGCGATGACTATTCCGCAAAGGTCATCGTTTTTCCCTTAACCTAAGCGATGTTGCTGGGGACCTGTGACATTGCAAGCTGCCATCCGCCTGCCTGCCATGCCATGAAGCAGCCGATCATGGCTCCAGTGGCTGTCATCACTCCGATGTAGAGTAGATCGGAAGAACACTCCCGTGCGACGAGTCGTCTCATTCCTCTTGGTCTTTCTTCCATTATGCCGGCTTCTGGTGGCTCTCGGCTCAAGGCCAGGGAGGGAATGAGTTGTAGACCCAAGTCAATGGCTAGGACTTGCTGGACGAGAAGTGGAAGAGGTATTCCCAACACGGCAAAGAGCACGTAGGGAACCAGTTCAGCCCAGTTGTGTGCGAAAACCTAAGAAAATTCATCGTTTACGTCTTCGCACACAACTGGGCTGAACTGGTTCCCTACGTGCTCTTTGCCGTGTTGGGAATACCTCTTCCACTTCTCGTCCAGCAAGTCCTAGCCATTGACTTGGGTCTAGACGTCATTCCCTCCCTGGCCTTGAGCCGAGAGCCACCAGAAGCCGGCATAATGGAAGAAAGACCAAGAGGAATCAAAGAACGACTCTTCAGCACGGGAGTGTTCTTCCGATCTCTCTACATCGGAGTCATCATAGCCACTGGAGCCATGATCGGCTGCTTCATGGCATGGCAGGCAGGCGGATGGCACCTTGGAATGTCACAGGGCCCCAGCAACATCGCTTACGTTAAGGGAACAACGAGGACCTTTACGGGAATAGTCATCGGCAAGTGGGCAACGTGCTCGCGTCCAGAACCAGCAAAGCATCAATATTCAGCACGAGCATAAAGAGCAACAAGTGGATATGGCTCGGAATAGCATCACAGATATCCCTGATATCCGCGATAGTCTACATTCCGGTACTGCAGTACTTCTTCGGCACCACCGGCCTGGCCCATGGGACTGGGCGTTCCTAGCACTCATCGCCGGAATAGTCGTTCTTGCCGAGGAAACAAGGAAACTGATAACCAGAAGACTCGCGAAATAAGCCCAATCGCCTAGCGCGCGCTAAGCGTCTTCAAAGATGAACAAGTCATCAATCGTTGTCTGCAAGGCTTTCGCAATGTCGTGTGCCAATTTCAACGAAGGATTATAGTTTCCCTTTCTATGAAGAGGATAGTCTCTCTCCGCACTCCAATTTTCTTCGCGAGATCTTCTTGAGTAAGGTTATACCTGGCTCTGAGCTCCTTAATCCTCGTCTTCACGCCTAGTTCCCCTTCCGGGACAGGTACAGATATGAAACGGCAAACACAAATCCCGAGACGATCACTACAACCGCAGTGACCAGGTGGTCTTCAAATTCACGCAAAGAGGACATCTACGAGGAGTGGACCACCGACAGCACTCCAAATAGCCGCAATGAACCCGTAATATCCTCCCTTATAGTTTATTTTTTCTAGTCTTTCATCCTTTGCAGGCAATCCTTTTGAAACAGAACCTGACTCTCTCCCACAGGATGTTGAGGAGAATGCAACCAGGAACTTGTGACTATTTCTGCAGGAGCTAATTTCCGCATAGCCGCTTGCACTCAGAACATAGAGTGAGCTGCAAGTGACACAATTACCAAGACTGCTACCAGCAATCCGAGTGCCATTTACTAATTTGTCTTTCATATTTTGGCCCCCTTCTGTTTTTTATTTAGTTCATAATAACTTTTTATTTTGTTTTTACTGACATTATGTTAGATATATATAACATTAGGTATTTTAGGCTTTTCGCTTCCACACACGTTCCCAGTCAAGGATTTTTTCCTTCACTAATTACACTCATAGCAGCGCACGCTGGCTGTTCGAAAAGGTCTAAAGCTGCTCTCATTCCCCTTCTATCTTCGTGCTTTCTCCTGATCTCTATTCAGATTCAAGCTTCAGAAGTGGCTTAAGCTCTTGAAGAGATCTAACCCTTTTCGCACCATTTTAGGGAACAAGCTTGCGCGCTACATGTTCAACACTCCGGTCAGGATGAGAGTCAGGATGAATATCAATACGAATCCAGCTGTGCACGTGATTACTGTAAGTGTTGGAGGATTCTCTTCATGCGCTTGTGGTAAGAGGTCACTTGCCCCTAGATACAGAAAACCACCTGCAAAGAAAGGCAGAAGTAGGACTATGTAATACGGTGGCAATTGAAGGAAAAGTGTGACAACTGCTCCTAAGACTGGAGCAATGGCATCCAAGAACAACATCCTTAGAGAATTCCTCAGTGAGTTGCCAGAATTCAGCATTACGGTAACTGTACTGAGTCCATCAGTGAAGTCATGGCATATGACAGCAAATGCAATTATAATCCCAACATGAATGTCTGCTTCCAGACCAAACCCAATTGCCAAGCCATCTATGAAACTGTGAACCGAAAGTTCTGATGTTGCAAAAACTCCACCGAAAGGATGTTTAACTTCAATGTATTCACCATCTTTGCTGAAAACATGCTCACTTATCAATCTGGAAATGATGTAGAGGAAAAGGAATCCAACAACTGTGAGAGCCATAACATCTTCAAGAAGCACATTGGCGGATTGAGCAAGCTTGAAAGTCTGTGGCAATATGTCGAGCAAGGAAGTAGTAATCAACACACCTGCCGCAAAAGCCCCAAGAATTCCAATGTTTTTTCCTATATCTTGCTGCAAAGATACCTCCAAACATGGTTGAGAAACAAGTAATAACAGTCAGAGCAATTGCGTCAAAGTTCATATGAGACACTACATTTTGAACTAAGCTACTTAATAGTTTTTGTTACTATCGGAATTTTATGATTCATGAAAAGCCTTTTCAGAGACTTGATAGTTACCTTCTAGGGGCAAGCTCTTATGCCGGAACCGTTGAGCGCAGAGTCAATTCTGAATCGGGCAGCGATGCAGGAAAAAGAGTACGATTGGACAGGAGCTGCTGTGTCTTATGATGCAGTCTTGAAACTTCTGCCTGAATCAGACTGCTTGAAGAGAGGTGAGTTTCACGAGCAGATCGGTCGAACTTCGTTCCGAGCTGCCTTTCAAGCGGACAGTGCTGAAGAGTTTAAAAAGCGTATGCGACTGTCCGCTGAGTCTTATGAGCATGCTGCAGAATTGCTGCAGAAGATCAGCCCTGGGAAAAGTCTGTACTGCAGGGCTATGGCCAAGTATTCCGATTTCTGGTCAATCGATGATTTCACTCAGAAAAGAGCTTCATTAGACGATTGCTCAAGATTGATGAAAGAAGCACTTGAGGTTTTTGATTCCGCCGAAGACGTGATAGACTACTGCAAAGCTTTTCATGGATTGTCATTCTGCCTCATCGACAGAGATGCCCTGGAAGGAGACTGGCATAGACGCAAAAACATCGCCGAAGAGGCCGTGAAATATGGTCAGAATGCCATCTCAAAACTCTCTAAGGATTTGGGGATAAAAGAGCAGGCATGGACTTATACCATGACGTCATATTTCCAGATCTATTGGTTCGATTTCTTTGAGGAAAGAAGAACAGAGTTACTGTCAACCATTCCGAGTTACTTGGAAAAAGCCCTAAGTCTTTCAGAAAAAACGGAAGATGCCTACCTTCTTTACTTCGTGTACGCAGCGCTTGGCGGAAACAGTTCCTTTATCAAAGGAGATTGGCAAGCTGTATCGAAGTACGTGGAAGAGTACCTTCAACAGGGTCAGAAGTCTAAAGATCACTCTTTGATCGGTATGGCATACTACATAAAGAGTTTCGTAGCGAACTGGTTAGCCACGACAGAAGAGGACCCAGACAGGCTAAAAGAAAAGCACAAACTGGCCATAGAATTCGCCAAAGAATCCATCACCCATTTCCTGATAGTTAGTCGCTACGACAGGGTCGCTGATGCGTACCAGGCACTTGTCGAAAACAACATCAAGCTGGCAGAGCTTGAAACCGGTCTCGACAAAAAGCGTGCCCTATTGGAAGAAGCCGTCAACGTCGGCTTGAAAGGCTCAGAATACGCTGAGCTCTCTGGTTCTGAACAGTCCATATCAGCTGTTTCGCATTCTCTCAGCAAGGCTACGCTTTTTCTTTCTGAAACTGAGAAGAATGCCGATGACAAAAAGAAACTACTTATCGAGGCGCTGATCTCAGGGAGAAAACCATCAAGATATCCGATCACCTAAATCGGCCTGACAACTGGGACAACGGCGTATTCCAAAATTACCTAGCGTTGATAAACACTGACTTGGCTGAACTCGAAAAAGATGAGGACAAGAAGAGCGTCTTCTTGAAGAAGCCGTTCAACGCATGGAAAAATACATAGAAATATGCAAGACATACATGAAAAAAGACATCGTTCCCGCGCCAAGAAACTACAGTTCTCGGCTGGTTCCACGATTGGTTCAATCGCGTCCTTGCCCAACTCTATTCACTCACAAAAGACGAGAAAGTGATCGACAGGGCAATCGAAGCCGACGAAAGTGCCGCCGAATTGTTTCAGAAGGCTGGAATGCCCAGCCGAAGAGCCGAAGCCTACTGGAAAGCAGCTAGGCTCCTCGACCTTCGTGGTGACTAACCGCCAAAGCCGCAGAAAACTTTTAGCTTTCCTCCAAAACTTCTCAGCTCGTAGGGGAGAAGTCTCCCACTAAAAACACTTCTACAAAAACTACACGCTCTACATGGAGGCTTGGGGCGAGATCGAGAGGACAAAGCCAACCGTCGTGAAAAACGGGATTTACCGAAGCTGCAAGAGAACACTTCGAAAGGACCGCAAACGTGACAGACATATATCTGGTGGAGTTATCTGGCTCCAAACTATTCCAGCATAGGTTCAAAACAAAAAAAAAAAAAAAAAAAAAAAAAAAAGCAAAGTGAAGATTTCAATCCGAATGCTTCGACGAAGAGATTAGAGACTTCTTGGACGAAAGCGAAGAAAATATCACTTCCGATACAGCTCGTCAGAATAGAAAACCCGTGAAGAGAAGCTGATGGCAA
>CAVZKL010000021.1:0-30356 GCA_963775895.1 Candidatus Bathyarchaeota archaeon | reverse complement strand
GACAAGACCACAGGTGTTCCATGCTTTGTGACCCAAGCCACACCGGCATATTTGGATCCTAATATTCACAATACATTGAAACGAGGAGGGGGAGGGTACACAATAAGCTTTTTTTCAGCCAATAAACCTAAGCTTTAACGATCTTGTACCCCGCAGCCCTGCGAAGCCTGTTCATAACAGCCAACCCCAACCCCTCCATCGGCAACGCTTCAGCAACAATCACGTCCACACCCTCCGAGTCAAACTCCCTCAAAAGCCCGAACAAGTTGTGCGCCACCGCCGCCAAATCAGCTCCTGCTTCCAACAGACCTCACCACATCCGCACTGTAGCACTCCACGGTCTCGTCGGTGCAGAGCACACCAACACGCTTCCCTACGCGACCATAAAACTCCACCAACTCCCTGATCCTCGCAGTCACAGCCGACAACCCACCCTCAACCAGCACAACATCAGCCTTAGGAGCATAATGCCTATGCTTAACCCCAGGCGAACGCGCCGTCTCACACGGCAAATCCTTCTCAGCCGTCACCGCAGACGTTCAGCTCCACCTCCCCCAGCCTCCTCTTCAACAACTCAAAAGACGTCCCACCGGGCCGCAGAACCTGCGGCGGATCAACAGTCAAATCCAAAACCGTCGACTCCACCCCGATTCGCGTAGACCCAGCATCCAGAACGGCATCAATCCTGCCGTCAAGATCCTCCAACACATGCCCCGCCATCGTCGGACTGGGTCTCCCCGAAAGATTCGCGCTCGGAGCCGAAATAGGACAACGACTCCCCCTGATCAGCGCCAACGCAACTTTGTGCCTGGGCATCCTGACGGCGATAGTGTCCAAGCCTGCCACCGTAACGTCAGGCACGATGTCCGAGCGTCGCAAAATCAAAGTCAGCGGACCGGGCCAAAACTCTTTCATCAACATCCTAGCCTTCACAGGAACCTCTTCAGCCAACCTGTAAACATCCCTCACACTGCACACATGAACGATCGGAGGATTATCGAGCGGACGCTTCTTCGCTTCGAAAACCGCCAACACCGCTTCAGCGTTCAAAGCGTCTGCCCCAAGCCCGTAAACCGTTTCAGTTGGAAAAGCAACCAAACCGCCTCTCCTAATCAAATCCGCAGCCCTGCGCACCTTCTCTAAATCGGGCCGCTCCGGATCAACTTCCAAGACTAGCGTTCTCATTGCAGTGATAGAATGAAAAAAAGGGCGCTTATACTTCTTTCGAAGCCCGTGAACCCAACGAGGCCTATACCACGTAGCGATCTATGACTTTCTGCATACTCTTCGGCGCACCCTGACTTGCCGCAAGCTGCTTCAACACCACGATCATCTGAGGCTGGAAACGAGCAATGTCAGTCAGACTCACTAACCCCACGAGCTTCTTACCATCAACGACCGGAAGTTTCTTGATCTTCATCTGAAACATCAACTTCACCGCCTCTCCCAAGTCCATGTCCGGTTCGGCAACGACCAAAGGACTCGTCATAACATCTTTAACCTTAATCTTGGAAGCGTCCCTTCCTTCAGCAACAACCCTTTTCAGCAGATCTCGCTCCGTCAAAATCCCCATAGTCTTGCTTCTTCTCACAGCGATCACGCATCCAATCTCAAACTTGTTCATTATTTCCGCAGCTTCCTTGACCGTCAACTCCTCATCGATAGTAATCACTTCTCTGACCATTACATCCGCAACTCTCAGAATAGACTCACTTTCCTTCTTACTTTCTTCCGTCAACCCAATCCAACCTACTTCCTGTTTTCAAACCTCTTGCTATTACGTCAACCCGATCTTTAAGTGATTTTCCGCCCAGCCTTCGAACCAGTCGTTCAAGATCATCATTACCTGGAATTCTCGCTCTCTCAAACTTCTCTTTCGGTTTCGAAAAAGGCCTTGTGGCGTCGAAACCGACTTTCGAAGTCAACACTTTCTCCTGATCCGCTGAAGGATCCAGCGTCGAACCACGGGCATCACTTATCAACACAAGATCTTCACGCCCCTGAAAACGCGTTGCTATGGCCCACTCAACCTCTGAAACGTCGAAAACGTCAATATCGGAATCGACAACCACCGCGTGTTTCAGACTTGGGTGTGCCCCAAACGCCGCCAGCAGAGCGTTCTTGCCGTCACCCTCTAACTGTTTCTCAACGGAGATGATCGCATGAAGCCATCCGCTTCCGCCTCTTGAAAGATTAACGGCGTAAACCTTGGGCACAACCTTTGAGACCGCTTCCCAAATCAAAACCTCATGCGGCAACCCCATCAGAAGCATATGCTCCGCCCCCGACGATAGAAGAGCGTGATAGACATAATCCTCTCTATGCATAACTCCCACCACGTTGACCACAGGCTGCACACGCTGAACGTCATAAGTTCCAGTTACATCAACGAACGGTCCCTCCGCAACTTCTGCCGCCGAAATCTTTCCTTCCAGAACCAATTCCGCTTCAGCCGGAGCCGCCGCATCAACACTCTCACACTGAGCCAATTTCAAACGACCGTTCATCAAAGCATTGGCAACATCATATTCGTTCAAACCGAAAGGCACAGGAGAAGCAGCAGCCAACAATACGGCTGGATGAACGCCTATAGAAATCGCAACATCCAAATCCTTTCCACTCTCCTTTGCCGTTCGCCACAGCTTGAAAAGATGACGTGGAACCAAGCGGATGGCCATATGGTGCTTATCCAAGACCTGAAGGCGATGAACAGAAAGGTTTTCAACCTCGCCGTCAGCGCTTCTAGCATGCACGACACCCGAAGTGATGTAGGGCCCTGCATCCTTCTCAAAATGCGTCAAGACCGGTATCCTCGTCAAATCTATTGCCTTCTCCTTACGCTCCTTCACCGCAGCGCTCGTCACAGTCTTAGCTTTGACGGGTGAACGCCAAGCATCGGCCAGTTTTCTGTAAAGCCCCTCCGAATTTACGTTGAGTGCCCTGCACATCCTGCCGCGTGTTCCTGAAACGTTGGCAACGACTCTCGTTTTGAAGCCTCTCACGTTTTCAAACAAGATTATTGGTCCATCCTTGTCAAAACATCTCACCACGTAGGAAATGTCAAAACGAGGTGACACGCTCTCTTCTACATGGAGTACTTCTTTTTGCTTTTCCATCTGCTTGAGAAATTCTCTCAGACTCAAGCGGTCAACCCCTCCTTCTGAGGTTGTTCAAAGGTCACCTTGTCCAGCAAGCGTTTGAACGCCGATTGCGCCTGCCTTTCATCCATCGTTTCAAGATAAACCGAAACCAACGCGATCTTCTCCTTCCGCATCGCAAGATACTCCGCGAACATGCGCGCAGTAGCAGAGTTCTTGTCGCCTAAAAGCACGGAAGAAGACGGAGGACCCAGCAAATCTTTCGGTCTTGGAACGGCAATAACCAACGTACCCATCTTATCTTCTTTCTCACTCAACAATACCAAGCACGAATTCTTCGCTTCAACGTAGACGGCGAGAAAACGCGTGTTCTGCTCGACTATCTCGTCCTTTACGACTCTTGCCCGTTCCACTGCGCTCTCTCCATTTGCTATTTATAGGTTCACGTTTTCACTATTTATCACTTTCAAGATAGGAGCCATCTGATGGTTAACAAACACGCTGAAGAAATCCTGAAAGTGCTTAAACGCACATACCAGATGCCTAGATGGACGAAATCTGCAGCTGACCCCTTCAGAACCCTCATCCTAACGATCATCTCGCAAAACACAAACGACAGAAACACTCAGAAAGGCCTTCGAAAGACTGTCGAACGATTTTCGAATAAACGCCGAAACCTTGGCCAACGCCCAAACAAGACAGATAGAAGCCTGCTTGAAAGTCGCGGGACTGTACCGAAACAAGGCCAAAGTAATAAAACAAGTCTCAAAAACAGTTCTCGAAAAGTATAGTGGCGATTTGAAGTCTGTGCTGTCAAAACCTCTTGAAGAGGCAAGAACCGAGCTGATGCAACTCCACGGCGTTGGACCGAAAACCGCCGACGTCGTCTTGCTGTTTGCTGCTAACAAAGCAACGGTGCCAGTCGACACTCACGTCAACAGGGTCTCAAAACGATTATTCCTCGCATCTGCGAATGCTGATTACGAAGCCGTCCGCCAGACTCTTCAATCATCGTACAGCCGTCAAAACTACCTAGCAGTCCACGTACTTCTCATCCTTCACGGCAGGAAATACTGCAAAGCAAGATCCCCGCTTTGTGACTCTTGCCCATTGAATAAGCTTTGCCCGTCAAGAAACCTGTTCAGAAAAGCTTATTGAAAGACCCAAAATCCACATTGTTTTCCTCAGGCGGAGAAATCTCCTTCATGTTCTTATCAAGTTTGATCTTGCCCAAAACCAAGATCGAGACCTCATCCGAAACCGGACTGAGAACCTTCACTGCCTTCCTCAGATAATCAATCTCTTGTACCACTCCAATGCCGAGAAACTTTCTGTTGGCGTCATACATTCCCAGCAAGAAGCCCTTCTTCTTCGCCCTTTCTTGTCACGACAATTCTTTTCTTCGTGTGTTCTTCCACCTTTTTTATGTTGTCTTGACTAATCCAGCGTTTCTTGCCGATGATTATGTTGATCCTGTCAGTTAACTCGGCAACGTGCAGAGGCTTCATTCCAAGCATCTCGTTGACTTTTCTTGCTTCCCTGGTGAGGGTGCGACCTTTACTCAGCCCGAAAGATTCGTCCCCTTCGATCTTAACCCAGCTCAAGGAGAGAGATTGAACTCTCGGTGTCCGAAGATATTTCTTGTACCCAAGCTCTCGCAGGCTCTTTCGCTTTTCTCTATCTCTTTGCCTTATCGCAGAAGGTGACTCTACCGAGATTATCCTGAATCTTCCAAGCCCGTTAATGATTGGTCCCAACTCATCCTGCTGTTGGATGGAGAAGATCAAGTCGGGGCTAAGTTCTTCGATCAGCCTAAGTTTGTAATTCACAGCGCATTCGCCTTCAGTCCATCCATCAGTGTTTACAATGAGAAAGTCTAGGTCTTTGACGATGATCTCCTTCTTGAGCAACGATAGGCCTCGGATCATCTCCTCTGTAACGTTGCCAGGTGATGTTTCCCCAATGAAACAAGCACTTCTTGCTTGCAAATTGAACAGATCAGTGAGTGGTTTGGACACAATGGCATAAGCAATCGTTGAAGGCGGCCCGACATCTGATTGGCCCAAATCGCCATCCAGAACCGCAACCTTCCGTTTATCAGCAAGAATTCTGTTGATTAGATAAGTGCAAAAACTCGATTTTCCAGAATCAACCGTTCCGAGAACCAATCCGATCGCGGTTTTGGTCTGAATTTCAAGCAGCTGTTCTGCCGATTCCGTCCATGAGGAAGGAATCGTACTGCCGTCAACTTCTTCAGCAGCTGCTTTGTCCCCAACAGAGATGTCAAGCACGGCTTTCTCTTGAACTAAGAAAGGAAGCCTTTTTCCCTCGCGAATAACAACTCTGCTTGTTAATGCTAATTCAGATCCAAAGACCTCCACTTTCCCCGAACACAATGTCACAGAGGCCGGTCCGTCGACCACCAGAGTCTTATCCTTTTCGACCGTACGATTCATCCGTTTTTCTCCTGCGGTACGTTTGCCCAATTCTCCCAGCTATTTGTATTGCCGACACTATATCCCTTAACCCTCTTCTATGTTTCGCTTCGTCTAGACGAGAATCTGTTCCTTCCTCTCTCACGCTTTCCAACGTAACTCTCTTTGGCAGTGACTTGTCGAGTGCACGGAACAATTTCTCTTCGCACTCAGGAACTCCGTTGCCAATCTTTACGGAGATCGATGCCACAGGCACACTTTCAAGATCTCGAACCATTGATTCAATCCTGCTAAGTGCATCTTTTACACTGTAACAGTTGTCTGTCTCCATAACACGCCCACCCGCCAGTACTGCCAAACCGAACACTTCACCCGGGTCTACGCCTATGATAACTTTCTCGAAGGTCTCTTTTCCTTGAACAATCTGCAAAGCTTCATTTGCCAAGACTGAAGGTTCGACACCAGGCTTGTACGTTAAGACTCTCTCATGGTTTACAAATCTCTTCTCAGCTTCTGTCGTTATGACAACTTTGATTCCTATCGGAACAGATTCATGAGGGGTCAAGCTTAGAAAAGGAATGTTTTTTCTCTTAAGCTCGTTGACGATGATGTAGTAGGCTCTTCCCGAAACGGTTACCACGGCTATTCTTGCTTTCATACGGCAGTCCTAGCAATTTGAAGTGTGCAAACGCAAAACACATTATAGTTTGGCAATTTATATCTGTTGACGTGCTTTAACTTGGAGAAAATTCCAACGGGCTGCAGAGCAATCGACGAGTCTTTGATGGGCGGTTTCCCAGTTGCGAGTCTAACGCTCGTTTATGGAGAGGCAGAAACAGGCAAGACTACGCTTGCCATGCAGTGTGCCGCGAATTGTGCGAAAAACGGCCTACAAAGCAATGTTCGTAGATACTGAAAGAACCTTCTCGGGTCGCAGGCTTTCTCAGATCGCACCTGACGATTACAATGAAATCTCTGAGCTCATAATTCTCGCCAGACCTGAAGACTTTCGCGAACAAACAGCACTAGTCGATCATCTTACTGACTATTTGAACAAGAATTTCAAACTCGTAGTTTTCGACACGATAACTTCACTTTATCGTCTGAGAATCGCTGAGTCACCTTCAAAAACTTTTGAACTCAACCGAGAGCTTAACAGGCAACTAGCAGTTCTTGCACAGACTGCAAAAACTCAAAAAATCGGAGTTTTACTCACGAGTCAGGTCCACGCGGTGTTCAATGAATTGCCAGTTAGCGTCGAACCTGTCGCCACAAGAGTCTTGAAATTCTGGGCCGACACGGTCTTGGCGCTGAGGCTCACGGAAAACCCAACAATAATAAGAGCAGAAGTGGAAAAAAATCCTGTAAAACTTGCGTCAGCGAAATATGATCTGCGAATCGGGCAAACCGGAATACATGATCATACCTTTCACTAATGGGGTTCACAAATGGACGCAACACAATTGATCATTGAAGCGTTGAAATTCATATTTCCAGCGTACTGTGCAAACGCCGTGCCCGTGCTTGCTGGAGGTGGAAAATCGATTGATCTTGGAAAAACGCTGCCAGACGGGAGGCCGATCTTTGGGAAAAACAAGACTTATCGTGGTTTCTTTGCGGGGCTGGCAATTGGAACAGTCACAGGTCTCGCTGAAACCGCGGTTTTTGATTACCCGATAATGTTTGGTTTCATTGTTTCCCTAGGCGCACTAGTCGGAGACTTAACTGGTGCCTTCTTAAAGCGTAGGCTCAACATTCCACCTGGAGGATTGTTGCCGGTCGTGGATCAGATCGACTTCATACTTGGTGCGATTCTCTTTTCGATTCCTCTCTCCCTAGCGCGAAGCTGGGAGCTAATTGTAACTGTTCTGTTGTTGACTCCGCCTATTCATCTAATAACGAATTATGTGGCCTACAAGCTCAAACTGAAAAGCAATCCTTGGTGAATAGGACTAGACAGCACCACTTATTTTCAGCCGTATTGAGGCTTCCAAGAATATGTAAGCAATTAGCAGCAATGCTGTTCCCATGATCATCATCATGTACGCCTGTCTCGGCCTGTAAACGTTTTTCGTACTCTGGTACACAGCTAGTAGTCCCACGATGCCCAAGACATAAACGGTCATCGAAACAATGCTATCCGAAATAAACTGCTCAGAAAGTTGCGGATAGAGGAATAGGAACCGCCCGCCGTAATAGACAGCTGGAAGTGGTTTCATGATGATGTCATACAGTCCGCCCCCGAAGAAGAAGATGACTGCTGCAATCACAATTACCGGTAGGATGAAACTTGATCGCCCTGTAGTCGAAAGAGCGCGATAGAGCCTATTCAAAGAAAACGAAATTGAAGATATGCTTTTCTTAACTGTCTTTGACATCAAGTTGTTCTCCAGTTTTGATTATGTGTTAAGCAACCTCGTTTGCCCATTAGCCCGTTAAATGTTTCATCACAACCTCACTTAAATACTCTTTCCAGCAAACGTCTGTTGCTGCTTTTTTCACTGAACCGCTTCCTTGTCAGATTTTCACACATTGTCGCGCAATTCACGCTAATCTCCAGCTGTAGCTTCTAGGTCGCGTAGAACACGTTCATCCATCACTTGCTCCTTGACTTCGGAGGACAGTCTGTGTTAAAGCATAGAATCCAAGGTCGCCTTCCAATCCTAGTTTCAATAGTTGGCCAACCACAGTGAACGCATGTCTTTCTGCTTGGTTTCACAGCGCCCTTCTGGGGGATTGGAAACGAAGTGTTACAGAGTCCCTTGAAATAATTCGTGCATCCAATGAACCGTTTTCTAGTCTTTTTCGAGTAGTCTATTACAAGTTTTCCTGACTTGCACACTGGGCAGGCGCCTACGGTTCTTTCTTCAAGTCTTGAGATTTTCAAAGCCCCAGCCAACTGTTGTCCAATCGCCTTCTCGTTTTGCTTGAGGGCTTCCAAGACTGGCTTCAATATTCCAGTGGCTTCTGCCAGAACTTTGTCTCTACTTTCCTTCTTTTCCTGAATTTTTAACATGCTTTTTTCAAGTTCTCGCGTCAAACTGGTCGATACTACGGTGGGGCAATGAGCTTCTAGGATATGGCACACTTCTGAGCCTAAGGTTGTAACCGTCATGTGCTCACCCTGAACGTAGCCGCGGTCTTGCAGTGTTTGTATGATGTTGGCTCTCGTTGCTTTGGTGCCGATTTCTGTTTGCTCCATCTTTCGGAGTAAACTGTTCGGATTGTACCTTGGAGGTGCCTCTGTGAACCGGCTTTCCAGAAACACTTTTTTGATATTGATAACCTGCCCTTTTTCTAATGGTGGCAGAATAACATCTTGAAATCTGACATATGGTTCATAAAAACGCATCCACCCCCTACTAAGTACTTGACTTCCGCTCAAGTAGAAACGATGTCCATCTGTCGTTATTGAGATCCATACGTTCTGTTTGACGGCTGGCTCGCCGAAAACCGCCAAGAATCTGCGAATCACCAGATCCAGGATTCTTTTTTCAGTAAGCTCGAATGTCTTCTCTGGTGGATTACCAGTTGGATAAATAGCTGGGTGGGCTGGATCGTTTTTCTTTCCTTCCTTTGGCCTCAGAGTCTGTTTGGCCAAAAGTTCCTTCGTCAGTTTCGTGTACTGGTTCAATCCTGCCCAAGTTCTGAAGTATCGCTTCATATCCTATTGTGGCAGGAAGTCTTTGACTGTCGGTTCTCGGATAAGAGATCAGCGCGTTCAGATAGAGCTGTTGAGCGACACTCAGAGTACGCTGTGGCGCGCATTTGAACAGGCCGTATGCTTCATTTTGAAGCGTGCCTAGATCGAAAGGGCACGGTGGAGGTTGCAAAACCTTCCGAACATCAATCTCTTTAACCTCACCTTTCTTGCTGATGCACGCACTTACTACAGTTTCTGCTTCTTCCTGGCCTTCGATCACTTCTTTTTCATACTTTGCTTCAAAAATCTGCCCGTGGATTTCGATCAGAGCTTTCACTTTCCAATATGGGGTTGGGACGAATGTGCCAATGGCTTTTTCCCTGTCAACCAGAAATTTGAGGGTCGGACCTTGAACTCTTCCAGTGCTGAGGGTCGCGTAGTTTCCGCTTGCGTTTTTTATTGCCAACATCAAGGCCCGAGAGAGGTTAATACCGTAGAGCCAATCGACTTCGTGTCTAGTGCGCCCAGCTTCTATTTGACCGAAATCGAGGTGTGGCAATAGTTTTTCATATGCTTTTTCAATGTCCTGCTTTGTCAAGGTCGAAAATTTCATGCGTCTCGATGTCTAGTTCTTTGCCCTTGCACGCATATTTGAGTATGCAGTATCCGATGATGCACCCTTCTACGTCGTAATCGCATGCGTCGATGAAAATATCTGCTTGTTCTGCCAGTTTTGTGATAGTGTGAAGCCAGGTTCGAATTCCAACGGCCTTTCTCTCAACGAGGTAACGTGGCACCCACTTGAAGTTGAAAACCGGGTAACTTCTTCCCAGTTGATCGCCAGTAATCGTGTACAAATGTCCGAGTGCCGGAACGATAACGATTTTTCTGTTGCGTCTGGCGATGTAGTAGGGCACGCCATTGTCATACACTTTTCTGGGGCTTTCTTTTTTATCGAGTGCTGTAGCAATTCTAAGCGCGGCATCAGGCTTTTCAGTAATAATAAGTGTGTACTTGGTCATAGCTTGACACAGGGGACTCGGCGGTTGTCCGTGTTTTATTTTATCTAGGATCAAGTACTGGTTTAAGATTTTGCTTTGCGCGCGCACGTTAATCCAAATCTCCGAATCTAAGCTCAAGAAAGCCGCATCATGGCAATTTACGGCTTTTGAGGAGACTGTGGCATTCTCTTGCCCAGCAACCGATAAATATGTCAGGACCATTTAGTTCCTGTCGTAACAAGGAGAACATGTTATTATGCCTCAGCGTGTGGCGTGTCAAGGTTGTGGCCATGTGCTTTATGAAGGCCCAGAACTTAGACCGCCAGATGAGATACTGCATGAAGTCGACGGAAAATGCCCGAATTGCGGAAAGAAACTTTCATTGGTACCGATTGATGTAGATGTGAAACCGATTGAAGTAGCTGTCACGTGGGGAAAAAGACTTTGAGCGGGAAGCCTCGCAGAACACAGTTGTACGGAGTGCACGCAAAGACAGCAAAGTTGACCTTGTTTTCAGGCTTCGAAATGCCTCTTTACTACAAAGATATCGCGCCGGAACATCTGGCTGTGCGCAACAATGTTGGCATATTTGATATAAGCCACATGGGTCGCATGCTGGTAAAAGGTGAAGATTCCGAACGGTTTTTGAACTTTGTTATAACAAACGATGTTTCAATCCTTTCGTCGCTTGGTGCCCAATATTCGGTTATGTGCACTGAAAGGGGTGGAATAGTCGACGACTTTGTCGTCTACCGGCTGGAAGAAGGATTTTTGGTGGTTTTTAACGCGAGCAACCGCGAAAAAGATTTGGATTGGTTCAGAAGAAACGCGCATGGTTTCAAAGTGAATATTGAAAACGTTTCGGACACTGTGGCAATGTGTGCGGTTCAAGGCCCCAATGCTGAAAAAACACTCCAACAAATCTCCAATGAAGATTTGAGCAAGATCGGAAGGTTCAAGTGCGGCCGTTGCACTCTTGCGGGCGTGGATGTTTTTCTTTCACGTACGGGTTACACGGGCGAGGATGGCTTTGAAGTCTTCATCTGGAATGCCTCAACGAGTCAAACCCGAAAATGCGCTGAAGTTATGGGCCGCGGTTCTTGAGGCCGGAAGAAACTTGGGAATAGAACCCTGCGGTCTTGGGGCGAGAGATACTCTTAGGCTGGAAGCGGGACTATGCCTCTACGGAAACGACATAGATGAAAGCACAACGCCTTTGGAGGCGGGCTTAGGTTTTGTTGTCAAGTGGCAGAAAGAGCGGTTCATCGGAAAAGAAGCATTGCTCAAACAGAAAGATGCTGGGATTAAACGCAAACGTGTCGGAATTAAGATGATAGATCAAGGGATACCTCGGTCTGGATTTGAGCTTTTTTCCGCGGCTGGACAGCCAGTGGGTCGACTGACAAGCGGCACGTTTTCACCGCTTCTTAGAATGGGTGTAGGCATGGGATATGTTGAGGTGTCTCAAGCTCAAGAAGGTTCTATTCTGAACGTAAGAATACGTGAAAGAATCGCCAAAGCCAGACTGTCAACATTTCCGCTATATGATCCAGAAAGGTTTGGGTACAAGCGCAAACCCGCGGTCACCTGATTTGATCTTCTCAATTCTGAACTTTGGAAAGGTATATATGAACCGCGCCTCTCATGTCAACAATCTTAACTTTACGACTACCGCAAGGAAAATAAAACACCTAAAAGAAATGTGTTAAAAAGAGATGAAGCCAAAGTGAAGCCCAGCAACGTCTTTTCGAGAGAACGTTTTTCCAACGGTCTGAAAAGCTTGGGCAAACTCCGAATCAAAACCAACCATAGCGCGATACTGACCTTCGCAACATTAGCTCTCATACTTTTCGTCGCTTTCACTGTCCGAATTCTTCCGCTTCGTTGGGAGCAATTAGGGACAGGACAGCTACAGATGTCTGAATTCGACTCGTACTTTGAATTCAGTGTTGCCAGCTACATGGTTAAGAATGGTCTGTTATCACCTTACTGGCCAACACAGTGGATTGATACACACTTTTGGTTCCCAACTGGAATCAACATGGCTACCGAAACGTTACCTTCTATCCCGCTTACCGCGGCATCTCTTTATGACCTATTCTCTCTCTTTGGCGTTAACGTTGACTTCATGACCTTCTGTTCATTTCTCCCTGTGATAACAGGAACGTTGTGCGTGCTGATCATCTATTTCATTGGAAAGGAAATCGGAGGGAAACCCGTTGGCTTTCTTGCCGCCATTTTTCTAGCATTAGAACCGTCATTCATATCAAGAACCAATCTGGGCTGGTTCGAGACCGAAATGACCACGTTCTCTTTCTTGTTGTTCTTTTTGATGTTCCCGAGGGCAATTGACGAAGAAAGATCTATCGGCTCATCAGTAAAATACTCGCTGGCCTGTGCAGCCTGCTTGGCCTATTCCGTGATGGGATGGGGAGCAGCTTACTACCTGCTCGATCTGACCGTACTCTTCGTTTTCGTTTTGCTCGTGCTACGAAGGTATACGCGACGCGTACTCTTCGCCTACAGCCTGACGTTTGGACTTGGTCTGCTAGTGGCGATACAAGCACCATTTCTGGCGCCGCGGTACGTTACAAGCTACGCAGTGTTACCTGTTCTAGGCGTGTTCCTTCTGCTTTGTCTGAATGAAGTTTTGCGTAATTTAGCTTCGGCAAGAGCCAAGTTTGCCTTGGCTGTTGGAATCTTGGTCGGTTTGGTAGGTAGCTTCACTGTTATTTTCGCAGCGGGGGCGAACGAACAGCATAGCTGGCAAGTTTATTAGAGTCCTGAACCCGTTCCTTGCAAGTGCTAACCCGCTCGTGGAGTCTGTGGCGGAACACAGAATATCTTCTTGGGGTTCAATATATTACGACCTCGGAATTGGCATACTCTTTTTTGCAGTTGGCCTGTTCTTCGTTGCAAGGAACCCAACGACCAAGAATCTTTTCGTGTTGCTTTTTGGTTTGACAGCGGCCTATTTTGCTGCTTCGATGGTGCGCCTCCTGTATCTGCTGGCTCCAGCGTTTGCTCTGTTGGCAGGTGTCGGGATAGTGGGTCTGCTCAAGCCATTTGTGTCCCTCATTAGAGAACCGCCTAAAGTGACCGTAAAGAAGAAGTTCGGACTGGAACACGTAGGGAAAGAGTTCAGCGGAGCGGCGGTTTTCTTGATATTCATTGTTTTGATGACCAACTTGGCGTTTTCGCCGCAGTACGGTGGGGTTCCTGAGGCCATCAGTTCAGCTTACGCGCCAATTACAATCTCTTCAGGCAGTCTTGCAGCAGTTCCCGGCAAGCCTGTGAATGAGTGGCTGGACATGTTGACTTACCTGTCCAATCTGCATGACCAGAGCACTGTCGTTGTTGCTTGGTGGGACTACGGGTTGTGGATAACGGTAGAAGGCAACGTAACAACGCTATCAGACAACACGACCATAAACAACACGGCCATAGAGAACACTGGTTTTGCTTTCATGGCAAACGAGAGTAATTCGCTCAAGATGCTCAAACAGTACGATCCAAAATACACGAAATACGTACTTGTCTTTGACACTTTCAGCTATCAGGGTAGCTGGGTTGATTGGGCGGGCGGTGACAATGGAAAATGGACTTGGATGGCAAAGATCTCGGGCAACGCGCAACAGAGATTCATCAATCAGAGTCTCATCGACCCAGCTTCTTCTTGGCAGAACGAGACAACCTTCGGGAACTTCACCAACAACCAATGGGATCTGGAATGACGTTGGTCTCAACTCGACGGTTTACAAGTTGATGAGTTGGGGCAAAGACCGTTGGTGCACAGTCAACGGTGTAACGGATCCTGACGCAGGAAACGTTACACAGCCCACATACTTCCAGGAAGAGTTCTTCTCAGGCGAGACCCTGTCATCGACGGATTCACAGAACTATTATGGTGGACTCGTGCCTTTAGTATGCCTCTACAAGATCAACTGGGACCAATACAACCAAGATTACCCAAGCACTTAAGGAGACGGGGCATTGTTTCCCAAAGTCCCCGACCAGCACAAGCCAAACAAGCCTCTCATTTCTAACGGGTTAGGCGTGTTCTACGTCATGATCAGCGTCGTGTATCTCTTCCTTCTCTATTTTTTCAACGTCATAGGAACCAGACAGCACATCTTTGCCTCTGAGTCTGGCGTCTTCAGCACCTCTGATATTGGCCGTGTGTATCCTGTTCGGCGGTTTTATGGGAATGCTCGATGACTGGGTTGACTTGAAATGGCGTTACAAGGCCTTTCTACCTTTGATTGCAGCAATTCCGCTCAGCTCCTTCGCCTACGGATTGAGACTGCGAACTTACATGACTATTCCATTAATGGGCGAGGATTGATTTCGGCGTCTATTACTACTTTATAATGATCCCTGTGTTGGTGACGATTTTTACCAACACTGTTAACCAGCTTGGCGGCCTAAACGGGTTGGAAACAATTTGTCCAGCAATAGTCTTGATAGGGCTAATGGCAATGTCGGTTTCAAACGCCAACCTGCTTTACGCGCCTCTGATAACTTGGCTCGTGCTTGCTGCCCTGAATCTTCGTGGGCGAATATTTGTGGGCAACACAGGATCGTTTGCCATTGGAACGACGTTGGCTTCGTTTGCCATAATATCCGATTTGAAGTTCATCTTGGCGATCTCTCTTCTGCCCTACATTTTCAATTCGGCTTTGATTTTGCTCACTTTCTTTTTTTATCGCAGGAAGGCAACCCTTTCTTTCGACGGGAATAAACTTTCTTCGGACCACAGGAGGAGTCTGTTGACGCTCATCACGTACCGAAACCCATTAACCGAGCGACAGGCGGTCTTGGTGACTTCGCTTCTGGTTGCCTTGACGACGATTTTGGCTTTTGTTTTCCAGCATATCAGTATTGAAGTGAAGCGTTGACTGAGCGCATGCTTCTTCAGGAACATTTAATTAGCCAGACTATTCAGATCTAAATGTTTGGCGGGTGAGCGGGGCCTCCGCCCGATCCGCCCTAGAAATCCCGGGTTGCGGAGGCATTGAAAACGAGATTTGATAGTAGAGATCTGGTCTTAGCAAGTGTCTTTGCTGCTTTGTACGTGATAGTGAACATTATTCAAATGGTTTCGATTGGTAATCCAACGATTTACGGGCCAATCCAACTGCGTCTCGCAGACTGTCTTATTCCTTTGGCCGCGCTCCTTGGAATTCCGGTAGTGGGTGGCGTGACTGTCGGTTGCTTCCTCACGAACGCTTATTATTTCTTGGCGCCGCAAGACGTTATTTTTGGGCCGATCGCGAATCTGATTGCGGCGAGCGTCATTTTTCTACTGAGAAGACATCGCTTCTTTGCGTGTATAATGGGAGCTTTTCCCATAGGCGTGATTGTCGGGGGTTATCTATGGGTGCTTCCGGGAATACTGTCTCCCCAGGTTCTAAATGTTTTGCCTGCGTGGGGAGCGATGATCGTTAGCATAACGATAAGTAGTCTCATCGTGATCGCAGGACTCGGTTACACGCTGCTCTCAATCATTAGTAGAAAAGGAATTATTGAACCTTTGAAGTCTCACGGACTGAGGGTCGCTGCGGAGCGTTGAGCGTTGTTCACATGAATCTTTCTAGTTTCGTCAGGCCTATGATCTCGTCAAATTCCAGTCCTAGGGCGTCCAGAACTTGATCAAATGTTGAGCGCAGATAGGCGATGTACTTGTCGACGTCGACTTCACTTTTTGTTACCAGTTCAACTGGTTTGACGTTTGGAGGCTTCGATGTCTTTACGAAGCTTATCAGGTCACCCGCCCTCAACTCCGCGCCTTTTTCTTGCAGTATCTTCGCGGCTTTGACGTGTTGCGGCGTGGTTTTCGTGTAGTGCTCGATTTCCTCGCCCAGAACAACGTTGAACGCAAGCTCGTTCATATTTTCCCATTCTCGCCTTTTCAATCTCATGTAACAATCACGAACGATTTCGACGATGTCTTCCTTAGCTTTCTCAAACTCTGCGGGTGTTTTCACTTTTGCGAGTCGGTCTTTCATCTTGTCGAAGGCTTTCTTGATGAACGTCGGTATGTGCTTCTTCTTTCCCGTTAGTCCTTTAACGTCGACCGTTCCATCTTCCAAGACTCCGAGGTAGTTTTTCTTGCGCGAACTGAAGACGGCGTATCTGTACACCTTGTCAACGTCCAAACTCATCTTGAGTTTCTGTTCTGTCCAGTGCGCCAGTTCCTCGATTTGCTGTTTCGATGGGTTCTTTAGGAAAATGCTGTCCGTGTCGCCGTAGAGCACTTGAATGCTCAGCTGTGTTGCCTTGTTAAGTATCTGAGTTATGGAGTGTCTGCCGATCGCCGCCGTTGCCTCGGCCACTGGGGGACAGTACAGATCGAATGTTTCAGCCCCGAACACTCCGTAGCTTGCGTTCAGAATGACTTTGAGAGCGCCCTGAGTGATGTTGTACCAGCTTCTCAGGTCGGTATTCAACGATTTATCTTTGGATCTGGGCTTGTACCATTGGACGCGCAGATCTCTCAAGGAACCTATCAATAGGCTTTCTAGGGCTCGTTTCTTGGTGCAAACCCAGTGTGGCGTGTCTGGAATTACGTTGTTCCGGCATTCTGGATGTGAACAGAGGATGGATTGATATCCGAGGTTCCACACTTTTATTATCGACGGGTATAGGCTTGGAAAATCCATTACGGCAACGTTGAAGTGTACGCCTGGGACGGGTTCGACGACGATTGCGCCTTTGTATTTTTTGCCCTTGATTATTGCTTTGGTTGCTGTTTTGCCTTTTGTTGCCAAGATTTCCTTAGGGCTTGGGATAAGCATGTTCCTTTTGCGATGTTCGCGCTGCAGGAAGTTGCGTATCCAGCGCGAAACTCCTTGTCTTGTGACGTCTTCCATGGGCATGGTGCTTATTCTCGTCAGAACTAGGATCAGCTTCATCACGAGTTCGTCTTCGAAACTCGTCAGTTTGTAGGTGATTTCAGAGTCTCTGAGGCAGTATTTCGCCAGTTCACTGTAGGTGAGATCGCCTAGGGTCTTGGCTAACGGGATTTTTTCTAGTCCTATCAGGGCTTTGCCAACGTCGTTCAGAGTGACGTCTTTGTAGCGGTTGTTGAAGGCGTAGATCTGAATTGAACGGTTGAAGAAGAATTTGTAGAGGTCTATGTGAACTCCGTAGTTTAGCGTGCAGGATCGTTTGCCTACTTCTATTGGGATCTCGTTTGTCCTGATTCCGAGGTTCATCGAGCGATGGAACAGGTACCTCAGGTCGAAGTCGTCTCCGTTGAACGTTAACACGAAGGGGTAATTCCAAAGTTCTTCCAGAACGGCTTTGATCAGCTCGTCTTCCGTGTCGAATTCTTCGAGCTTCACGTCTGCGGGTAAGTGTTCTGATCCTTCACGGATTCCTTTGCGTTTCAGCAGAAGAACTCTCTTGGGTTTGTCTGAGCTCCAGAGTGAAACGCAGATAACGGGGTAGGCTGCTTGTCTCGGGTCTGGCACTCTGGTGGGAATTGGTGCGAGAACTTCGATGTCGAGGGCGACGCGTCGGAATTTGGGGGCTGGATATTCGAGTAGTCTTGCCCATTCTTCGATGAAATCTAACTCTTCGGGTGTTGCATCCTTGAACGTGTCTCGTATTTGGCTTACCGTTCTTTCAACGTCTTCGAGTTTCTTGATCACAAGTTTGGAGTTCCTTGACTTCGTAGATCATTCCGGGAAGTAGTCCTTGATCGTAGATGTAGGATTGATAGTATTTTATGGTTGATTCCCAGACTTTGATGTCGTCAGGGTTCACGGGTACTTCTGAGACTTTTGGGAAGTCTTCGGGTATTATGTCTCTGATGCATCCAGAATGGACGTCCGCCGATGGCTAGCGGGTCCTTGGTGATTATTTTTGTGATGTTTACTTTTTTGTTCGACAATGGATCGAATTTTTCGACGTTTTCCAAACGGTCGAAGCCTTCGTGATGAGTGACGCGGCTGATTTTTTCAAGTTCGTATGGGGAAAGGTTTGTCAGGCAGTATGGTTGGTGTTGGGTGTTGTCGTACCAGAAATAGATCTGGCTGGAAATTGGTTCGTAGAGTTTGATGAGGGCTTTGCGGGTTTTTCCGTCGTAAGTGGCCGACACGAAGTATGAACATGGTAGGTTTTCTGGAGCAACGGGGGGGAAGCAGTGTTTGTTTTCTTTCTTCTCTGTTGTACCGTGGGTGGTCATGAGGGCCGTGGGTTCCCCTTTCCTTTCCATTAGGGGGCTGTGTTTCAATGCTGAAAACTCTTCTAAGTGTCTCTGCGCCATCTCCGTTCTGGACCTGGGTGCTTTTATGTTTGGGTTTTCCTAAAATCTCTTGTCCTAGTTCTTAAAGAGTTAACTGGGTTCTTTTGTTGTTAGGTTCTTCTTGATTTTTCGATGCTGCAGAGCATTTCGAAGATTACTTTTGCGGTTTGAACTGCGGAGATTCCTTGGTCGTATTGGGGAGCGATTTCTAGAACGTCGAACCCGATGACGCGTTTGTCGCAGACGGTGCTCAGGATGTCTAGGAGATGGTGCATTTCTAGGCCGTCTCCTTCGGGGTTTTGAACGGCTGGTGTGAACGCTGGGTCGAGGATGTCCATGTCGACTGTTAAGTAGATGTTCTGGTAGTTTGCGAGCTTTTGTTTTAGCTTGTTTGCTATGGTTTGGCTGCCTTCTTTTCTGATGTCGTGTGTTGTGAAGAACTCTACGCCGGCTTGCTTTGCGTATTCGAGTTCTTCTTTGCAAACTGCGCGTGTTCCTATTTCGATGATTTTGGCTGGTTTCACGTCTTCGTTGGTTCTTCGCATGAAGGTTGTGTGGGACATTTTGAGTCCTGAGTATTCGTTTCTTAGGTCGAGGTGTGCGTCGAAGCTGACGATGGCGGTTTGTTGTGATTTTTTTCCTAGGCCTTTGGTTATGCCGTAGGTTATGGTGTGTTCTCCTCCGATGGTTACGGGTGTCTTGTGGGTTTTTGTGATGTCTTCTGTTACTTTTTGAAGCATTTCTAGGGTTTTTGTGGTGTCTGTTGAGACGTGGAGGTCGCCGAGGTCGTGGAGCCGTAGGTCTTCTAGGTCGATTCCGGTTCTGAAACTGTAGGTTTCGATGTTGAGTGATGCTTGTCGGATGGCTGTGGGTCCAAATCTTGCGCCCGTTCGGTAGGTGCTCGTGACGTCGAAGGGGACTCCGAGGATTATGTAGTCTGCTTTCGCGTATGGTGTTTGGAGTCCGCTGAAGATGTTTGATGGTGAAACGAAGAGTTCATGGTATCCCATTTTTTCATCCGCTTGAGTGCGTTTTTGGTGTTATCACTTGTGGAAGTTTGTTGATATTAAGATGTTGTTCGGTCTTCAAGCTTATGAAACATTGGATGGGTGAGCGGTTATGAGGTGTTTATTCGCTGAAAAAAAGCTTATTGTGTACCCTCCCCCTCCTCGGTTTCAATGTATCGTGAATATTAGGATCCAAATATGCACGCGTGACTTGTAACACCGAACATGAGATTTGGCGCTGAATCTCTTACTGTGCGCTCATCTGAAGAGTTATTTGCCCTCTGGTTAGGGTGGTTCTTCTTGTGGTCCGGTTTTCTATAGATATTGAGGCGTGGTGCGCCGGAGAGACGATAGTCGTGCTCGGTTATCTTTCTCGTATTCGTGCTGCACCCTTGTTTGGCGTGCTGCCACTGCGCGGCAATTAGCTTTTTATATTTCGCGTTGTTCTTAGGGGAAGTTACAGGGCAAAACCAGGTTGTAGTTGAATGGCTGCATCGTTCAGTGCTCGCGAGTCCGTTCTGGCCAGACGGATTGCTGGCGAGATAATTCTTTCAAGCAAACCAGGAGCGACCATGCGGAAGTGGCGTGAGCTTTTCGGTATTTCTCAGATGAACCTGTCAGATAAGATGGTCGTTTCTTCATCAGTCATCAGCGACTATGAGAGTGGAAGACGACCGAGCCCTGGAGCGAGATTCGTTAGGAGATTTGTCTGGGCTTTGTTGAAGCTTGATGAAGAGCGCGGTAGTCGATTCACGCACGAGTTCGCCAAGCTTACCAGTTCGCCTAGTAATGCCATCGTTGACCTTCGCGAGTTTCCGTTGCCTGTGCGAGTGGAATACCTGTGTAAGGCGATAGATGGTAAGATTGTGGCTTGTGTCGATAGATGTGCAAGAGAAATCAACGGCTACACCGTCGTGGACACTCAACGAGCTGTTGAGACTCTTTCGGGACACGAATTCGGTCAACTTTTCGGGGCTACCACAGAGCGCGCTTTGATTTTCACGAATATTGACGACGGGACTTCACCGATGCTCATCGTTCGCGTCAGCAGTTTGAAACCTAGGGTCGTCATTTTCCACGGAACACCGCCAGACGAATACTCTACGAGATTGGCAGAATATGACGGCATTCCGTTGATATACTCTGGCTTGCCGAGCGTTGAAAGGCTCGTGAAATCATTAAGAAAACTGTACCGCATTGCGTTGCATAGAAAGTTGGGCAAATCAGTTCGTCCTCCGCCCGCAGTAAGCGCGTGAAGACTATCCGCGACTCGGAGAACGATTTTTTGCCAAACAAAAAGAGACTACGGCTTGACTAGGTTTCTCTTCAGAAGCTCTTTCCTTATCACTTGGAAGTCTTCTCGTATCTGACTCTCATACTGTGCGTTGTACAGTGCAGCGGCAGGATGAAAAGTTGGGAAAACCGCGATTTTCATACCAAGAATATCGGCTTCGTAAATCTTCCCATGCGCCTGCGTGATGCTGTGGAAAGGTAATTTTGCTTTGTTGAAAACATAAGCGGTCGAATGCTTGCCCAAAGTAATTATTACTGCTGGTTGAATGATGCCTATCTGCCTATTCAGGTAAGGAGTACACGTCTCGATTTCATCAGGTTGAGGGGCACGATTTTCGGGCGGTCTGCATTTGACAACGTTGGTAATGAAAACTTCGGCTCTTGAAAAACCGATTTCAAACAATAGCGCGTCCAAGAATTTTCCTGCCGCTCCCACGAATGGTTCTCCCACGCTGTCTTCTGATCGACCAGGAGCCTCTCCGATTAGAACCAATTTGCTTTCAGGGTTACCGACACCCGGTACCGCTTTCTTTCGGGTTTTCCAAAGGCGGCACTTTGGACAAACCACGACTTCTGTCGCCACACTGTCTAAGAGTTCTTTGTTAGACAAGGTCAAATCAAACCTTGAATGTTTTCTGGAGTTTCATGGTGTTGCTTGAGTGACGTTTCAGCACATGAATCTCAGAGCGTCAGCTCCCTTCATTCCGACTTCAACGCCCAAGCTTTTGGCCTTCGATGTAACTGTTCTCACTTGTCCATTGAGCACATCGTCAAAAGTCTTGACACCGCTCACGACCGCTGCGGTTACGCCGAGTTTTTCAGCGCTCTCAACGTTCAAGAATCCGCACATTACGAATCCTTTTTCGGCTATTATGAGCAGCAAAGGTGGGCTGTCGGGCAGGTCGGCGCGCAGTCCTGTGCAATTCTTACTGTCAAGCTTTATTGTCGTGACGCTGATCATTACAAACACCTTTTAACTTCAGAGATAACATATCCACGCTTAAATACAGATTGCCGGAAGCATTTCTGATGCTGACAAGGTTGAAACAGAAAATCCAAGACATGCTCGCGACTGAAGCAAGGATAGCACACAAGGCCGGACTGACGCCGAACACGATCACGATCATCGGAGTGATCTTGGCTTTTCTTTCGGCAGTTGCGTACGCAAATTGGAGATACAACGAGTTCTTTCTGTTGCCTGCAATTGTGCTGCTGTTGCTTTCTGGCTTGTGTGATGCTATGGATGGTGTAGTTGCTAGGCTTTATGGACAAACCACAGTCTTCGGTGGTTTTCTAGACTCACTTCTTGACAGGTACGCTGATGCCGCCGTGTACGTGGGCATAATAGTGGGCGGTCTTTGGGAACCTCGCTACTGGGGAATGTACTGGACCTTGTTGGCGATGATAGGTTCATTGCTCGTGAGTTATAGTCGAGCGAGGGCCGAGGCTGCTGGGATCAAAATGGAATCGATTGGATTCGCGGAGAGAGCCGAACGAATGTTGATTCTGGTCATTGCAAGTCTAGTGGGCTTGTTCTTTCAACCTACCGCAGTGATGACTGTTGCTATGATAGTTCTTGCAGTTATCACGAACCTCACAGTGTTGCAGAGAGGTTCCTACGTTTACGCCGAACTAAAGAAAAAGGTGGCTAGCTGATTTAGAATCTTCTTGGGCGAGTGCGCATTCTTCGTTCGTTTTCTGCCCTTACTTTTACGACGCCTCGATGCACCGCGCACGATACGCAGTAATATCTTGTCGTCGATGGTGCTTCAATGTAAGTGCCTTTCTGCCGGAGCTCTTTTGCGAGTTGATAGTCAACTATTGAGTGTCTTCTAGTGACTTTTTTGGCTTTGTCACGAGGCACCGTCGCCCCACAGCTAGCGCATTGAATAACTCCGCTGCTACCTTTACCGCCTTTTGATCTTCCGCGACTCTTTCGTTTAAATGGCAATCTTGCTTACTCCTAAACTTTCCTTCAAGCAAACAATTCGATCTGCCTGTTTATATATCTGTTCTCACGTTCCGTGCGACGAGATCGTTGTTGATAAAATGTTGGACGCTTTGAGGCTAGGAAGCGTCGTCAGCGGCTCGACGTATCTTTTCTGAGCTTAAGAAGAGATGCTATGTTGGCCGTCTTGTCGATTCTTGGGATGATTTTTCCTGTTTTAGACGTGAACAGCGTCGTAACGCCTGGTCCATGTCCAGCTATGACACAGTTCGTGTGGACGACAATTCCCACGGATATGGAGCCATGTCTGTATATTCTTCCAAACGTGTGATCCGCGTCGATTATTGCGACGAGATCTCCAAGTTTGAGATCATCGAGTTCATACTGCTTTCTCACGTCGTCGTCAAAAAGTTGAATGTCGTAGTCGCCTGAATAACATTGGTTGGCGCCCAGACCTGAACCCATCGTTGCAGCAGGAACCAGATGAGTAACGGGGACTTCCAGTTTTCCCTTTGATATTCTCGGTCTCATTGCCTTGAGGAAGGTTGGATCCAGATTCATAACTGAAATTTCAGGCGTTTCGAGCAGTTTCAGGCCGACTCCAAAGGCTTTCACTAAAAACTTGTCTCCTATCACGAGTTTGTTCATGATCTCAGGTTGAACATCTATGAGCACGTGCTCTATGCCGCCGTGCTTGCCAGTGACGACTCCTTTAGCGCCCTTTGCCTCGCCGGTTATCACAGACGCCTCATTTCCGACGCATGAAAGCAAATTAAAAGCTGTATTCGCGCCTTGTCCCCATCTGGGGTCGTTCTCCTTGTTTTCAACGCTTATTCCCGGTTCCACATGGTCCGCTTCCCATCCGCATGCCGGATCGCCGACTCTGATGTTATAGGTTATCCCACCCACACCAGGAAGAACCACGGGGTTGCCCTGAGCTGAGATCCTGTAAACATCTCCTCTGACAACAGGGCTGACAACTTCTCCAACCACTGAAATCTTCACCAACCTCTCTTCATTGGTCTTCAACATTCAATCTACCTCACGGGATATTCTGCATTGAATGTCTGGATTAATAAAACTTGACTGGAAATCGAGTTTGGTTGTCTCGCGGGAGTAAGGCAAGTTTTAAATTAGGGCGTCTCTCTTGAGTTGTGTGAAGTTAAATCTCGGTAATCCTAGTCTTCGCATACGTGGTGGAAACTATGGCTGAAATCGGATTGAGGCCTAAACTGCTCGTTAAAGACGTCATGAGCAGTCCGACCGTAACAGTGGATGAAAACGCTACTGTCAACAAGGTGGCGCAGCTCATGGCCAAGCACGAATACGGCTGCATAGTAGTGACGACCAAAGATGACAAACCGCTTGGCATAATCACCGAGAGAGACCTTGTGGTGCGCGTTCTGGCTAAGAACCTCAAACCGGATAGCGTTAAGACTAGGAAGGTGATGACTTCGCCTCTCATAACGATTGAACCTGATGCGACGATGAGCGATGCGGCCAAGAGAATGAGCAGGCTGGACATTCGGCGTCTGGCTGTAATCTACAAAGGAAAGCTTGTCGGAGTAGTAACGGGAAAAGACATTCTGAACGTAATGCCGGAATTGCTTGAAACAATGCAGGAGAAGGCTATGATAGAGGGGGAAAACATCAAGGAGGAGGCGACGAGGGAATCGGCGTCTCTGACTGGCTACTGTGATCATTGCGGACTTTATTCCGACAACTTAACGCAAACCAACGGCGAATATCTCTGCGAAGACTGCAAAGTCGAACTTGAAACTGAGGAGTGAGAGGAGATCTTTTGCGTGTCAAGGAAATCATGGACTCGAAGCATCCGTCCATATACGAAGATGAACCAGCAACAAAGGCGCGCGCGTTATTAAGAGATTTTAACCTGAGGATAATTCCAGTAACTGACGCAAACAAGAAACTTCTTGGAAAAGTTTCACGGCGAGACATGATGACCATCACGTCATCCGTGTCGCCTATGAAAGTAAAGGGCATAATGACGCCGGCGAGACATGTTGCTCTCTTGGATGATGACGTGACGTCAACCTTCAAGGCTATGCTTCGCGTTGATGTTTGGTACGCTCCAGTTACTGTTTCGAGCGATGACAAAACCTACCGAGGAGTTGTAGGCTTAGAAACTTTCATCGAACCCTTGATGAAGAACAGTCCTGAAAGATTCGTGAAAGATGTTTCTGAAATAATGACAAAACATGTTGTAACGTGCTCCCCAGACGATGAAGTTGAAAAGATTTGGCGTCTTATGAACGAAACGCGCTTTGCAGGGCTCCCCGTCGTGAAGAATGGGAAGTTAGTGGGTATAGTAACGCAAAAGGATCTTCTGGAAACGGGTGTCGTTCTCCCTGCCTTTGAATCAAGGAAAGGACGTTTCAGAGAATCTCCGAAGATCTCTTCGGTGATGCAGACAAACTTGATTGCGGTTCCTCCTTCCACTAAAGCGATCAGAGTTGCCAGAGTGATGGTTTCCAAAGACATTGGTCGGGTTCCAGTTAAGGATAAGAATGGTAAACTGTTAGGAATCGTCGATCGAGAAGACATCGCGAGACTTATTGTTGGTTAGAGGGAAGATTAAATGAGCCGAGAAAGCTACAGAAGAACACTTAGAGGATCGGGAAATCTTGACTTGAAATCGCATCCAACCAAGAAGCATGAGGGTGAGATCCTCACGATCGCAAAAAGCCCAGTCGTCATGGCAGCGCCCACAATGCCTGTCTACGACGCAATTCAGAAGATGGCGAAAGAAGGTTTTCGTCGTCTCCCGATTGCCAACCCAGGCACCAAACACCTCGAAGGCATCGTAACAGCGATGGACATCGTCGACTACCTCGGCGGCGGTAAAAGGTTTGAAATTATCCAACAAAGATTCGGAGGCAACTTCTTCAAAGCGTTGAACGAGCCGATCAGACTGATCATGACTCAAAAAGTGATATCAATCAAAACGTCGGCAAAGATAGGTGAAGCAATAGAAAAGATGAAAGAATCCAACCTTGGCGGCCTGCCGGTTGTCGATGAAAACGATAGTGTAAAGGCCATAGTGACCGAACGCGATATCGCGATTCTCTTTGCTGACCGGACGAGCAGTGTCACAGCCGCTCAAATCATGTCAGAAAAAGTGGTTACAGCCTTGCCTAAGACAACCATTTTCGAAGCAGAGAAAACAATGGTCACTCGAGGCTTCAGGAGGTTGCCAATAGTGTCAGACGACAAACTCGTGGGCATTGTGACTGCAATGGATATTCTCCGATTCTTCGGCTGCGGTGATGTTTTCAAACACTTGCGCTCGGGAACAATAGGTCAAGTGCTGAACACACCTGCTCTCGAGATAGCCTCCAAAAACGTATCAGTGGTAGAACCGGAAACGGATGTAGGTCAAGCAGCCAGAACTATGCGGGAAAAAGACATTGGCGCAGTGCCAGTTGTGAAGAATGGCAAGTTGGTTGGCATCCTGACCGAAAGAGACTTTTTCAAGATACTGACTTAGCAAAACCCGAAAGGTTAAAAAGAATTCCTGCACCAGTAAGAGAAATAGTTCAGAATTCATGTACAACAGTCTCTCCACCTCCCTTTCTTCCATTATGGAGAAACTTTTAACAGTCCACCGCACGCTATTCATTGAAAAGGAAGTACCCACAAATGATCGTCGATTCTGTTCTGGTTAACGGCAAAGCCTACGTGAATAGGGCCATAACTGACTGCAGTATAGCCATTGAGGACGGTAAGATCTTCAAAATCGGCAAGGAAGCAAACATGCCTAAGCCAGACCGGCGATTTGACCTGAAGAGTCTGCTGGTTCTTCCAGGACTGATCGACGTTCACGTTCACCTTCGCGACGAAGGCAAGGCGTACAAGGAAGACTTCTTCACTGGAACAGCCTCGGCAGCCGCGGGCGGGTTCACGTCAGTTGTGGACATGCCAAACAATGAACCTGTGACAATGAGTGCAGCAACCCTGAGAAATCGTATTCACCTAGCCGAAAGTAGAATCCTCGTTGATGTCGGTTTCCGGTCAGAATTTCCTAGAAACCTTAAAGAAATACAGGAGATCGTTAAAGAAGGCCCGTTCGGTTTCAAGCTTTTCATGGCTGATCAAGTTGGCGGATTGGATGTCAACGATGATCGAAGCGTGTTACTCGCTTTCAAAACCGTGAGCAAGTTCGGCCTTTCCACCGCTGTTCACGCAGAGGACATGAATGCGCTGAGGAAGGGCGAGGAAGAGTCCAAGCGTGACAAGAAGAATGACCTCGTCGCTTTTCTGAAAGTCCACTCTGCAAACGTAGAATCAAAGGCCGCAAAGCGGATTCTGGATATTGCCAGAAGAGCAAAGATGCACTTGCACTTTTGTCACGTGAGTACTCAGGAAGCTCTGGAAATCATTGCTGGTGCAAAATCAGGGATGCGGTTATCGTGTGAAGCGACTCCACATCACCTTTTGCTTACGTTCGAAGACGTGAAGAAGGTAGGCAACTTGGGTGTAACCATGCCTCCAATCAGGGACAAACAGCAACAGGCGGCGTTGTGGGATGGCATAGAACGGGGTTGGATAGATATGATTGGTTCGGATCATGCGCCGCATTCGTTGAAGGAAAAAGAGGCCGAATCTGTTTGGGACGTCAAAGTTGGCATCCCAGGCCTTGAAACTACTCTGCCACTCTTGCTCACCGAGGTTAAGCACGGACGACTCTCAATCGCGGATATCGTGAGGCTTCTGTCCGAGAAGCCTTCGCGGATCTTTGACATTAAGGGCAAAGGATTTTTGGTGCAGGGAAACGACGCGAACTTGACAGTTGTAGATCTTAGGCAAAAGTTTAGAATCGATTCGTCAAACTTCAAATCAAAAGCCAAGTTCTCCCCGTTTGATGGACGTGAGGTCGAAGGTAAGCCTGTAAAAACCTTTGTCGGTGGTCAACTCGTCATGGATGAAGGGGAAATCATAGCCAAGGGAGGAAGCGGTAGGATAATTCGGAGAGCTTAGCCTTTGAAGTTTCTCGCTGACGGCATGTTGGGGAAGCTGACGCGCTGGCTTCGTATGTTGGGTCAGGACGTTGAGTACTCGAACAACATGGAAGATTCTCAACTCCTTGCGATGGCAAAAGATGAGGACAGAATTCTGCTCACACGGGATTTTGAGCTGTACCAGAGAGCAGTCGGCAAAGGCATCGACGCATTCTATGCAGAAGGAGAGACTGGCGAGGACAAGTTGGCGAAGCTTGCGGAGAGGTTTAACATCGCGCTTGAGATAGACATGTCGTTTTCGCGTTGCCCAAAATGCAACTCTGTTGTCAGACCAGTTTCTTCAGAAGAAGCAGCAGGGAAGGTGCAGAAAAGAACGCTCGATCACTACGAAGAGTTCTGGAAATGTTCAAAGTGCGGACAAATCTACTGGCAAGGTGCCCACTGGACTAAGATCGAAAAGACGCTCCGCATGGCAAAGAGAATTGTTGAAAAATCAAAAAAAGAGAATTGAGTTATCGATGTTCTTACAAGAGCCATTTTAACGGAATGTCCTGGTAGGTGCTGTCTGGCAGTGTTCTTCTTATCGTCATCGGCAATATGCCTGCATCTAATTCCTTCAATGCTATTTCAATCGTGCCCGCGAATCCTTTTGACACCTCGATGAGTATGGGGGCACCCATCGAAATCTGTAGAGCTCTTGCCCCCACTATTCTCGCTTTTTCGAAACGGGTGATTTTGGGTGGTCCTATTACGACTTTGGTCTTTTCAGACGTGTTCTAATACTCCCCCATTCCTGGGTATCCGCCGCCTCCGGGGCCACCTGGTCCTCCTGGGGGCATCGGGGGAGCTCTCGTCTTGCCTGCAGCAATAACGTCGTCGATTTTGAGTATCATCGTTGAAGCTTCTGTGCCAGATTTGATTATTTGCTTCTTGACAGCCAAGGGCTCGTAGACTCCGGCTTTACCCATATCTTGAACTTTGCCGCTGTTTACCTCTATTCCTGCCCATGTTTCGCCTTTTTCATGTCTCGCTCTCAACTCGGACAATACGTCGATAGGGTCCAGCCCAGCATTTTCCGTGAGCGTGGTCGGTACTACTTCAAGAGCTTCCGCGAAGCCTCTTACTGCTAACTGTTCTCTTCCAGGCAGAGTCTCTGCGTATTTCTTCAGCATGCGTGCAACTTCTAACTCCGGCGCTCCTCCTCCAGCGACAATCTTTGGCTCTTCAATCACGTCTCTGACGACACACAGAGCATCGTGCACTGATCTTTCTGCTTCGTCGACGAGACGTTGGGTCCCTCCTCTTATGAGTATTGTGACCGCCTTTGGGTGTTTGCATCCTTCTACGAAAGTCATTTTGTCGTCGCCTATCTTGCGTTCTTCAACGAGCGCAGCGTAGCCGAGATCTTCTGAGGTTATGCTGTCCAAATTTGTTACTATTTTTCCACCCGTGGCTTTAGCCAGTTTTTCCATGTCTGATTTCTTGTTTCTTCTGACTGCAAGTATTCCCTTTCTAGCCAAGAAGTGTTGAGCCATGTCGTCAATACCCTTCTCGCACATGAGAACGTTCGCTCCAGTCTTGACTGTTTTTTCAACCATGTCGCGCAACATATCTTCTTCCTGCTTGAGGAATGCTTCCATCTGCTCAGGGCTTTCAATATTGATCTTTGCGTCAAATTCTGTCTTTTCGATTTCAAGTGGGCAGTCGAGTAGTGCAATCTTTGCTTTTTCAATGCGTTTGGGCATTCCTGAGTGGGCGATTTCTTTGTCGAGTACGATTCCTTGAATGAGTTTCGTGTCGCCTATTGATTCGCCTGGTTTCTTCTCGACTTTGACGTCGTCTACGTCTGCCTTGTATTTGCCGTCATCTTTTTCTGCAACTGCCAGCATTGCTTTGACGGTGATGTCGGCCAAGTATTCTCTGTGGTCTGCAACTAGTTTGCTTGCCATCGATGTCATCGCAACTTTCTTCGGAAAGTCTGTGGTCTGTGGGTCTATCTTTATAGCTATGTTTTCAAGTACTTCCAACGCTTTTTCTGCAGCTTTCTTGTAACCGTCGATTACTATCGTGGGATGAACGTTTCTTTCAATCAGTTCTTGAGCTTTGTTCAGCAGTTCACCTGCAATTATTACAGCTGTTGTTGTTCCGTCGCCAGCCTCGTTGTCCTGTGTTTTCGCGACTTCTAGCATCATTTTAGCCGCTGGGTGTTGGATGTCCATCTCGTCCAAGATCGTGCGTCCGTCGCTCGTTATGGTGACGTCGCCAAAACTGTCAACGAGCATTTTATCCATGCCTTTTGGTCCGAGGGAACTCTTGACACTCTCTGCCACTATTCTTGCAGCTTCGATGTTTGTGTGTAGAGCTTCTCGTCCTCTTGATCGGCTTGAGCCTTCCTTCAATACTAGAACTGGAACTCCGCCAGATGATTGTTGTGACAAACCTTATACAAGCCTCCTTTTTGCGTCACAATGAAAAACAGCCTCACAATATAAGTTTTTCTAAAAAGATACTGCAGAAGTTAGATTTTGAATGTAAAATCACGAGAGACTAGCAAAAACTTCAGTTAATAGAGAAAAAATAAGGTTCGCGCGCGCGAGAGTGTGTGAATGAAACGTGCACTTCTGCGCTCAATCTTGGAATGGAGAGAACTTCTCCTGCGCCTTTAACCTTAATGCATTTTCAGTACCACTAATAAATCTAA
>CAVZKL010000020.1:0-66414 GCA_963775895.1 Candidatus Bathyarchaeota archaeon | reverse complement strand
ATCGGACGGACCATTTTGAACATGATATATGAACTTAGGCTGCCGCTGCTTTTTCCAAGATTGGTTGCTGTAAAACCAGGCATCAGCACATTCACTGTCACTCCTGAGCCTTTCAGCCGCCTGGCCAGTTCATAAGTGAACATCATTAGCATCAGTTTAGCGTTATCGTAGGCTGGTGCGCGACTGGGAGAGTAGAATTTGGTTCCCGCATTAGTTCTTCTCGCTTTGGAGATCGTCAAGATCTACCCTGCATTCTTTGACACCTCCAGAGCTTACGTTGATTACTCGGGAAGGAGCACTTGATTTCAACAAACTCAGCAGCTCATGAGTCAGAAGAAACGACCCCAGATAATTCACAGCAAAATTCCGTTCAAACCCTTCTGATGTAACCTCTCGTTTGCTGAAGGTCGCTCCAGCATTATTTATCAACACGTCGAGTCGGTCGTATTTCTTCTTGAATTCCTCTGCGAAGTCCGGGAACTCATCGAAGACAAGTCGCATATCATTAGATCCACAGAGCTATTACCGGTTTGCTTCACTATTTCCATTCGAGCTCTCTCGCCCCGCCCTTGATCACGCACAACCATGACGATTGTGGCACCCATCTTTGCCAAACCTATCGCAGTTTCTTTGCCAATTCCAGAATTGCTCCCTGTGATGATACATACTTTTCCTTTCATCGCGCTCATTCTTGACACTTCTCGCACGAAATAGGCCAGGTTAATTATAATTCTTTGCTTTTTCTTTGCGGTAACTAGTCGCGTGCGTTCAAGAAAAAAGGGGAGTTGTTTTGTGCGTTTTTAGTGTGGCATGAATATTCCAGAGAAGACTAGCCAGGCTAAGAGCGTTTTCGCTACGAAACTCAGAATAATGTACATTCTTTCGCCGTACAAGTAGTCTTTCCAGCGTCCTACGCCTTTGTATTGTAGAACCATGTTGAGTGCGAAGACCATGAAAAGGATGAGGTAGATGGATACTATTAGGTAAACGAATGTAGGCACGTTTTGCGAGACGCTTGTTATTGCTGCTATGAAATAGGCGTATATCGCTAGCCATGGTGTTCCGCCTGAAATACATCCAATAATGAATGGTGACCAATCAGTTTTTTCAGTGTACTGATTGATTTTCTCCATTCAGTCTCTTAACATTATCATCATTGCGTTCAGCACGAATATCATTACTAGTGACCATATGTCCCACACTCCTGAGAATGAAGCGATGAGAAATATCATAAGTGAGCTTGAGAAGGCATATTCGTACCATCGGTATGGATTCATGCCTTTCTTGAGATTCTCATTGTAGGTCTTGTTTTTCACGAAGGCGATTGTGAAATGTGCTGTTGCAGACATCAATGGAAACATAGCCGCCGCGACTCCAATGTAGCCTATCGTAAACAGAATCTTCGGGTCTGGTCCAATTTGGATAACGAAAGGATTGGTGTTGATTATGTTGAACTTCAAGTAGAAAGTGTATACGTCCAGGTTGTAGGCTTTGTAGAAGCCTAGAGCCACCATTATTATTCCCTGTACAAAGTGTAGAATGCCTGTCCTATGTTGAATCTTCTAAGATAGGCAAAGGATATTGGCGATTTGGCGATTATTTCTTGTCTTTCTTTATAGTTCATGAATCAAACTGTTATTGAATACCATTCTTAAAATTTGTCCTCTGCAGCGCGCGCTCAAGAGCAGAGCAACCTTTTAGAACGAAGGACCGATGATTTCTAACGAAAACGAATCAGAATTTGATAGACCCGAGAGTTGAAGATGTCGGAAATCGCAGTAGAGACGCATTGTCTTACCAAGATATTTGAGTCGAAGATCAGAAGTCTGGAGCCTCGAAACTCGATCTTCAAACGAAAAGAACCATTAATCGTTACTGCCGTTGACCATCTGACTTTGAAAATAAGGAAGGGCGAATTGTTTGGCTTACTTGGACCAAATGGAGCTGGAAAAACAACTTTGGTCAAGATTCTGTGTACCTTGCTCCCTCCGGATGAAGGAGAAGCCTATGTGAATGGGTTCGACGTGGTACGTCAACAGATGGATGTCAAAAGGTCGCTGGGCACTCTTTTCAGTGTAGGCGAAAGAGGGGTTTTCTGGAGACTCAACGGATACCGAAACCTTGAGTTCTTCTCTGCCATCTACAACGTCCCAAGGCGTAATAGACATGAAAGAATAATGAAGGTCCTTGATTTAGTAGGTCTAAAGGATAAGGCCCTTTGAAAACTACCAGAAATATTCTGGCGGAATGAAGAGAAAGTTAGCTTTGGCGAGGGCGTTACTTCCTGATCCCCCTCTATTACTTCTAGATGAGCCAACAGTTGGCTTAGATGTGATATCTTCCAGGTCTCTGAGGGAATTCATAAGAAAAAACCTCAGCGAAGAAGCGGGCAAAACAGTGCTATATACCACGCATTATGTTGAAGAAGCGTCTCAAATCTGCAATAGGATCGGCATTCTAAATAAGGGAAAACTCGTCGCTTGCGACACGCCAGACGCTATCAAAGGCATAGTGAAGAAGGGTGAAGTGGTGGAAATAAGAGTCATGTCCATCACGGATGCCCAAGTGGAAACCATAAAAACCATTGAAGGCCTGATCGACATAACTAGCGAAGTGGAAGACTCCATTCTCGGCCAAAGACAGTTTAGCCTTCATCTCCAAAACATGGACTCGCTATCCATGGTCCTCAAGTTTTTCCTAAAGGAAAAAATCAGGCTAATCAATCTGAGACATGAAGAACCTACATTGGAAGATGCCTTCGTAGAGCTAACCGGAGGAGGGTTGGAAGAATAATGTTTCAAGAAGTCGAAAAGATCTATTACTTCATAAAGAGAGACATGATATCCTTCTCCACCTACAAGACAAACATAGCGCTAATGGTCTTGAGCGCTCTATTCGGTGCGTTGTCGTACGCATATTTGGGCGGCAACGCCAACATGCAGAAAGTCCTTCAACTGTATAACATATCCTTCACAGCCTACCTGCTAATCGGCATGGCCTTCAGCACCTACATAGGCCAAGCACTCACCCTCGTTCAAAAAACCATCAACCCTTGGCATCTTGAAGAAGTGCTAGTTTCTCCGACAGGGTTAGGCACTTTCATAATCGGTAGTTCTGCATGGGGATTCATATGGAGCACAATCGTCGTAGCCATATACCTAGCCGTAGGCTCTCTGGCTTTCGGAGTCGTGCTTAGCATTAACGTTGTTGGAACAATACTTGTTCTAGGCTTAGGCATTGGAACCCTCATAGGCTTCAGCATGATCGGCGCCGGTATCTTGATCCTGATAAAGCAGGGCGATCCTATAACTTGGCTGGTAGGTATATTGACCAGCGTTTTCGGGAACGTCCTCTTTCCCCCTCAAGTAATGCCCTATCAGCTTCAGATAATCTCCTACTTTCTCCCACAATACTACTTTTTCACTGCAATCAGGCTCATGATGGTAGGCTGGTCCATACAGATGATCCTGCCAGAAATCCTAGCATTAACCGTTATGTGTGCCATAATCTTGCCATCAGGTTATTTCATTTATTCATGGTGCCTAAAAACTGCAAGAAAACAAGGAACACTATCATGGTTCTAACCTACGCACGCGCTTTTGCCTGCTATTTTTCGCAGAACCGTTTGGGAACTCTGAAATTCACTGCAATGTCACACGAACGGCCATACGGCTTGATGTCCAGAACCGGGGTCTTATCAAGAGCGTCAAGACCTCTTACCCAAAGAACATTTTCTTCACGTTTAACAAGCTCCACCAAAGTCAAACCGATAGGGTTCGGACGAATTGGGCCCCTGCATGCGAAAACCCCTACAGGTGGCATCTCTGCTCTACCTTCACTATGAACTGATCTTCTTTTAGTGTTTGATATTTTGTGCATCCAATAGATAATAAAAACGTGGGAAAACTCCTCAACGCCGTCCAGAGCTTTGGCAAGATCTTTCTTGAGCATTATCTTCGAAACAAGGCTTTTGTCTCAGACATTCTCATCAGATGATGTTCGTTTAACAAAACCTATAGGCTTGATTTCAATCTTCTTTAAAGCCGACAACGTTACCACAACAACAGTAAGGTATCCTGAAGTAAGATAACTGTTTTTTTCGAGCATTTATCGTGGACGCTCTTCCTGCTTCCTCCTGCTACATGAATCCTGTATACTGCCTTTGTTCTTTTTCTCAAGCATAGCATCGTCATCAGTTTTGGTTTGGGGAAGTTAGCGCGCTCGTGGAGCGTAGTAGGCGTCTCCAGCTCCGCAATTTCCTTTTTCCCATCAAGATTACTTCTCTAGAACGTGTTTACCGCGCGCGCGACAGGTTTGAAGACGTCATGATTCACGGCGATATTCGGCTTTTGCGAAGATTGGTGAGAAAGAATAGGAGAAAGTGATAGCGCGCGAAATGGCATAAGTGCCAGATTTTGATATAGAAATTATAGATTCTGAGGACTCTGAATTAGCGCGCACTACCGGTTTATCTCTTGAGCGTGCTCTTAGCTAGCAGTCCAACGTATCCCAAAGCTGTGAAAACTGTGAACCATTCGAAAAGTGGCGTGTCATACAGAAGAATGAACAAAAGATTTATCGCAGCCACGATGAATCCGTAGACCCCGATGGCTTTCATGTAGCTCGTATGGGTGAATAGGCTTACTCCTACCAGAATAAGCACGATAAGGTTGAATAGGAAGAAAACGCTCGACCACAAAGTGTGAAGCGAACCAGCGTCTTCTGAGAAGACGCCGATCATGACCAGCGCCAAAGCCGCTAGGCACCCAACAGCCTGCGTGGCCATGAGAACTATTCTTCGCCACTTCTCTTCTGTGTACCACTTGTACAACCCTATGAAAAACGGGAACAATGCTATTCCTGTCAGAATGCAGCCTAGGTTGTAAAGAATTGCACCTCTTGGATTGTTCGACGAGCTGCCTAAATCGCTTAACCAGTTAGTTACTGGACTGTAAGCTTTAGGATAAAGTGCCAATGAGGAGAACGTGAAAACAAAGTAAAGAGATATCACCGCGACGCCTCCCACGGAACTCATTGTCCACCCCATAGAATCATTCTCCAGCTCTTACTGTCAGAATCATTGCGTTTTTGTAAATAAGAGTATTGGGTTCCTGCGCGCGCTACCGGTAAAATTGCTTGATTCAGGCGCGCGAAACGTAAAACGCACTACTATTAATCGTAGAGTGACTTGTCTATTGACCGGTCCTGCCCCGTGACTCGGGGAACGGTCCAACCTTCCATCGCCTTGCCGCCGACAATGCGAATCATACTTACAGTCGTCGCATCGATCTTCTTGCCCGAGGATAAAGTTCCTGTTATTCTAATACGAGCCCACACCTTATCACCCTCAGCGACAATGTCCTCGATTTCCCTATGAAAATCAGGCAAGTCCTCAAAAACGCCAGCATAGAATCGCTTGACTTCGTCCAGACCCCGCAATTGATTGGTATGATCAACATAATCGGCGGCCATAAACTCATCTATCACGCTCAAATCCTTCTTGTTCAAAGCCTCATTCACCCTGCGCACGAAACCCTTATTCTTCTCTAATGACACAGAAAATCACCCACATTATTACTTAAGGCTTAATTAGACTTAACCAACAATTAAGAGTTTGCCCAGCTACAACACGCGCGCGCTATTTTCGTTTTTTGAACAAATCAGTTCCGTGATGTTGCGCATGAATCTGATGTTGCACTTGATGGCATACCCTCCAATTATGTCCCGAAACTCAAAAGTTGGATTAGCGCGTTATAGCAGGTTTCCTTTGTATTGAATTGAACCCGGGCAGCCCAAGCATTTGTCACTGGTATAGAAGTTACAGGTGCTGCAATCTGCACCACATGGCGAGATTTTCTTTCTTTCCTGTTGCGGCTTGATTGGCACTATCATGGGTCTAGTCGGGGTCACTATCAAGTCAAACTCTATGTTTTCTGCCGGAAGGTTTTGTCGCAGTCGAGAATCAACGACGGACATGATGGATTTTATGTTTTCTCCAAGCATCAGGCACGTCATGTTGTGCTTTCCCGAAGTTAAGAAACAGTTTAAGTATAGAGGGCACTTGTTCAGAGTTTCCAGTAGTTGTTCAACTCGATTAGTAGTAATATCCACTTTTGCCAAGAAGAGCTCGGCTTTCTTGATGTCGGTTCCAATCAAGTGGGCCAATACTCCTTTTTCTTCGAGCTTTCGCATTCTGAGGCTCACCGCGGGTTGAGAGATCTTCAAACACTCCGAGATTTCGGCTTGGGACAACTTCGGATTCTCGATTAACATGGACATGATCTTTCTGTCGGTCTCATCAAGGTCGCCTACTGATGTCTTAGCATTTTTCGATGAGGCTTTGCTTTTAGTCATCAAATCATTCTCCATATTTGTTTATAGTCCATAACCAGCAACATTTATACGCTATAGTCCTACTTGTATATATGATTATCTTTTGGGGATTTGATGCAAAATGGTGGAGCAAGAATCTTGGGAAAGCAAATGCTGTCGTTGCGAAGGTGACACTAAGAAAAACTTGTATCCTGGGAAGAGAGCGTGCCACGTGACGTGTGGACCTTGCCTTTATCCGGAAGATTGGGGCAAATGTGCGTCGTGTGAAATCGTTGGACATTGTAGGTATGCCCTTGACCATTTGAAAGGCTTGAACGTCAAAAAAGGATGTTACTTCGACCAACAGCTGAGCGGAGAGGAATCATTGTATCACATCATCAACTTTGTCAATGGCCAGCAGCAACTCATAAGAAGAGCTGGTGAAAACGCATACCTGGAGACCCTGAAGAAGGCAAACGCCAAGAGCACATGTCTTGAGAAACTACCCAGTTCTAGCCCGTAGGAACAAGTGCTTCAAGGGAGCCATGCCTTCGTAAAACCGCGTTGCGTACGCGCGCTATTGGCAACACTGAAGAATCGTTGGTGATGGCGATAAGAGCATACATGTGCTTGAGTTGCAAGGCAGGCGTTTACAACGAGGTACTCGAAGATCTTCTGAAACTGAACATTCCCAGAGGAGACGTATTCTTGCTTCTTGGTCCTATGGACGTACTTGTTCAATTCACTGGGTTAAAAACCCTAGATGAGTTCATCGAAAAATGGTTCAACCCGATACGGATGATCGGTGCTAAAGATGCTTTGGTTACGAGATCCATGACTTTTATCGTGATTCATGAAGGCCCATCATATGCTGAAGAACCGTTTGCTTTTCTATTCTTGAATACTCAACCACGAAACCTAGAAAAATTGCAGAAGGCGCTTCTGGCTGTTCCAGAAGTAATTTCTGCTGACACTGTATTTGGACCTTATGATCTGATTTGCGCAATAAGATCGAATAGCAGAGAGCATTTGGAACGGTCGATCGCGCATATCAACAAAAATGTTCCAGAAATAGAAGGGGCAATGACGTCTGTCGTTGCGTCGCTGAGGGTCTAAGGTTTTGAGAATGACAGAGTGGTCGGCAAGGAAAATTCCATGACAACTGAAGATAATCGCGCACGTGCCTATGTTCTGGTAGCTCTTCGCCCGGGCAAGGAGAAAGAGTTCTGTGATGAAGTCTTGTCTAAGGGATTGATTTTGGACTCTGAGGTTGAAAGGATGGATTTCGTTCATGGGTCTTTTGACTTCGTTCTTACGCTTCGCGGAGCAATCAAGAACATAGATCAAAGACTCTTGGAACTGAGGAAGTCATCATTCGTTCGGAAGACAGAAACCCTAATCTGCTTCGAAATGTTCACGTGGAATGACCTGTCTAGCCGGTTCGGCGAAAAATCAAACGATCTCTCATCATAAGCGGACCCGCCGCTACATGGATTCGTATTGCCCCACAGAATGATGTCCTACCTCGTAGCCTTCCTTCTCGCACAGCTCGAGAATCTTAGACACGGCCCTCAAGTCGATCGTCTTTATTTTCTCTTCCTCTGGACCTACGACTTCGATGATTACGCCGACTCCTCCCACCCCACAGCATGAAAAGACGTTCTTGTAGATTCGTATATCATACTCGGATGGAAAACCCATTTCCTTCACAACTGCTTTGACTCTGTCAATAAAGAAATCAACCTGCCGCGGTTGCATTGCATTAATAAAATAGATTTCTCTGCAACCGATCTTAGACATTCATATCCCCTTGAAGGCTATCAAGGTCACTGTTTCCTTTATTCCTGGGATGCGGCGGATCTCATCGAATATGAATCTGTCGAGTTCTTCCATAGTATTGAACATAACTTGAACGTGTAGGTCGTACACACCATAGGTAGGAGTTGCTTGCTGAACACCAGCTTTCTTTTTGACTTCTCTCAGTACTTCTTGGTCTTTTCCTGCTTCAACTTTTGCCAACACGTAAGCGATTGTCAATGATTCGGAACCTCGTACACATGTCTCCTTTTTGGCTTAATCAACTTTTCGAAAAGAGTGGACTAATCGAGCGTGCGCATTGAGGAGCAAAGGAAGTCTCTTGCTCATTAGCTTCATCAGCTAGCTTGAGGCATACGGCAACGTTTGCCAAATCTGGTACGCTGACTTTGGGACACTGCGCTCTCCTCGGATCCATCGAATCATTGTTACTCATAGGCTGACAGAGTGGCACGCGTGTTCTAGGCGAAAGTCTGAAATGCGTCTGTTTTGGTCATTGTTCAGGAACTTTCTTTTTGAACAAGACCGCCACGACTGCAAAAACCGCGATAGCTAGGAGGACAGTGGTCAATAACGGATCCACGTTATAATTCATCTCAAGGTATTTCTGTAGATATCCTGTCACGAAAACAACGAGAACTGCAAGAAGAACGATGGAAACTATGATGACAGCGGCTCCCAGCAGAACTGTCCTGTTCCTGCCCATTAATCGCTTGCACCCTACTAGATCACTGTGTTTTCACCTCTAAATAAATGAGAAGTCGTCTCGGACGCTCAGATCTGCGCGCAGGACACAGAAGTTCCACCCAGCATGATTTTTGATTTCGATTTTCGAGTGCGTTGCCTCTTCAGCGTTTCTGTTATGAGGTGTGTGCTCTGATTTTTGATTTTTCAGCCGAAAATAATATTTGCTGATCACCCTATCTAGATTAGGGGAAAAGAAGTTGTGGAAGAGAACAGTTTCCAGAATCATGCTCACACTGCTCTTTCTCTCTTTACTGCTGCCTTCATTGAACACTAAATCAGTGAAGGGCACAGTTTCCAGTTTGATTAAGATCACTGACTACTCAACAGGCTTGAACTCAACCACTCTAGGAAACGCGACCCAGCAGCTGCCTCCAGACGGCGTGCCCTTCACCGTGAACGTCACGCTAAGCGGGTTGACAAGCAACCTAGCAACTTGGCAGGTAGGGTTAACGTTTGACAACAATTCCTTGAGATGCACCAATATCTTGATACCTGAAAATGACCCTTCCTACGTCTTTCACGGAATAGCCGGAGATCACGACTATCGACTTCAGTGATGACACTCAAGACGCCAAATACGCGGCCATTACCCACGTTCATGGCCTGCGGTGCGATTGGATTCCCCTGACCAAGGCAGTGAACGTTACCACAACGCATTACTCTGCGTAATCAATTTCACCGCATTCAGAGTCGGAGAGAAAAGCGAAAAAAACCTTTCGTTCCTACCCACAACAACAGACACTTTTCTCTGGGATAATAACGGAGTTGACATCGGTTTTGCAAATCAGACATTCTCGGTTAACCTTCTGGAAGGAACGATCGTGCCGGACTATTACCCGACGATTCAAAGCGCCATCAACGGCGTCAACAGCGGGGACACGATTCTCGTCAGGAAAGGCACTTATCACGAAAACGTCGTGGCCAACAAGACAGTAGCCCTCCTGGGAGAAGATAGGAACGGCACGATTATCGATGGCAACGGCGCAGGCTACGTTGTGGGAATAAAAGGCGTTAACAACGTGTCCGTCTGCAACTTCACTATCCAGAACGGTCAAACAGGCGTCTACGCAGGCGACTGGGGCACCGGTGCAGGAAGCGCTCGCGGAAACCTGCTGTACAATGTCATCAAGAACAATACGGGGAACGGAATCTACCTTGACCAAACTGGATATTTCGTTTCGGGCAATGACGTCGCGAACAACGGAGTAGGGCTTAGCATCTATGGCCAGGGAGCAGTCAACGGAACTTTTAGGAGCAACGGCATCGAGAACAACAGTTTATACAACCTTGAACTCAATTCAAGCGCCTATGACCAGATTGATATGGACGCCACAAACCTCGTAGACGGAAAACCTGTCTATTACTTGATTGGTCATGTTGATGAAACTGTTCCCTCAAACGCTGGGCAAGTGACGCTGGTCGAGTGTTCAAACATCGTCGTGCAGGGGCTGGAATTGACCAAGAATTCGGTCAATCTTCAGATCGTAAACAGCGTGAACTGCACCGTGAGGAATACAAACTCGTCATCCGCTGACATTGGAATCTTACTTCTTGACTCGAAAAACTGCATCCTGAGCAGCAACGCACTCGCCGACTGCAGAATTGACCTTCAAATACTCGAAAGCCAATTCAACAACGTCATAGACAATGTCTTCCAGATTAGCGGTTTCTGCGGAGTCGATTTTGGTGACAGCGCCAACAATTCGTTCTATCACAACACCATGAACAGAGTAGGGGGTGCTTCAATGGTTTACAGGGCGGGGAATAACACGTGGGACAACGGCTACCCTTCGGGCGGAAACTACTGGAGCGACTACGCTGGTGTGGACTTGAAGAGCGGTCCCAACCAAAATATTAACGGTAGTGATGGAATCGGGGACACACCGTACGTCATTGACGCAAACAACACAGATCACTACCCGTTGATGGCGAAAAAGAGCCTCCTGCCAGTTCATGACATCGACACTGGATTGGACTATGCGACCTTGCAGGCTGCAATCAATGCTCCTGAAACCTTGGACGGAAACAGGATACACGTCGATCCAGGAACGTACTACGAACATTTGGCAGTGAACAAATCCGTGGCGCTGATTGGAGACAACAGCAAGACCACAATCATCGATGGTTCTTCGAATGGAACGTGCGTGAACATCACGGCCAACAACGTCAACTTGACTGGCTTCACCGTGAGAAACAGTGGATCCTACCCAGACTGCGGCGTTATTGTGTCTTCAACTGGGAACGCGATCGAGCATAACATCATCGAAAACAACGATGGAGACGGCATAGATCTGCTCTCATCATCAAACTGGAATATCCTGATCAGTAACGATGTGATGAACAACAATGGGACTGGTATCCTCGTAAAGGGCAACGACAACACTCTGAACTGGAATAACGTCAGCAACAATAACTATTACGGTGTCCTACTTCAATCCTCCTGGAACGATACTTTGAACAACAACACCGTCATGGGTAACGATGCCGGGATATGCATATGGTCTTCTTCGAATAACAACACCTTGAACGAAAACAATGTAACCGGAAACAATCATTATGGAATCTGGTTCGAATACTCGTCGAACAACACCCTGGCGGGAAACAAAGTGACAGACAACGGTGAAGGTGTCTTGCTTCAAACTTTGTCTTCTTTCAACACCCTGATAGGAAACGACGTGGAAAACAGCCACAACTGCGGTCTCGAATTCGTAATCTCTTCCGATAACAAGATCTACCACAACAACTTCGTAAACGATGCAAACGTCGTCGGAATTCAGGGCTTAGTCAACCTGTGGGACAACGGCTATCCTAGCGGAGGAAATTACTGGAACAGCCTCAACGGAAGTGACTTGTTCAGAGGTGTTTACCAGAACGAAACGGGAAGTGACGGAATAATCGACACGGCATACGTGATAGCGGAAAACAACACCGACCACTTTCCTCTGACAAAGCCTTACGCTGGTTCGCATGACATCGGAGTGGTCACGGTTGACACTTCGAACAACACCGTGGGACATACTCATCTTTGGATATACGCCGAAGTGATCAACTACGGGGAACAAACTGAAACCTTCAACGTAACGGTCATGGCAAACTCGACCATCGTGCAAAGACAGGCCGTGACGTTGACTGCCAGAAACTCGACCACCATCACATTTGTATGGAACACGACGACAGTTGCTCAAGGGCAACTACTCGATCACGGCTGTGGCCGACGTCGTCTCGGGCGAAACTTACACGGCGGACAACAACCTGACGATGAAGGCTTTGGTCTTCGTCTCGATCCCCGGGGACGTTTCCGGACCTGCAGGCGTTCCCGACGGTGTCGTTGACATGCACGATGTGAATGCTCTCGTTTCGGCGTTCTGCACGCGCAAAGGAAGCGCTCTCTGGAACCCTAGTCTGGACGTGAACGATGACGGCGTGGTTAACATGCGAGACATATACACGGCAATCGTGTACTACACTAAAATTTAGAGTGCTTAATGCAGAATCAAATTGTGTGCGCGCGGTTCCAGTGTCCCAAAGGGTCCAACGGATATGGTTCTCAAGGAAACCCAGGTATTACCAACGAACCTGTTCCAAACAACTCTGCAACTGAAACCCCCAAAGATCAAAACACACCTAATTCCTCGACAAACGAGACCCCCTCGACAAGTACAACACCTCCTGATGGGCGAGTCTACACGGGAGGAGACGCTCCATACGCGTACATCCCAACATACTCGCAGAAAGGCACAAGACTACCAGTCTCCCCTTTGCCCCCAGACGGATGATACAAGATCAATCAAACGCTTTCTGCAACGCTTCGCGTTGATTTGCGCAAGAGACATTTCTATCTGTGCAAATAGACGTAGATTCTAGATGATTACTCTGTAACAGCACTCCAGAACCCGATATGTCCCATGTCATCCATAGTTCAATTGGCGCGTGCGAACTCGCCATCTGATAGGCAGCACCATGCTCACCTCGCAAAGGGGGAGATGGGAGAAACAATTCTGTTTCTTGCTGCCACCCTCACGGTTCGCACGCGTCGTTTGACTTCTTCCATTAGGCACCAAGGAACCGAAGCAGCAGACTGATGGTGCTACTGTGATGAAAGACGCGGATGACCGATCAAACTTTTTGATCGTTCAAGACTAATGCGCAAACTCGAGAAACTGCGTATTGCCTTTTCAGGAGAGTCTTATGAGAATAAAGAATGCTTCAGTTCAATGGAAGCTGGGTTAAGCTCTCTTGAACGGCCGAGTGACGTTGCTCAGTGTTTCACCGACGATTTCGATGTTGTCAATTTCGCCCAACCCTTTTTCGTAGGCCATTCGAATGTGAGCAACTTCGTGGGGGTCGAATCCCATAATTCGGCAGGCAGTTGCGTCTGTCGCAAGAACGTCTTTTCCGGCTATGATTAGGTTCATTTGGACGGGGTCGCCGCCCACGGGACCGCTTCCTTCCATTGCGACGAACCCGTCTATCACTGTTAACGCTGGTTTGATCACGCTGTTGATGTCTGTTATGACCTTGCTTATTCCCTTGAGGTGGTACTTGCCCTTCATCTTGTCAGGCAGGAGCCCGAACAGGTTCTTCATGCCCAACGTGACCTTCGTCGACGAATGAGTCTTCATCTTGGCCGCGCTTATGACCGCAGACTCGGTGACGATGCGAGGGACAGTAATGCTGCCCAGAGTCTTACCATTAGGAATGTCAATTTTAACTCTATCCTTCACGTGTCTCAGGTTCAGGCATTCGACGCCCTTGCGTTCAGCCATTTCCTTCATACCCGTCATTTCAAAGGCCTTGTCAGCATCCGTCATCGTTGCGTCCGATTCGACGACGTAGACTTTCACGGGCAAAGTCTTCAATTTATCTATGATTGCCTCGACAACGATCGGGTCTGTCGTCGCACCAGTCTGCCATGTCTCCACCGTTATGAAATTGACCTTTATTAAGACCGTTCTGTAGCCAGACAGTGCCGACTGGTAGTCTATCATGTCTAGAGCTCTGAAAACTGGCTCAAGACCTCTTTCGCCCCTAACAACGGCGACCTTCGACGGCATCATAGCACACCGCGAGACCAAGAGTTTTGACTTGAACTTAAACGTTGTTTGTCCATCGCGTAAAACATCACATGAGAAAGGAGACGAGGAGATTTGCCCAAGTTTCACTGCTTCAGGTACTTCCTGTAGAAATCAAGAGTCCTCTCCCACGCTTCTTTCGCGGCTTCGGGCCGATAGCTCTCTCTCGTATCGTTGAAGAAAGCGTGGGGCACTCCTGGGAAGACTTTGATGTCGAATACCTTCCCGTATTTTGTAAGCGTCTGCCTCAGAAGACTGATGTCTGACTCTGTTATTGCCATGTCATCGCCAGCATAGTTGCAGAGGATCGGGCAACGAATGTTTTTCACAAGATCTATCGGTGAAGGGTTTCTTCCGTAGAACACAACGGCGGCTGCCAGATCCTTGTTATGGCAAGCCAGAAGAAGTGAGAGTCCTCCGCCCATGCAGAAACCGATGCTTCCGATGCGCTTCGGATTGACGTACTTCAACGCCTTGAGCAAAATGAACGCGCCGTCCAAGTCTCCCAAGATTTTTTCTTGCGTGAACAGTTCACGCAGGCTGCGCCCCTCTTCTATGTTAGAAACTGTTTTCCTATCAAACAGGTCAACGGCAAGAGCAACGTAACCTTCTCTTGCAAGCCGATTGCTCACGTCTTTAATATGATCCACGAGCCCCCAAATCTCGTGAATGACGATCACTGCAGGATATTTCCCCGCGGCTTCTGGTCTCACCAGATATCCTTGGGTTTTCCTCTTACTGTTGCCACCTTGAAACTCCACCATTGAAGACGATACTTCCATTTGCCTCTTCAACCCCACCTAGTCGTTTCTTTCAAGCTGCTTGACTGCGGTAAATACTTTTTCGGTTTGAAGTCAAAAACCTAGTTAAGACAGGATCGCTATTGAATTTTGAAAAGCAGGGCAGGAGCAGTTTTGTCTTGAATGAAAATCAGGTCCTCGTCGAACGAATTGAAACAGCAGTAAACGAAATTGAGGCAGACTACGAGGCCGCAGTTGAGGTCGTCAGAAATCTGAAAGAGAAAATGAATCATCTCGAACAGCGGATCAGCCAGAAGAATGATGCGCAGTCTCTGAAAGACCTCAATTCGCTACGAGCTTCAACGAACAGTCTTAACCAATTTGCAGACTCGCAAATCTTGAAGAGCAAGAGAGCTTGGGACAGGTACAGAGAACTCGAGAAAGACTGCAAAGCGCAAGGAGCGATGCCTGCTCAGCTCAGCCAGTTACGCATTGCTTGCAAGAAGACCGAGCAATTAGCGGCTGATCTGCTCTGCTTCTCTCTGGGGCACTTGAAGCAAACGAGTGTTCTGGAAAAATGAAGCCTAGAACTCGAACTTTTCCATGATTCTTCTCTCTTTTTCCCAGGTGATCTCTGCAACCACGTGAATGTAGTTCTGCAGCCCAGAGTTTTGGATTCTCGGTTTAAGCAGTTCATCTATCTGGAAGATTCCAGCAGAGTTTGACATCGTTATTCTGACGATGACCGGTTTTTCCTCGCCTTCCTGAATCTCAACTTTCTCGATTGCCAAAGCCGAAACCGAGTGAATGTCAATTTTTCCCGCTTGAAAGGGAATTCGGGCTCTTCCCTCTTCCATGTCCAAGGCATCCGCTATGCGGACGATGCCCGCCTCAATCGTCAAAGGCTTGTGCGGTTCCTCGTGGGAGGTGATCGCGTGCAGAACTTCAGAGCAGATTATCGTTCGCTCATCGTCGGAGTAGATGGACTGCAAGTATTTTTCAATGAACCCCAACGCTAGCAAGGCGCCGTAAACCTCGTGCTGATCTCTCATGACCGCCATGCCCAGATCGTGAAAAATCGAGCCCATGACGACGACAACTTCGGCGTCTTCATTCTGCATCCCATAGTTCTTCACAATGCTGGGCACGATCTGATGCTTGATCAGGATTCTCAGAAGTTTGAGCGCAAGGTTGGAGACAATCTTCACATGGGTAGGACCGTGGTCAGTATAGCCTAAGCGATCAATAGCCATGACGTTTGAACATCTCCAAAACGTGTGCAGTTGAGTGTCCTTCCTCACCTGGTCAATAATTCGTCCCAGTTTCTTGTTGTCGCGGTAAGGTATGTTAAAACTGATTGACACTCATCTTCACTCTTCCATCTCGTAAAGATCCATCAAACCACTGAGCTGATCGCCGTTCTCGGTGTCATTACATGCTAAGAAAAGCGGGTTAAGGTTTAAAGAGTTTTGCAGTTAGCCGGACGTTTTCGAACCATTGCAACTCTCCCGCAATAATTATATGAACATTTAGTTCAGATTAGACCTTCACACGGAATGCTCTGTCCAGATGGTGAGACTCGTTAACACACCGATCCGCAGGCTCGAAGGAATAACCTACTGGGTAATCGAAGATCCCGACGGGATAGAGGATCTGATCACGACGGAGATCCGTAGAGAATGGGAGGAGGACGCGAAGAGTGAGCATCGCGACCCGAAGAAAGACCCGTGGCTGAGGACCCTGTCGAAGCGTAGATGGAGTCTGAGAATAGCTGAGATTCAAAGAATAGGGCTGAATTCTGAAATCATGAATTACGTAGACAGAGAACGAGGTTACGTCTTCAGAGAAAGACTGACACAGAGAAGACGAGAGCTTCAGACGGTGATTGAGAACTTCGGTGTTGTCATATGGCCTCTGGTAGTCAGGGAGGAAGACATGCAGCTCGTCGATGGCTACTGCCGGTACGCGACGCTCAAGGCAATGAACATCTCAAGAACCTACGTTTACGCCGGAACACTGTGACGATCGTCCACGATCAGCACGCAGGACCGAAAGAGAGAAAAAGACAACCTTTTATTATAGTTTCCAAGTCCATCTAAGTAAAGGCGATCGAAAAGAGGAGGCATTAGAAAGAATGGAAACGGAATATAAACACGCTATAGGAATTTGTCTGCTTGTGCTCGGTTGATTTTGATATTCTGGACATTTGCAGCGTATTACGCTCTTCGAAATATCACGACAACAGCCGGAATGGGCGTTTCGGCAGCAATCGCCATAATAGGCTTGGTGTTGTTGATTCGGAAGTAGCGCGCACGACTGAATCATCAAGGACTTAACAGAGTTCGTGTGGACCGGGCGGGATTTGAACCCGGAACCTTCTTTGCCGAAAGAAGGTTCATCAAGAAACTCGTGTTTTTTCATATCCTGACAACTCCTGTGGTGAGGCGTCAGGATGCGGTGTGATATATAGAACGAGCTGAAGAAAAGTCTAGAAGATTGTTCTATGCTGTGCGAGTTATCAATAAGGACGTTATTGAGGTCTTGCGATCTTCTGGCAAAGTTGAGAAGCCTCAAATTGATGCTTCGAAAGAAAGCAGAACGGAAGTTGACTTGACAGAAGTTTTGCGAGAATATGATGAGGCTCTCGAAATCGCTGCTAGGCGAGATCTCGAGGCAAAAATTGCCTCGCTCCAAATGGAGCCCGCAAGAAACAACGATGAAAGAGGCTGACCGCCTAGTTCAGTCTGCTGATGGACGCCTTCATATCATCGCAAAGGCCATTGTGAACCCTGCTTCTTTGTGTAGATATCATCCAGTTCGATCCTCTTGGCCTGTCTGTCAGAAGACCCTCTTCTGAGAAAAACACCTCTGTCTCTCAGAACATAGGGTTTGTTCATACCCTCAGGAACCTTCACTAGTGTTATCGGAGTTCCTTGCACCTCAACCCCTGAGTCCACTTGAATGTCAATAGAAGGATCACAATTTGCTATAACTAGGTTCAGTATCCTATCTTTGACGTCGTCCCTCAAACCTTTGACTCTGCAATTGTCGTCAACTCCCAGGAATATTGTCCCGCCGGCGGTGTTGGCGAAGGATACGACACTTTCAAGAAATTCCCCATTATCCAGTTTTTCTTTGAATTCTACGCTGGCGCTTTCTCCTTTGGCGATTATGTCGATAAGCTGGGTCTCGATATTCTCAAGAATTACTCCTTCTTGCGATGGATATCGGTAGTCGAAGCTTTTCTTATCTATTGATTTTCCGTCTGCTGTGGAAATTATGTGAGCCTCAACCAGCAGAGGCTCATTTTCAGCAACAAAACTGACGAGCCCATTCTTCAAAGGCAGGTCCTCAGAGATGCAGCTTCCTCTTTTGTCTTTGCAATAGAATTTTCCCCTCAGGTCATGCTCAGCAATTTCTCCAGTCTCCACTTCGAGTGTGATCCTGTTGCCAGCAAGACGAAGGTTTTTGATTTTCGCTCTATAGTCTGGTACAAGCAACTCAATACGGCTTTCCAGAGTTGACCAATCTTGGGCGAGATGCAGTCCAAAGAAGACATTTATCGCTTCGGCGCCGCTCGGAAATAAGGGCAATCCAAGTTTTGCCAGCGAGTCCGAGGGGATATTTCCTCGAACACTGTCATCTATTCGAAAATAAGTGTATAACATAGGCCATTCATTTGAAGAATACCAGTATCTTTTGTTGCTATTCAGATGCACGATCTCTCCGAGATGAACGTTTGACGAAACAGGCTGCAAGTCTTCAAACATCAGAGTCTGATTTTCCAATATAGAATGCAACGTAGCCACAGCTTCGATCACGTCCAACGTTCGCTTCATAAGAACAAAGTTGCCGTAATCGAGGGTCATATCTTCCAACGGAGGTTCGCCTTTTCTCAAGAAATGTAAATAGCCAAAACTCAGTTTACACTCGTTCTTTTCGCCCCGGGAGAATGCAAAACCTATAAGAACCTTCTCAAACGTCTCCTTGCGTTCCTCAATTGTCGCAAAAATATCGTCCAGACCCTTGCGAGTTCGTTCATCCAATGCCATCTAGTCACCTATTTCAACACTAGTTGTTCTAGTAATTATAAACCTGACGTGAAAGCGAACCACATAAATTCGATCATTATGGAACCGGATGACTTCTTCGCTCGGGCAGAGAAAACACCTCTTTTCGTCAGCAGTTGAAACCTTTTATTCAGGTCCATGAGGTATTGTTTGGCAACTGAGGGGAACAACGCAGAGTGTCAGATAAGGACAGAGATCGAATCGACAAGCTGTTTGAACTCGGCCTGCTTCTAGTGACAGTGTTGGCGGCCTCCGAACTTGGTTACGCTGCCGTAAGATACGCGGCAGACTTGAGCAACGTGAATTTTGTGTTCAGAGTATTGACGATCCCGATTGTGATATTGATCATGGTTTGGCTCGTGAACGATCTTCTTCCAAGCCTGCCGTTTGATATCCCTCTCAGAAGACTTGTAAGGGAGTTCTGCTGGGTCTTTCTGGGCAACCTTTTCGTTTTTGAAATCCTCTTGTTCATTGGTCTCAGCTTCACTGCAGCGCCGTTTCCCTTGGGGCTTTGGGTGCAGGCTGGAACTTCTCTGGCCTTCTTGATCACGTTTCCTGCAACTTTGCGATACAGAGAGGTCGAGGGGAAAAGCGCCAGCAAACGCCTGCGATATCGAGCTGCTGATGCCCTTGTGGAGCATATCGCCATCTTCATTGCAGCTTACCTTTTGATGCTTGGCATTGCGCTTGCATCTGGCTATATACCAATGCCCTGATGGAAACATGCCGCAGCGCAAAGGCATATAGGGTAACTCTGCTGGCAATCGATAGTGGGTGCAGCAGTTGGCGCGGAAACTTCCAATTTTGGCGACGAGGACGAAGGGTCCTCCAACTCCAAACTTCGGCAAACTTTCCAATCTTCTGGAAACTAGGACGTCGACGAGTATTGCTTTCGACAGGGAAAGAGTAAGCGACCAGCACGGCGGCATCGGCATCAAAATGTCCTTTGTGTGTGACGTGCTAGAGAACATTGAGAAGCTGCAAAAACATGAAGCTAGAGCCTTCTATGAAGGAGAAAACCTCTACATAAACGCAGACATTTTCTTTGGGCTGATTGAGAACATTGATATCTATGTCTTTGAACTCTATTCCATCCTTGACTATTTGGCTGTGGAATTATCAGAAATCTTTGACTTGAAGGTCAAGAAAAGAGGCGAGGAAAAACAAGTGGGTTACTTCATGGAACTGTTGGATGCGAAAACCCTGCGACTTGACATAAAAGAAATGGTTGAGGCGTTGGTAAGGCAGTCTTGGTTTGACTATTTCCATCGAATGAGAAACAGAGTGACTCACAGAACTCCTGTGAACTTCGTAGGCCAAGCAAGATACGAGAATGGGAAATTCGTGGATTTTCAATATCCGTTCCTGCCAGATAATCCTGATGAATTTACGTTGACATTTGACGAAAAACTTGAGGTTCTAGGTGAGTCAAAAAAGTGGCTTGAAGGCATCTTCAGTTTTGTCAATGGCGTTTCTGAGGTGTTGTTGACCTTGTTTCAACCGCTTCCATCTTGAACTATTTCAATTTTCTGAAGAGCATGTATCCATCTGGGCTTGTGGCAACGCAGTCGAAGCCACCTTCAACGAGAGCCCTAGCGTCTTCTGAAGTCTTGGCAACCTTACAGACATACTCGTCACTGCCAAAGTTGACCAGGTGCGTGTAGACCAAAGTATTCTCGAGTCTCCGGTGGCCTAGCTGCTCCTTCACATAGAGGATGTCCTTCGTCCGGTGATAGAGCATGGTCGCAAAGAAATGTCGCAGATCGTAGAGTCTGATCTTTCTGAGTTCTGGTTGATGCAGTTTCCTAGCAACGTCGTTTCGATATCTTTCCCAAGCATGCCTCGTCGTCCTTGGACTCGGAAACAGTTGCTCTTCCAGGCTGAAGCTGTGTGATCATAGGCATTGACCAGAGCCTCTTTGAATGCGACGCTGCACTTCTTCAACGCCACGACTTCTCTCACGGTCTCAGGATTGTGCAAGTCAGCGATCTTTGACAGCAATTTCAACTTGCAATTGCAACCCTCAACCGTGGCCTCCGCATAGCCGCTTTTCCTCATCTCCCAGACAGTTCTGAAAATTCTTTCATCAACGAAACTAGACCGGGTTCGCGTGGAGTGGACCGAGCGGGATTTGAACCCGCGACTTCCGCATTGCGAATGCGGCGTTCATGCCAGACTGAACTACCGGCCCAAGAGGTCTTTTCTTGATAAGCGCTCTCGGTAAGAAGGCTTGAGCTTGGTTTTATGTTTTATGTTTCCACGTAGTCCAAAATTGGGCTCGGATGTTGTTCCGTTTTTTTGAAACCGCAAACACGTTGCAGGATATGCACGAGAAACAGCAAGTAAGAAAGAAAAAGGGTTATGTGGATGCGTCTTTTCTCGAGCGTGCTAAGTCTTGGTCTGCGCGGGTTTTTCCTTAGGTGCTTCTTTCGTGAGTAAGCTCCATGCCGCCAGTATTATGCCAATAAGGCCGATGACTCCGAACAAACCGTACACGTACAAATGTCTTTTCCCAAGGCTGGAGTGAAGTCATAGATGTTGAAGAGTTGAAGTCCGCCGAGTATCAACGCTATGATGATGAGCAACACGCCTAGGTACATAGCAATCATTCTTGTGTTCATATAATCGCACCTCTTCATTCTGTATAGAACAGGAACTATATAAGACAAAAAGCAATTCACGTGTGCGGGTGTCAACCGCGCAATTCATTGCCTCTCTGCGAATCAGACTGAATACATGATTGCTGATGGAACGAAACACCCTTGCGTGAAGCTTGGCTGCCAGCAATGATAAGTCTTAAAACCTTCAAAATCTGTTTGGAAGCCTGCCCCTTCCCCCAGATCCCGCTTAACAGGAAAGTATCTAATTCCTTGTCCAATTCTCGGGGTTTTTGTATTCGATCGTTGGACCTTCCTGCCACAGCGCATCGAACAATTCAATGAACTTCCTGCTTGTCATCCGATTGCTCATATGTGCGTATCACTTGCAACATTCACTTCAGTCGTCCATATATAGACAATTGCTCGAACCATAATATTACGAGAATCGATATATTCTTAGCCGCTGTCTCAGTGCCAAGACTCTCGGTCAGGTCACAGTGTCAGAAAGGTTCTAATAGTCTGGAAGAAACAAAAATCGAAGATCAGAGGCAAGCCTAACTTGGCAAGAAGCAAACTTCCTTTGTGGATAATCCTAGCTCTTTGCGTTTCTCTTCAGACAAATCTCGCACGCGCCCAATACGCGGTAGGCGTGAATAGCGGTGATTGGATTAAGTATAACATAACAACTTCGACTCAACAGGTAAACGAAACAGGAATCCTTGAGATTGACATCCAGACCGTTCAGGGTTCAACCATAACTGGAACGTACGAGGTCAGCGTTCAAGGACAAGACATGATTCCAGCATCGCAGTTCGAGATGGACATTGCAACGCGAGGTGGCAGTTTCCTGACGGGGGTCATCATTCCTGCAAACCTTGCACTTGGAGACACTATTCCGAGTGAAAGCGTGACAGTTCAGAATGTGACAGAATGGAACGGAAGAAAAGCTATAGTGGCGGACGCGCGCGTGCCCTACTTGGGTATCTCTTCCAAGGTCTACTGGGATCAGCAAACGGGAGTGTTTCTTGAAGCCACAGGCTCCTTCCAGAACAACGCGACCGGCAATGGCGCATTTGAAATCGTGCTGACGGACACAAACCTGTGGAGCACAGGCTTGTTTAGCTTGAACTCTGAGTGGCTGATAATCATCACAGCGGCTGTTGTCATCGTCACGCTCGCGACTGTGATCGTCATCTTGCGGAGAAGAAGGGCTCGACCAGTTCAATCGTTGCCGCAAACATCGCCGCCTACAACTCAGCAGCCTGCGCCTCCATGATTCAGAGTTATCTTGCTTCTATTTTCTGCCGAGGATGGCTATTGCCACTTTTTTATCATCTAATTGAGATTCGTGCCATTCGGCATCTTTCTGTTCGCGGCCTTTCTGCAGATGCACATTTCTTGCGCGGACGAGTTCTTTCATTTCCGCCACGAAAGGTCTGAGTAGCTTTATGCTTTCCTCGTCGAGGTCAGATATGAACACGGCTTCCAGAACGTCGGTCGGCACGTATCCCAACTCCTTCCTCAACGCTTGCACTCTGCGGGCCAGGTCACGCATGAGGCCGGCGCCCAGCAAAGTCTCATCTCGGCGCACGTCCAGGAAAACCTCTATGCATCCTTCAGAAGCGGGTGCCCAGCCGTCAAGGTTCCCTTGCTGTTTAGTTCTCTCCGTCGCGAACTCTGCGGTCTTGACGTTTACGAGTTCAAGGAACAAGTTCTTCCACATTCCTCAAAGCGGTCAACACTTCTTCAGGTGCTACTACGAGCACTTTGCTGAGGGGCCATCTTCTTTTCAGTCCCGCTCTTTGTCTAGCCGCGTAAACCAGCGACACACATTTGAACAATGTTTGAAAATCTTCCTCCACGCTCTTGTTTTTCAGTTTCTCCTCAGGTTTCGGCCACTCTTCAAGGTTCACTGTCTCGGGCAGGGTCGGGTCCAGTTGTCTGTAGACTTTCTGATGCAGAGCCTCGCTCAAGTACGGTGTGACCGGGTTGAACAGAAGCGCCATCGTTCTGAGAGTGTGCCAGAGCGTTGCGTAAACTGCGAGCCGTCTGTCAAGCATCGCAGGATCGTCGGTCCACAGTTCTTTTCGAACCATAGGAACGTAGAGCCTGCTGAGAGTCTCTATGACGAAATCTTCTAGACCTGCGACGGCGACGTTGAATTCACAGGTCTCCAGCTTGCTCGTGTAAGTCTCCATTGTTTCTTGAAGCTTCGACAACAGCCATGAATCAGGGCTCTTGAGCTGCTTTCCCTCCCGAGCCCATTCGAGCGTGTGTTTACGCGGGTCAAAATTGTCGAACTCCGCGTTTTGCACAAAGAACCTGTTCAGGTGGTACAGGGTTGAGAGCACTTGGTAAGTTCGACGACCCAATTCGCCGGGGTCGAAGTTTATGAAGTCTATCGGCGAACACTTGCGAAGGCTGTAGAATCTGCACACATCTGCCGAGTATTTTTCGAGGAGCCTGTTTGCCTCGATGACGTTTCCGAGGCTCTTGCTCATCTTTCTGCCTCTTGCATCCTGCGCGAGTCCTTGAAACAGAAACGCCCTGTACGGAGCCTCAGGTTTTCCAGTGAGTATCACGTGTTCAAGCAGGAGCGTGTTGGCCCATCCTCGAGTCTGGTCGACGCCTTCCGTGAGAAAGTCAACGGGCACATACTTCGCCGTTTCTTCATCGGTGAACCTTGCGTACGGTGAGGCGCCGCTGTTGTGCCAAGTGTCAAGCACGAAGTCTTCTCTGTACATCGTGCCTCCGCATTTTTCGCATCTCAGCGTTATGCGGTCAACCCACGGTTTGTGAAGCTCGAAATCTCCCTTTGGTTTTTCCATTGCTCTTTCGAGGAGTTCTTTCTTGCTTGCAACCAGGGTTTTTGCTCCGCACTCCTTGCATTTCCATATCGGCAACGGTGCTCCCCAGACGCGCTCCCTGGATATGCACCAGGGTTTGCCTTCCTTCAGGAAGCTCAGAAACCTGTTCTTGGTTTCATCGTAGAAGTATGCGACTTTCTCGGCCGCTTCGAGGACTCTGCTGTTTATCTTGTCTGTTCTCAGGAAGTACTCCTTTCTTGCCAGCCACACGAGTTTGTGGTGCGAACGCCAACACGTTGGATATTCGTGTTTCACTGGTTTCACTTCGACCAGCAACCCTCTGCTTCGAAGTTCTTCGACCACCAATTTGTCAGCGTCCCTCGCGAACACCCCGCAGAATTTTCCCCCTTCAGCCGTGAACTTGACTTCGTCGTCGAAGGGTGCGAATATCGGCACCTGTCGTTTCATCGCGGCAAAGAAGTCTTCCTCACCGTTTCCGGGCGAAAGGTGAACTATTCCTGTAGCCGTTTCAACGTCGACAAAATCTTCACTTATGACTCTGTGAACGAGCGGGTTGCTCTTCTCGAGTTCTGCTTGTCTCGGGACCAAGTCTTTGAACGGAAACTCGTACCTCGTGTTCTCCAGACTCTTGCCGCTGAGAGTTTCCACTGTCTTGTACTTTTCTATTCCAAGCTCCTTCATGACCGGTTCGACGCGTGGGCTCACCAAGATCCACACTTCGTCGCCGACTTGCACCTTTGCGTATTCGGCTTCCGGGCGAACTGCAAGCATCGTGTCCGTGATGAGCGTGAACGGCATAGTTGTCCAAACCAGGAAATACTCGTTCTTCGCGTCGGCAAGCTTGAACTTGAAATAGAGACTCGGGTCTTCAACCTGCGCGTATGAGTCTTCGTAACCGACTTCTGCGTTGCTCAGGCTTGTTTGACATCCTGGGCAATATGCGACTACGTAGTGCCCTTCTTCAAGCAGGTCTTGATCCCAAGCTCGTTTGAGGATTTGCCATTCTCTCTCTATGTACGAGTCGTGGTACGTCCAGTACGCTTTTTCGTGGTCGATGAAAAGGCCGAGTTTGTGGTCGAGGTCTACCCACATCTTGTGGTATTTCATTATAGCTTTCTTGCACTCTTCTACGAAACGTTCCTCACCGACTCTTTCAAGAAGTTCCCGCTTGTTCTTGACACCCAGCTGCTTCTCAACTTCCAACTCGACTGGCAGTCCTTGGCAGTCCCATCCGGCCCAGAAGGGCATGTAATACCCTTGCATCGTCTTCCAACGGTAGCGTAGATCCTTCATCACACGCCCCCTAGCATGGCCAACGTGGGGTATACCGTTCAACGTTGGAGGTCCTTCAACGAAACCCAAGAGGCCTCGGTTGCTTTTTTCCTTGGACTGGGCCAGCTTCTGAAGTGTTCGATTTTGCTCCCAGAATCGACGTATTTCTTCTTCAAGTTCAAGCGGGTTATACTCTACGGTAAGGCTCTTCTCAGAACTAGTTTTGAATTTGGCGGTCACCTTGCATCACATTACACCCGCAAATACCCCAGAGTGGTTGTGGCTCAATATAACCTTTTTGAATTAATATTGGCATATATCGTGCTACTTTTCACGGTCATTAGAGCGCGCGCTTTTTCTAGACGACACTCTCATCTTCTTCTTGCGTTTGTTTCATACCGATTTCTCTCACTTTTGCAAGTCCTTCTATCAACGCCAACTCCAATTCTATTGCAGACACGTTTCCATATTCATCCACGATTTTTTGAATGGTTTTCAAGACTTGTTGCTTCATTTTCTCCATTCGATCCAAGTCCAATTCTACTGTCGTGATTGTCGATTTTTCACCCCCCTCTCACATTGGTCTTATTTCTCTGAAAACCTATTTTAATCAATCGACAGTGACGGTTTGCGCGCTTTTGCGTGGCAACAAAATAATAAGGAACATTGCTAGTTATGGATTAGGAAGCCTGGACAAAATGACAGTTGCAAAAGTAGTCGAGTTGATAGGTAGCTCACCAAAAAGCTGGGAAGACGCCACAAAGAATGCAATTACTGAAGCTGCCAAGACGGTTAGGGGCATAAAGTCTGTTTATGTAAAGCGCTGCACAGCAAAAATAGAGAAGAACAAGATCGTGGAATACCGTGCCGTTGTCAAAATCGCCTTTGTAGTCAAAAGAGAACCATAGATCAACCGTTGGGAATCTTCCCCCCTTTTTTTATTCTCATGTGTGTGTTTGGGGGTAAAGTTTTATCCAACCAACCAACCAGGGACGACGACGGACTACCACGACCACGCCAACCACGACGACATAGAACAGCTAGCATTCAGACTCCAGTCTTGTTTCAAACCAAGTAGAGGTAGAGTGAAAGGTATCCCTCAATCCCCCCAGCATAGCTAGAGAGACTTACATTCAAGTAGGTGGCTTGGGCATCAAGCTCCAGAACACGTATGTCGGTCGACGAAATGGTGAACGATGTAACATACTTTTGAAAGGCGGCAGTTGAAAAGCTTACATCCCAAATAGAGAGGCTGCTGCCTGAAGCAACCCAGTAGTAAATATAGATCTTGCGGAATCCAGTAACATCATAAGAGAACCGAGCAGGCAAGTAGTTAGTATGTCCAATTTCCTCGGGACTAGCGAAGCCAACATCAGAATTATTCCAAATCATCACTAAGCGTGAACCAGCAAGCCCGTTGCTTACAGTTGTATTCAAGCGGCTAATAGTTGTATCCAACTTGCCCTCTATCTGAAATAGGAAAACTAGATTCACGGCACCCAAGATCAGCAAAACCATAAACAAAGCGAAGGTCAGACTGACGATATACTTCCATGAACTCCCTGAGGGTTGGTACATATTCTCGCACCGTATTCTTGATCTGCTTTCAAATCATAATAAGCGTTTATGATATTTGAGGTGGATAAAACTTTACCCCAACGCGCGCGGTGTCTTGGTCTGAAAACATGTGTGTAGTTGCATGGGTTGCTCTCCAGTCTCACGATAAAGGATTAAACAAATGGTTTCTGATGCAATGCATTAAAGGATGTTCTACGTTGCGAGTGTCGTTTAAGCGAGAGAAACCTTCGCCCAGAATTGTTTTCCGCCTAGGCAAACAAGAAAAACAAGTCAAAGATTTCCTGAAAATAAGGAGAATAATCAAGAAAATTAGTCAAATAATGCGGAAAAACCGCGTTTTTTGAGTGTTTTTGCCACTATTTTTGATGATACATACGTACAATAAACCCCTAATAGACACGGAATAAACACGTTTACAAAATCGCGATAGACTAATTATATTTTCCAAGCAAACGCGCGCTACCACGACAATCTTGATCCTATCATTCTTCTTCTTCCCAATCTTCCTCTTCCTCTCCCTCTTCCTCTTCTTCTTCCCAATCTTCCTCAAACATCATTCGCTTTCACCCCCGTCAAATATAGATTAGATAGATTGACAATGCTCATGAATTGTCGAGAGAGCGTGTGCGCGCTATTTAAATCTTGCGACTCACTACACCGTGTTGGGTTTGGGCTAGAACTTTACCCTTTTTCTCTTCTTTCAGTTGTTCTGCAAGCTCATTGTGAGGCTACTTTAGAAGTTGGTGTTGTGGCGCCTCAGAATCAATTTGATGTCAGATCATCTTGGGAAATAAGAACCGAACTTAGATCCCTTCATACTGACGTGATGTCATCATAGGCGCCATGATTATTTCGACTCTCACCAGCTGAGTCTTATGAGAAACCGTTGAGTTAAAGCTCGCTACCCAAGGACGGACTGCTTTATGTTGGTTGGTTGGGGTAAAGTTTTATCTTTCAAGTGGCGACATTGCAACGCATGGCATTTTCAAGAGAAAAAGTGGCGGGATTGCTCTTCTTTATCGCAGCCACACAGTTCGTCCTAGGTCTTAGCATTTCAGAGGCGTTGTATCCTGGCTACAGCGTGTCTGCCAATTACATAAGCGACCTTGGAATCGGACCATCCTCTATAATTTTCAACTCATCTGCCTTTCTTCTAGGACTATTATTACTCATTGGAACGTACTGTCTAAGGACCGTCTCTGACTTCAAAACCGTTAACATGCTGCTCTTCCTATCGGCCTTAGGAGCAATGGGTGTCGGCGTCTTCACTAAAGATTATAGAACCGCTCACGGTGCGGTGACTACAATGACTTTCTTTTTCGCTGGGTTGTCAGCCATATCATCACTTAAAGTGCTGAAAATGCCATCATCTCTGATGAGCATAATACTAGGGACGATGACGCTTGGAGCATTAGTTCTCTTCTCAAGTGGTATGATCACAAGCGGCTCATTAACCAGTGACATTGCGTATGACAGCGATTTCTACATGGGTTTAGGCCCTGGTGGGATGGAACATATGATCGTCTACCCAGCGCTCATGTGGCTCGCTGGATTTAGTTGGCATCTAGTTACACGCCGAGAAATACAAACAAAATCGCGCGCGCTATGAGCTAATTGTGAAGTGTCGAAAAAAAATCTAAAATTCAGAAAAAATCACCTTAGCGCGCGCTCAAATGTTTTTCCACAATCGATAAGAATGTGCACACATTAGACTTACACGTGAATGTTTAAGCTCGTTTCAAATGAAAGATCTTGTGCTTATAGAACTTACTTCCACAAATCTATTATTCGCATTTTGTGTTACAAGTCAACTGCGTGAAGAAGGGGTCAGGAGGTGTGAAGGAAAATGAAGATTTTCAGCAATAGAGGCCGCCGAATCCTCATGGTTCTATTTGCAACAATTCTAGTGTTCTCGGCAACTTCAGCTATTGTTACTGCACGAATGGAAATCCGTTTCGTGCCCTTCAAAGCCACCGCCAAGGCCTACGCTGTCGCCGTAAGTCCTCCACCGATCTTGGAAATATTCATCTCTGGAAACGGGCATGCGACGCATATGGGCAACATAAGCATTTGGCAGCACCACTTCGTCGATCTCACAACTATGACCTTCTATGGAGGAGAGTGGGTATGGACTTCAGCAAACGGTGACACTGTAGAAGGAGGATATTACGGTTCGATGGTTCCCACATCGGTTGGGTTCGAAATACACGGGTACTTCACGATTAATGGCGGGACCGGAAGATTTGAAAACGCGGTAGGGGATGGAATCGCTTCGGGCATGCAGTACTTTGACAACACCGCCGATCTTAGACTTGACGGGACAATAACGTATTAGAGTCAAAATAGCAACGCGGCGTCAAGCACTTAATATCGCAAGTCAAACCTATGACGCTTCAAGCTGGAAACTGGCAAGTCCCAAATTTCCTGTTTTTTTCCTCTTTTTGAGCAGACTGAACAGATCGAAGGCCTCAATTGGGTATGGAGATTGAAGGTACATTTAATCTAAGACAGTCTTTTCTTTCAACTTGGCCTTAAGAATCATGGAAATGGACCCATAAGTTCCAAGGCCAAAGAGGTTTTTGGATCTCTTGAAAACCTTGATTATCTTTCTTTAGGCACTGTGACACGAAAGAGAGCAGGTAAACTTCGCACACTACAGAACTTTGTTTCGCAAGTTTTTTATCTTCTACACTCTAACCATTGAACGTTGCACCGTATTATTAGCCAAGGGTGCAATGAGAAAAGAAGGGAAAGGAAGATGAAAAAAGAAGTTTTAATATTGCTAGTGCTAACATTCTGCCTGCTGATTCCGTTGTTCACACCTTCGACCAAAGCGGCTGGACAACCACCCATCGTCACTAACACGTTCTGGGAAGGAACAATTGGTTGGGGTCCGGTTGATGCTGACCCAGGCATAGCCTACGACACCCAGAGTGGAGAGCTGATATTCAACACTTATCAGAACCTGATCGCCTTCAGCGGAGAACAGTACTACAGCTTCGTCCCACAGCTGGCAACAAACATCCCAACACTGCAGAGCGTAACAATGACTGTCACTAACACGTCAGCGGTTATACTTGGTGGAGATCCGACTGGTACCACGTGGACAGACGGATCGACAACCCACACCGTGGTGAGCTGGACTGACGAGCTGGGAGATGGCTTCCACCAGGGTGACGTCATCACCCTGAGCCCAGGATATTTGACGTGGACGGTTGACGGTCTCAGCGGCACGTCGACGATAACGCTCAGCTTGTGGCATGGACAGTACGTGTTCAACATCGACACGACTCACGACATATACTTCTACGACAACAACGGCAACCATGTTGGCAAGTTCAGCGTTACCGACGCAGCGTACTCGTTGCAGAGGTATTTGGTCATGGACGTGCCAGGTCAGCCAATTTGGATGTACGACAAACCGCTGTTCGACCTCGCAGACCACACTGGCTTTACCAACGGTACAGCGATGGTTCTGGCTAACATGATCAACGCTGCAATAGTGCCCGACACTGTCGCCAACACCCTGACGATCAACACGGGCTGCCACTTCCCCGATAACGCCTTCAAGCAAATATTGGCGAACACTTGGGGCTGCATCGGAAGCAAGAACAACACGATCGCCATCGGCGGCTGGGACGGAAACCTGTTCAGCACAACAAAGTACGGAGGACCATATCCAGACTGGTGGATCGACTGGGCTGGCCAAGGCCTTGGAATCGACTACTCTACGCTCGATCCGTCAGACCAGATGGTTCCATCATCATTCGTTGGCACAGGACCCTACCACATCGTGACGATTGACCCAGTGAACTTGAAGGTGATTATGCAGAGAAACCCAGACTTCTGGATGGGCTGGAACGCAACCTACGCCGGATACGTCAGCGTGGTACCTCGACACTGTCGAGATTGACTACATCTCTGACTGGACCACGAGGAAAGCTGACTTCCTAGCCGGTACGATCGACACTTGCGCGGTTCCAAGATCCAACATGTTTGAGCTGCTTGACAACATCACGAATGCAGCCACCTCAACTGCCAAATGTAAAGACAATCAAGAACATTTCCGGCACTGACTGTCGATACCGTTCAGTTCCAGTTCAAGATCGCAACCTTCAAGCACGTACATTGGAACGGGAAGCTTCCCAGACGGCATCCCGCTGGACTTCTTCAACAACACTCACTGAGAAAAGCGTTCGCCTACTCGTTCAACTGGTCAACTACAGTCAAGCAGGCATACTACGGTGAATCCGACTACCGAAAGAACTCGTTGCATCGGCTTTACCCAGACTACTACAACGACAGCGTTCCAGGCTACGACGAAAGCCTGAGCAACGCTGAAGCCGAGTTGAAGGCTGCAACGTCGACGGCCAGAACGTTTGGAACACAGGTTTCACCCTGACCATAACTTTCAATCCAGGAAACGATGAGAGAATAGCGTGCAACATGATCGCGGACTTTTTTACCCGCTAAGCACCTATGACGGCAGACTTGGCAATGCCTTTCCGTAGTGAACGTCAGGTTGAGATAGGCTATGCCACCTATATGCGCCTTGGAATGAGCGTGTGTTGCCAGTTTACATGTAAGTCGGATGGCGGACTTCTCAGATGCAGACGACTTCATTCGCCCCTACATGCACAGCAGTGGCAAATTTGCCAGAAATCAAGGCTACACGCTCGAAACGGCTGGGGAACCATGAAGGACATTCTCGTAGACCAGGCGATGCTGACACCAGATGGGCCAGCAAAACAGGCACTGTACCAACAGCTCGCACTGATCTACTACAACGATTGCCCAAGCTTCCCATAGCAACCCACGAGGCAGACGATGGTGCCAACTACTGGGTCAAAGGATGGTACTACGATGCACTATATCCAGGTGACTACTTCTACGTCTTGTTCAAAGAAGACACTGCATGGGCAGACGTGACCGGGGCGACAAGAGGTGTTCCAGACGGGATAGTCAACATCTTCGATGAATGGTATATCATTGACCACTGGAACGCTAAAGCACCAATTCCAGGCATAGCAGTAGATCCAAAGTGGATTGGAACGTACGGATGTGGTTCTCCAGACGTCCATGGCGACAGAGTAGTCAATATGCAGGATATTACGGAAATGGTTGAAACACTTCCATCAAGGATTTCCTCAGGAACCACAGCATGGGGGAACCGTCGATCTTGTAGTGGAGAGTTCCAAACGCCAGGTCGAAATCAACTACACGATCACTGTCTCTGTAAAAGTTCAAAACGTCGCCGGCCTCATAGGCTACGAAATATGCCTGTTCTATGACGGCAACCTTCTAGCTCCAGTGAGCTTCCAAGCGGAACCGATACCAGGCTGGGTATCAAGCAGCACAAGTTACGGAGTTGGAAGGATGCTTGGCGATCAAACGAGCATAATCATTGATACTGCCAGCATTAGTGATTATACTCCGGGCCACCCCCCGCTTCCAAGTTTCACGGGCAATGCGACACTGGTCACGTTTGTATTCAAAGGTCTTGCTGAGGGAAACGTAACTTTTGATGTGTCTAGAAGCACTCTTATGGTTGGACAACCGTTCTACGGCACACTATACAATCCAAACGATCGCGTAATCTCAGTCGTACCGTACGTCCATGACGTTGCAATTACGAACGTGAATACTCCTAAGACCATTGTTGGAAAGGGCTACTCCGCAAACATCACTTCCGAACTGTCCAATCTTGGAACCTTCACAGAAACCTGCAATGTCACAATCTGCTCTAACGCGATAAACATTGCCAACTTCACAAACATAATCGTGTCGAATCGAAGCTCAACAAGCATCACTTTTTCGTGGACCACAACCGATTTTGCCTACGGCAACTATACGCTCTTTTCTAGTGCAGACCCCGTGCTGGGCGAAATAGACACGGAAGACAACAATTACACGTCCAACACTCCGATTCACGTCGGCGTTCCAGGGGACATCTCGAGCTCAACGCCAGGAGTCTATGACGGCGTAACAAACATGAAAGACATCGCGTACATGGTTGCAGTCTTCAACACAAGACCTGGCTCGCCGAACTGGAACCCCAACGCGGACGTGAACAACGACGGTGTCTGCAACATGAAGGACATAGCCATATGCGTTGCCTACTTCAACCAACACGAATAGTCTCCCTTTTTTTTTACCTGCGACTGTCTGTTCTGTCCCGAAGGCAGAGGGACTCTTACACAAGTGTCAGGGCGCACTTGGATGTTGACACAAAAAAAGAAGATCGTGCGGGAGAAGTGGAGACTTCGCCGCCAACAGGGCAAATACCTTTTTTGAATTCTTGTGAACATGAGCGTGCCGATTTGATCGAGCTCACACGTCTTATATAGTCAGCAAATAAGTGTTCTAGAACAAGGCGCCGTCATGACTATCCGTGAGCCATTACAAGACACAAATCGTTGGTGGAGATATGCAGTTTCTTCACTTCCTCAAGATTGCTAATTCTTCCCATCGGCTGGCTGTCAAGTCTTGTAATTCTAAAATCAGAATTCTACGGCAATCCGCAATCCATAGTTGACCTCTTTTTCAGATGGGACTCAGGATGGTATCTCTCAATTATTCAAAATGGTTACTCTTATATTCCAGGAAAAGCATCAAACGTGGCGTTCTTCCCTCTTTATCCTTCGCTCGTGAAGATTTTTTCTTTTGCTCTTGCAGACATAAGGATAACAGGAATAGCACTGTCCAATGTTGCTCTGCTCTTAGCGATGATTTACCTGTTCAGACTAGTCAAACTAGACTACCAAAATACAAAGATACCCTTGAATTCGGTTATCTTTGCCCTGATATTTCCGGCTTCTTTCTTCTTTTCGATATTTTACGCTGAAAGTCTTTTCCTTCTTCTAACTGTCGCATGCTTCTACTATGCCAGAAAAAATCGTTGGTTTCTTTCATCACTGCTCGGATTTTTTGCTGCATTAACGAGAGCGTTGGGTGTTTTCATATTCATACCCATCTTGATTGAATACTTGGCCCCGACTTCTATCAAGGATCTCAAATTCGGCAAGATCAAGAAAGATATACTTTGCTCGCTATCGATCCTACGGCAAAAGTAAAAAGAAACGTGCTAGATAGCTGGGAGCAGGTGAAATGAGAGTGATCTAGCATGAAAACGGAGCGGTTTTTGTTAACTTGACAGAATTGACTGGAGGTTTTCGTTCATTTCTAAGAAAGAATATCCGGTTCATTTATCCCGTTCTAATCCTTGTTTCCACAAAACTGTTGTGCAGCGTGTTTCTCTACTATTCTCTTAACCTGAGTTCAACAGTACCGCCGTGGTTTAATATTTGGGGTGTGGGACTCCCCCCTAATCCTTCTCGTTGGACATTCTTGTACCATGGTTGGGACAGCGGATGGTTTTTTGGCATAGTCTACAGAGGCTACAATACTCAACCACCAAATAAATACGCTTTTTTTCCAGGTTACCCGATTAGCATTTACCTGTTTAACCTGATAATCAACGATATTTTGGCGTCAGCTGCTATGATCTCATTAATATTCGGTGTAGCATGGATTCCTTTTTTCCAAGCCATCGCCGAGCACTATATGACTAAAGAGGCAGCTTCAAGAACTACTCTCTTAGCAGCATTCTTCCCTTACATCTTCCTCTTCACCACCGTAGCGTACAGTGAGTCTCTGTTTCTGTTTGCATCTGTAGCTTCTTGGTATTTTTATCTAAATCACAAGACACTGAACGCAAGTCTTTTGGCAGGGGTGGCTACCATCACCAGAATGGTGGGCATCATAATTGCCTTGCCCATGTTCTTGGATATGCTCCATCAACGAGAACGCAAACGGCTTCTCTATTTTCTCATTCCATCGATGGCTCTCTTTGCTTGGCTTTCCTATTGCTTTGTCGAAACTGGTGACTGGCTTGCTTCTATAACTGCTCAAAGCAAGTATTGGAACATGTACTCGTTTCCCAAGTGGCTGGTCAACATCATTTCTACCCAGAGACTGATTGATATCCCCTCTGAGATCAGCGGGACAATTATGATAGTTCTAACATGTATCTTGATCTACTATGGCAGAAAGGTTGATTGGCGCCTCACGGTTTACTCCGTCGCTTCTTTCCTGGTTATCCTCTACTTTGGCGCTATGTGGTCAATAAGTCGTTATTTGTCATTTATCTTTCCTGTTTGGATATATCTGGGCACTCGAACTTTACAAGGCAAATCGAGAAACATTCTCACTGCAGCTTTATGTTTCCTCTTCTTTTCTATAGCGTTCTTGCTCTGGTACCGATTTTTGTTGTCGATATGGGTGGCTTAACTACCGCATCTTTGTGCCTCTTTGTAGCGCGCGCTATCTGTCCGCACAGAGCTTTAGAAAGCCTTTCCCATGAATGTAGATGTCATTGGCCAGTCTCTTCAACGGTGTTCTGGTTCCTCGCTTTTCTATCCATTCAACTGGAAACTCGGCCACATTTGTAACCCTCACGCACGCTTCGTACGATGATCTCGGTGTCCCAAAACCAATCTGCGCTACTGCAACGGCTCAAAAGGTCTCCCACGACCCTGCTTGAAAACGCCTTGAACCCCAGTTGGTGATCGTGCACGTGTGTTCTAAAGACTGCTCGAATCAGCAAATTGTACATTCTTGACACGAGACCTCGCAGTGCAGGGCGCTGCACAATGGCCCCATTCATGTACCTCGAGCCAGTGGCGAGGTCATAACCATTTCTTATTGCCCCAATCAGTTGCGGATAATATTTCATGTCGGTAGCCAAATCACAGTCAACGAAGGCGTAGATATCTCCGTTAACCTTTTTCCAGGCGTTCTTGAGAGCCAAACCTCTGCCCAATTTCCTATCCGCGTGAATATGAATAATGCGCGGGTTGTTCCTTGCCAAGCGCTCGGCAATCTCGTCAGATCCATCAGTGCTTCCATCTTCAGCAATGACTATGCAGTAATCGTCGCCCAGAGCAATGGTTTCCTGCAACAGTGTTCCCACGGCCATTTCAAGAAACTGTGCCTCGTCGTGGGCAGGAATCGTGGCAACTATCAATCAGCTGCACCTGCAGGCCAAGTAGAGCACGCAGCCTCAAACGCTATCGCTCCTGCGCAGACTTTCAAGTTGCAAAACGCGTACAAATGGGGGATCGTGACGCTGGCCATGCTTGTCTTGTATGGCAGCTGTTCTAATAAACCGAATGTACGCGTTTCAATTTCGAAAAAGCCAGATGCACAGTGCCAATAGTACCCAAGTCAGAGTCACCGCTTTTAGTTGCTGCAGAGAATACGCTTTTTGAAGCACGCAACAATGGGTACCTTCTTAAGCGTGAAAAGTCAAAAGTTTCTAAATGGGCGTGTTTGTGAAAGCTCACAAGCTGTTTGAGGCGGTCCTCATAGACTTGTAATCATCCTACTTTTCGCGTGTTTTGAAGTCTTCTTTCGAGGTTCGACTCTTCAGAGGTCTGATCACTATTATCAAGATTGCAGCCATTCCAAGGGCAAGAGTCAAAGCGATTGATACGATGGCCCAGGAAGGCATTCCTAGCGTCGAAAGCGTGGTAGTTCCGCCGACAAGCCAGGTTATAGTAACAGATCCCCAAAGATCTTGTATCGTTGTCAAATTGAATAGTTTGTCATCAACTTTTGAAACTGCGAAATTTCTTGAACCTTGGCTACTGAAAGAGTAAGACTCTTCCCACCGATTATTTGCCTCTGACCAATGCACCGGTTCGGTCGCCGTCTTCAAACTCCAGGATTGCGCAGTCAAGTCGTACTCATATGTGTCCAAGTACAAGACGCCGTTGGTTCCGTTGAACGGAGTGTTATCATACGCGTACACGGCTGTGAACCAGACTATTTCAGTACTTCCGACTGTAGTTATTTGATGAGAAGATCCACCTCCAGTTATTTTCACGTCGTCCCAGATTGCAGTCAGGTTTGACGCTTTCTGAACAAACGATGTGACAAAATAGGTTTGATATGCGATATTGACTTCTTCCACATAGTACGTTCTCATTGCGGGAACCGAAGATGAGTCATTGAAGTCTGCCCACCCAGAAGCATCTACACTGACCCAGCCAATCCCTTTGACCATGATCTTTCCCACGACGGGATCAGATAGATTATTCCACGCAACGTGGAAACCGTAGAGTTGGGTGGTGTTTACGTCAGATCGTACTGGCGCCACCGAAGAAGCATGAGAATAGTCGATTATTATCCCTCTAACAATGATCCGCACGGTTATTATGAAAGAAGGTACTGAGTCGTTTGCAGTGACCGTAAAGTTTGCCTCATAACTACCCGCGCCCAGACCTGTTGTGTCCACAGATATGGTCATTGCGGTACTGTTACCTGACGCTATAGTTCCGTTGGATGGAGTTATCTTTATCCATTTAGGAACACTGATCAGACTTATACTCCAATTAAGAACCCCTCCACCAGTATCGTTGAACCTAAGATTACTATCCACAAGCTTTTGGCCGGGCGACAGAACACCATAATCAATTACGAATGGGCTTGTACAAATCACGTTCTTGTAGCTAGCATTCAGCCTGGGAGTGGCCACAATCCCAGTGAAGTTTTTCGTCGCCGAATTTCCAGCATTATCAATGGCTGTGATCGACATATTCAAGGTTCCATCTGCGTTCTGTGGAAATAAGTTCCCAGAATAAGTGTTGTTGCCCGTGGTGCTCATGTTCGCTGTCCAAGGCGTGCCAAGAAAGATATATGTAAAATAGACTGTGTTCACGCCACTTGCGTTTTGAGGCTCGGTGACATTGACCGAGATCGAAATACTTTGACCAATGCTAGGCACTGGGGGGTTGATTATGGGAGTGCTTATGTTCGGGGCAAGTTGGTCACCCACAAAATACGGTCCTGGTAAAGGATAGTTAGCTGATTTCACCGAAACTTCCGCGGAATCCGCGTGCACGGTCGCATCGTATGTGACTTTCGTTCCGTACTTCTGCGCCGGTATAGTTCCCTTCAGCGTGTTTCCCGAAATCGTCATGCTGATATTTTGTCTACTTGAATCATACTGCACCTCGAGGTGTGCGTCACCCATATCCACGGAATTGAGGATGGTAGCTGTAACATTCACAAGTGTTGTATAGTTGATCTTGGTCGGGTCTGCAGGATTCTGGGTGACATTTTGTATTAAGAAAAGTGGGTAGTTATCTACACCGGTTGGAGACAGACTGTATGGGTTGTCGCAGATGCCATCGGGTCCTGGGAGTAAACCCGGGCTTTGTTGATCTTGATTTTTCCCCGAGTATATGTCTGCTGAGGCGAAATCGCTCCAGAAATTACCCCCGCCCACTTCTTTACTAGGGACGTATGGATAACTGTCGTCCCAAGCATTGGTTGCGTCTGCGTTAGATGCTTGCAGGGTATTGTTGATGAATCTGTTCTCATAGATCAGGTTTCTTTTTGCGCCACCGTCGCATTCGATTCCTATTCCATTCTTTTTGATCGTATTGTTCCTGATGAAGTTTTGTTCCCCTTGAGAAATCTGAATACCACATCCAATATTCAATCTGAGGACGTTGTCTTCTATGTCAGAATTCCAGCTGGAGATCAATAATCCTTGTTGACTATTTGATTCGATGATATTGCCTGTCAACGTAGTGTTTGAGCCTGTAACTTGTACGCCACAATTCAGGTTCGTCCTAATGGCATTGCCTCTGATCGTGTTGTTTGTGCCAGAAACGTCTATCCCGTCTCCAAGTCCATTTACTACGATATTGTTCTCAATTATGTTGGAGGCACCATCGATCATTATCCCTGTCCCGTAGGGCGTGGATCGAACGGTCAACCCTGATATCCTCACGTAGTTGGCATGAACAGAAATCCCGTTCGTCATGCTAGTTTGGTCAAAACTGCCATCGATTATCGTGGTGTTAACGTCTTCTCCGTATAGCCGTATTCCATCTTTTCCAATCGGTATCGTAATGCTCTCCAAGTAAGTTCTCTGCTTCGTAACGAATATTAGATCTCCTTGGCTTGCGGCGTTGATTCCTTCCTGGATTGTCCCGTAGTCTTTTGGTATCTCAATGCCCTGCAAACCTAGGATCTCGTCGATGTATGCCACAGGAAGTAGTTGGGCATTCTGTCCCGACGTTTCATTAAACACGATTCTCTGAATCTGAGTGCACGTACCGGTGAACGCTGCGCTTGCTTGAACTAGATGATCATCGATGCTGATGCTGTAGATGTTCTGTTGGACGTTCAGAATCAACTTTATCTTGTACCATTTGTCTGGAACATACGAATTACGCAGAACATTGAAGCCAGAGTTTTCGGTTTCGTACCCGATCTGTCCATCTTTAAATACGATGCACGCACCGCTAAAGTTGCCGTCATCAACGAAGACTTCAATGGTTTTCTTAACTCCAATGTTGCTCGTTGGTCTGATCGCGAAGGAGATCACGACCGTGTTGGTTTGCTGAAGGAAAAGCCTGTAGGGAACTGGATTACTGTCAGTGTAGCCGTCTACGATCATTGCCGATTTGCCTGTTGCGCCTGAACCATACCATACGCTGTTGACAACCGAGATATTCCCGTATTGCGGGTACGACACTGTCCAGTTTGTCGGAATCGATCCAACGGGCTCGGTATCGAAAGATTGATTGATAAACACACGATTCAGCGGATCAATAGCAGTTGGTAATGCTTCTGAACTGTCAGCTTTCGAAACGGGAATTCCGAATAAAACACCATTGTTTCCTTGAATAGACGCTATCAACGTCGTAAGGAGAAAAATCGTTAGCACTACTCGTAGAACTGATTTCACGAAGAGTTCTCCTCTCAATTCTCATACGGTGATGCTTGAAGTTAAGAGTTTCGAAATATTTTTCTAGAACAATGTTCTGTGCCACGAGTCAAGGGCTTGCTTGGAAGCGCGCGCGCAAACTAGTTATTTCCAATTAGGTATAACAGATTTTTTCGGTGCAGAATTGCGAGCAAACATCCTGCATGAAAGACGCGCACGCTTTCTTTTTCAGGGTATTGTTTGCAGGATTGCCATCAGAATGGGACATTAGATTTATTAGTGGTACTGAAGGGGCATTAAGGTTAAGTGAAGGTTGTTTGTTTTGCCGTTCCTTCCATGGTCTGAATTGTCGTTCTGAGTTTTTGTGAGTTGGAGCACGAGCGTGCTTTCTGTCGCTTCTTCGTTAATACAAGAGCCAGTGATGTCGTGACCATTACCAGCAGTACTAGGATTATCGGCGAAGAAATCTCGGGAAACACCACATCGCTGAACAAGTAGCCCATGTAAACCGGGTCGTTTTGAACCTCCATCCCGTCCCAGACTGGAAAACAGATCCTGTAGATCAGCGATGACTCGTTGTAGTCAACTGAAATGTCTGGCGGTGAGCCTCCGAATAGGTCGCCGAGGTTCAGGTTATCCTTGAAAAAGCTTTCCTGCCATAAGACTGGTCCATATACGTCGGTTGGAACGCTAGATAGCGACGCGGCTTCGCTCTTCAACGCGTAGGTCTCATTGCTTTGGCCTCTGATCAGGGTGTAGTTTCCGCCGAACACAAAATCATACGCTTTCATAGTCCCGACCACAACTTCTGCAAGTGGCAAGTTTATGGCAGTCTCATTCGAGATCGTCGAGTTGAACTGCTGACCACCGACATACGTTGAATACGGTTTCGACGTGTGGGTGCACGTGGGATAGAGCAGAGCCAGACTCAACCCGTTCAGCGAAAGCTGTGAAGAATCGAGAACAGTAATGTTCGCGACTTTTCCGATGTCAAAGTTGGTCTTCAGGGAGGAGACGTTGTTTTGAACGCTGAAATCGTAGCCTAGAGTTATGTGATCGAAGATCAACTTGGCCACGAGGTCGTAGTTGACCGAGGCGTTTAGGAGGAACGCGGAGGCGTTTACGTACGTGAAACCCCACTTGTAGTGGGAAACGTTGTTTTCGGTCACTTTCTCGATGGGGTTAATGCTGTAGCTGTCACTCATGTTTACGAAGGCGTAGTACAGGATTTCGCTCTGCCCAGAAGTGAAGTTTGCCTCTGGAATACCGTCGCCGTTGGTGTCGTTGTAGACTTCCATCTTGTCCAACGCGCTTATTACAGAAACCTTTGTTCCGTCGGCTAACTGGAAGAACTGTCCCACAAGACTGACAAACGGTGAGGGGTAGTCAGAGTTGGCGTACAGAACGTAGTTGATAACCTGCGTGCCAGAAACGTTGATCCAGCTGTATCGAATAAGGCTATAGGAGTCCGGAATAGTAATAGTGCCGTCTGCATATTCTGCGGCATCAGAAGTCAAGGTGGACGACGCGTTCACAGAACGGGATCCTGACTGGAAAAGTGATGTGAAACACAGGGAAGTAAACAACAGTCCAAGCAAGGTCAACGTGAATAGTTTCTTCATTATTGTTTTCACCTAGTTTAGAATTTCTTTCCAGTTGTACTACAGAGGACATACTTTGGGATTTAATCCTATGCTTTGGTACATCGTGTTCTAGAGAATGGTACGTTCTCTAACGCCGCATGCACCTCTGAAGCGCGCGCGACGGTTTTGAACTCAAAAAAGGAGGGAGTTGTCCAAGACAGAATTGGTAGTCGCATTGTGATGGAACATTTCAGCAGACGGCACCAGTTGGAAGCAGCGAACAAGTCTGGTTCATAGCGATCTACGAGTACGATAACATGCTGCTCAAGGGACCGAACGACACGTTGTTCTTAGATACTCACGTGGTCAACCAGAGCAGTCGAGGCTGGCAATTGGCAACTTCCAACGAAGCCATGGAGTGGTCGGCTCAGAATGATCGATGGGAAAAATCCTACTCTTTCAGCACACAGGGCTCTAGGAGATTCACGGTTTCAAAGGTCGAAGACAACGTGTACAACCTGACTGCGATAAACGATGTCGTCGGGCCCTCTGACGTAACGTGGCTCTCGGGCGGATGGAACGGTTGGTCCACGCCTATAACCGATCAATCAGTACCTGTGCAGAACGGTTTAGAGATGCCTCTCTGGGCAGTTGCGTCCATAGCCTTAACCCTAGGTCTCGGGTTGATCGCGATCATCATCGTGCTGATGATGGCTGGAAAGAATCGAAGCGCGCGCGCGAGTTATTGACTGTACGTTGTCGGTGCGCTCAGGATCGTGTTTCTGTCCTTATCCAAGTAACGAACGTAATGCTCGATGTAGCCGCACTGTGGACACGCGTAGGCTTTGACTCCGACTCTTTCTCCCATCACTCCTGCTTCTCCAGGTGTCCAATAGATGCCCGAACCAAGCGTCCAGAGTGAAAGCGGCGAGTCTTTCTCCACGATGAACCCGACTCGCATCACAGTTCCGCATCGAGGACAACTCTTCTCTCCTGAACTTGGCCCCGGCTGAGGATCTTTCAAATTGGCGCCACACTTTGGACAGAAGTTAGTCGCTTCAGTCAGTTCAGAACCACACGTTTTGCAGAACACCATTCAATTTCCCCTCTGAATTGTGAAACAACACGTTTCCAAGATTTATGTGTACTCCATTCTAGGAGGAGGGCCCGCAAACAAGTCGGCAAATTCTTTAATTCCATCGTTCTCCTGTTTATACTCTGATGCCAATGCAGGAACAGGTGACTTATCCATTCACTGCTATCGTCGACTTGGAAGATCTGAAGCTGGCTCTGATTCTCAACGCCGTCAACCCGAAAATCGGCGGCCTGCTCATCCGCGGGCCGAAAGGCTCTGGAAAGACGACCGCGGTCAGAGCGTTGGTCCGCGTCTTACCGACGATAAGAATCGTGCGGGATTGTCCGTTCCACTGCAGGCCCGATGATCCTTCAAACATGTGTGAAAAATGCACGGCGCAGTACGCGAAGAATGGGCCCCCGACGTTTGAAGAAAGAAAGATGAGAGTTGTCGAACTCCCGTTGGGAGCAACCGAGGACAGAGTCGTTGGCACTCTGGACGTGGAGAAGGCCATAAAGTTGGGTGTCGAGGCGCTTGAACCAGGCATACTTGCCGACGCGAATCAAAACATCCTCTATGTCGACGAGGTCAATCTGCTTCCAGATCACATTGCGGATGATCTGCTGGATGCCGCCGCGACGGGCTGGAACGTCGTTGAACGCGAGGGAATTTCGGTAAAACACCCCTCACGCTTCGTCTTCATCGGAACCATGAACCCTGAAGAAGGACAGCTAAGACCACAACTCTTGGATCGCCTGCCTCTGTCTGTTGAGCTTCAGAGAATTTCCGACGCGGAAGACCGAATTGAGGTTGTCAAGAGAAACATAGAGTTTGAAGCAAACCCCGAGAATTTTGTCAAAAAGTACGATTCTCAGGAAGGAGAGCTGAGAGAAAGAATATTACTGGCAAGAAAAATACTCGAAAAAGTCCATATCGATGACAAACTGATCAAAGTGGTCTGCGAGGCGTGTCTGGAGTTGAAGGTCGACGGCATGCGTCCAGACATTGTCATCACCAAGACCGCCAAGACGTTGGCGGCCTTCGAAAACAAGACCGAAACCACTGCTGACCACGTCCTCAAAGCTGCTGAACTCGCCCTGACCCATCGAACTAGGGAGAACGGTTTTCTGGAGCCAGTCACTCCCCAGGAGATAAGAGACTCCTTCATCAAGAAGCTCCAGGAAGCAAAGGGCTCGGAGAGTGCGAGCACCCGCACAGTGGAAGAAATCAAGAGTAAAACGAAGAAAGCCGAGCCCGATCAGAAGGAAGAGAAAAGGAAGATTCTGCCTCCGTTCGGACTGAGGAGGCTAACGCAAAAAGAGAAAGAGATCGCCAAAGCGAAGATCGGGGAGCCTGATTCTGACGATTTTTTGTTACGTGACAGCGACGTAAGGAAGGGCAGTATCCCTCTGGACTCAGAACCTGAAAAAGGAGGTTCGAGCGCGGCTCTGCCCCCGGACGCCAAATGGTCCGAACCTAAAGTGAACCGGGGCAAGCGTTTCATAGATAGAATTCGAGAGAGCAAGATTCCCAACTTGAAGTTTCTTTTCAAAACGAAGAAATCCCCGAAGCAGCCTGCGCCAAACGTCGGTAAGCGAGCCGAGGCAGTAACGGCGACTCATCGCGGAAGAACGAACGGGTGGAAAATACCGTCCGACAGACCTTCTGACATTCATTTTCCCGCAACGATACGTGCTGCAGCAAGAAAACAGAGATTTAGAGACCAAACAGAAGGCTTGGCCCTTACGCTGCGTAAGGAAGACGTGAGAGAAAAAACCAGAATCGGCATGGCCCCGATGACGATAACTTTCGTCTTGGACCTAAGTGAATCGATGCTATGCAGTCTTGATGAAATCAAAGAGGTCATGTTGAAGCTGCACTCTGACGCATACCGTTGCCGCGACAAGGTCGGAATAGTAGCCTTCAAGGAGATGGGTGCGGTTGTAGTTCAGCATCCCACAACGAACTTGAAGTTGGTCGCCAACAAACTTCTGAGACTGCGAATGAGCGGGTACACGCCGTTGGCCGCAGGAATGGAGAAAGCGTTGGAGGTTCTCAGAGAATCCAAGCGGCGAGACTTTTCAACCATACCCGTGATGGTCATAATCACGGACGGAGACGCTAACGTTCCTTTGAAACGCGATCTGCAGACGGGCGACATCCGTCAGTTCGACCCTCTTTCAGCAGCTTTCTTCAAGGTTGAGGATGAAGCAATAAAGGACGTGCTTTCAGTTTCGGAGCTCATGAGAAAAGAGAACATCTACACGGTTGTCGTCAACACGCTGCCAAACTCGCCCAGATCAATGGCGAACCCCAGCATGATCACGACGCAGATGATAGCCTCGATAACTGACGGGTTGTACTACGAGGTTTCTGGCGGGACAATCAAGGAGGAAGAAACGTCATTGGGTTCGGTTTCAGAAGCCGTCTTGAAGGCTCAGAGGAGCATTCACAACGTCCACTACCTGAGTGCGCGCGCATACCTAGCCTATGGATCGAGAGCCAGAAGCGGATAGTCTGATGAGGAGAACAAGGCCCTGCCTCGTCTGTGGGAAAATGACTTCAAAATTCCTGTTCAACGAAAGAAAACTGGACCTTGCGATATGCTCAGCAAAATGCGAACATCAATACATCGGAACAATCGATGGAAGTCAAGGAGATGCTCTGCTGCGGTACTTGGACGACAAGATCGATAAGACAACGAGGGACAAGAAAACCAGTTGGGCCCTAGCAGGTGCCGGCATGGTGCTTTTCGTCATAGGCTTTTTCACGGCAAATGTTCTCGTGTTCCTGGTTGGCGCCGCATCAGCCACGGTCGCAAGCTTCTCACTGAGATATCTTGACGACAAACGGGAGAAGCTTACAAAAAAGAGGAAACGCATCGCAATTTAAGTGATAAGAACCTAAAACACGCGCGCAAACACAAACATAATCTAAAACCAACACACCAACAACATTGGCGCGCGCGTCTTGCTGATTCCCAACCGAGTTAAGGATGTAACAGAGTGGAGTTGGCGGTAGATTCGATGAATACAAGCCAGAAGTTGAGTAGAGACTGGAGAATGGGGTTCCAGAAGAATGTCTTTACGCTGATCGGGATTGGAATAATCATCGCTTTGGTAGGGGTTTTTTTCGGCCTTATCGTCTCGAACATTTTATCGCCGCACGAACTCGCGGGGTACGAACGCACATTTGGATTCGATATGTTTGCATTAAGCCGCTTTATACTCTATGGGGGATTGGGACTGGTTGTTCTTGGCATCTTCATGTACATTATCACTCGTACTGTGAAGCCGAGCGACTAGGTATTGCACGCGCGTGTTTGGTTTTCAACCCTTCGGCTTAGCTTCATATTTGAACGTGCTCATGCAAATCTTGCAGCGAACAACGCTTTCTTCAGGATAATATAGCGCGTCTCCGCCAACATCATGAACTGCGTTCTTATGAAGTTTGAAGACGAATTCTGCACCACAGTTCGGACATTTTTTTCTAACAATATTGTACCCTTTAACTCCACGTTCAAGCTTAATGTCTATCGACATTTTGATTGCCTCTCCTTGGAATTATTTGATATTCTATTTATAAGTTTTTGACGCTCGCTAACACATCGCTAGTTCCGCGCGCGCAGAAACAACAACACCTCAGAAATCAATGAATACACCAACAACATTGGTTACAACAAAAGTTTTCAAAAATCAATACCTAACGCAATTTGAGTATCTTCCTCAGAAGAAATTGGCCTGCAGGGTCTTGGTTCACACAGCTTCTATTTTCCCTGTTTTTCTTGCACTATTTTCGAAAGATCTGAAGAAGAGAAACCCTATGCCCATTGCGACCAATCCGACGGCTAATTGCAGGGCAAGAGTCGGCCCGATTTGAATCAAGTTCGCTCCGGCGATGGCGTTTCTTGCCGCGGTGACGCCGTAGGTGAGTGGAAACACGTACGAAAACGGTTGAATTGTCAGAGGCAGGTTTTCCACTGGAAAGTTTACGCCGCAGAAAATGAGAAGCACAAAGGTGAAAATGTTGGCGAATACCATTGGGTTTCTGAAGAAGAACGATAGGCCTCCGATGAGAAGTCCGAAACCAGCCATCGTGAATGCCGTTAGAAGCACAGTTAGAACCAGTGCTGGCACGTTTGATTGCCCGAAGTCTACGCCGAATATGAAGGCTGCAAAGAAGAAGGAGATTGCTGCGCTCAGTATGCCGTCGAACACGTGGATCATCGCTCTGCCTATGAAAAGTGGCAGCCTGTTGGCAGGAGTCGCCAGTACGAGCGGCAAGGTCCCGTCCCACTTGTCGTGTCCCGTTATGTTGATGACCGAGAAAACCGTGTTCCAGGAGACGCTCTGCAAAGCATTGCCTATCACTATGAACGACACTGATGCTCCTGCGAAGAGTCCGACAAAGGCGAAGAAAGCCATCTGTGACAACGACAGAACGATCTTCATGGTGAGCCACATCGAAGGGTTCAACCAGTCAAACTGAGCGCGGAACGAGAAGACTGCGCTGCTCAGAAAAACATTCAGGTTCTTCATGCTTGCACCATGCTGCCCGTGATTCTGGCTCTTCTCTCCACAATCCTGAACAGCGCAAAGGCTACGAGGATGTAAGCCAACGTGATCAGGATCATGACGGTCAGGTCCAGAAACATTGCGAAATCCGCGGAAAAGCCCGCCCAGAAACTCTGCGAGACATAGCTGGCGCTACTGGCCAGCCTGATTGCATCTATTCCCCATGTTGGACCCAACACGTAGGCCGCTGGATGAATCCAGAAAGGAAGCAAAGCAATCGGAAACATCGAACCCGACACGATGTAGAGTGGAGTTTCCAGCCCGTTGGTCAAAGCTTGAGCGGAACGTGAAAGCACGAAGGCAGAAGCGAATATTAATCCAAGGGCTGAAACTGAAAGGAGCGTGAGAATCAATGACACCGAGAAAAGCAATGGATCAGTTATTCCAAGGGGCACCCTGAAAACTGCTTCGGCGATAAGCAGTACGGCCAGCATGTTCGTGAGGCCGAAGAGGGCGTTTGAAATGGCTCTTCCAGTCATCACGTGAATGAGCTTTGCAGGCGCCGCGATAACTTCCTCAAGGGTCCCCTGCCATTTTTCAAATTCAATGGCAAAGCCCGAAGAGTATATGGTGTTGCCCCACATGCCCATCATTCCTCCGCCCAAAACAGCGTACAAACCGAATGGTCCCGCTGAATCTTTGAACAGCATTAGAGCTACCGTGGTGAAGACAAAAGGAGCGATGATGTTCGGAATGACCCACTGCGGATCTGCCATCCAATGAAGCATGGCCATCCTGAACGCGGCTGTATATGACTCTCATAGTTTGCGGCATTAACGGCTTCCCCTAACCCTCCACGAGTCGCAGGTAAGCGTCTTCAAGCGTGGGTTCCTTTATTTTTATGTCGTATATTTTGCAGTTCTTCAGTATTTGTTGCACCTCAGCGATTATTTCGGAACCCTTGGGTGTCTGAAGTTTCAGGACCTGCTTATTCTCGCCCAAGTCAGCGCTCACTGACACGACGTCTGGAATTTCTTTGAACCTGGCGACTTCCTTTTCTGTAATTCCGAAGCCTTCAACTTCCACGACGCTCGTGTCCATCACGTACTTCTTGAGTCCGGAAGGAGTGTCGAGAGCGACAATTTCGCCATTTCTGATGACCGCTACCCTTTTGCAGAGCTCGTCTGCTTCAAACATGTAGTGCGTAGTCAACAGGATGGTCTTACCTTTCTCGACCAGTTCCTTGATCATGCGCCTTGTTTCTATCGAAATCTCGGGATCCAACCCAAGCGTGGGCTCGTCTAGAAAGATGATTTCAGGGTCGTTGATCAACCCTCGCGCCAGGTGCAGCCTCTGTTTCATACCCTTGGAGAAAGTCTCCACACGGTCGTGTGCCCTGTCTGAAAGCCCCATGAATTCTAAGAGTTCTCTCACTCTCTTATCACGGACACTCTTCGGGACTCCATAAAGGTCAGCAAAATAGTTGAGATTTTCCACTGCGCTAACCCGGGTGTAAAGTCCTCTTTCGCCTCCTAAGACGATACCTATTCTCTCTCTGACCTTGGTGACTTCTTTCTGGCAATCATAACCCAGCACGATTGCCCTGCCGGACGTGGGCAGGAGCATGGTCGTCAACATCTTGATCGTCGTCGTCTTCCCCGCCCCGTTCGGGCCAATCACACCGAACAGTTCGCCATAGTCAACCTCGAAGGAAAGATCCTTGACTGCGACAACCTGGCTTCTTGTTCGCCGAAGAAAACCCTTCGTAACGTCGAAGACTTTGCACAGATGCTCCGCTACGATAGCTTTGTCAGAATGAGAGTCGTGACTTGAACCAAATTCAGACATGACAATTCATACTCGAGGTTCAGGAGAATAATGATGGGCATTCTTTAAAGTCTACTGTTTGCCTGCGTGCAAATGTTGGACGAGTGTGATCTGACTGGGTGGGCCAATCATCCATCAGGAGTCTTGATGTTTATGATGGAGAATATTTCATACTTTCCTTCGAGATTCTCCCTTCCGTGTAAATACTCAAGCTCGATCAGAAAACCCAAGCCAACGATCTTTCCGCCCAGTTTCTCAACTAATTCCGCGTTGGCTTTGATCGTTCCACCAGTGGCCAGCAGATCATCAAAAAGCAGAACCTTCTGCCCTGGCTCGATTGCATCTTCATGGATCTCTATCGTGTCGGGTCCATACTCTTTTTCGTAAGTAAGCTTCACCGTGCTTGAAGGCAGGTTGCCTTTCTTTCGGATTGGAACAAAACCGACCCCAAGCTCGTAGGCAACCGGTGCCCCTAAGATGAAGCCTCTGGCTTCACTCGACACCACGACGTCTATCTTCTTGTCACGGTAGTGATTCACAATCCGTTTTACAGATTCTCGAAAGGCCCGCTTATCTTTCAGAAGTGGAGTGATGTCCCAAAACACCACACCTCTGAATTCGGCTATTCGCCGTATTTTTGATTTCAGATCCAGTTGTTCCACTTTTCTACTCCCAACCGCACGAGTAATTCAAACCAGTGCATTGCGCAATGCGTTTTTGCATTCGCATTTTCTTTCTCTCGGTATCTTTGGGACTGCTTCAACGACCAATCTCTTGACCTTCTCCACGTTCGCCCTCATTATTTTCAGGACTGCGTCCGCGCTGACCGGCTTTTCTTTCCATGCATCATAATCTGTGGCTGTTGCAATTGTGGAATAGCATATCTCGGCCTCTCGGGCAAGGACGCATTCTGGGACGAGAGTCATACCCACAACGTCCGCGCCCCATGTCCTGAACAGTTTTGATTCGGCTCTCGTCGAGAATCGTGGTCCTTCGATGCAAACGTAGGTGCCACCATCGTGGACATCGACGCCTATGTCGCTCGCGGCTTTCACCAGAATTCGCTTGAGCTCGGGGCACATTGGTTCGGCCACCGATATGTGGCACACCTTCTTACCCGAATAGAATGATTGCTCCCGCTTGGTCGTTCTGTCTATGAACTGATCGATGAGCACTATGTCTCCGGGTTTGAAGTCTTCCCTCAAAGAACCGACCGTTGAGACTGAAATTATCCTTTGAACGCCGAGTTTCTTGAAGGCGAAAATGTTTGCCCTCGAATTGACGTCGGTCGGTCTTATAGTGTGCTTTTTTGAGTGGCGCGGCAGAAATGCTACGCGTTTTCCTTTCAATTCTCCGATGGAGATCGCATCAGAAGGTGCCCCATAAGGGGTGTGTACCTTTATCTCCTTGACGTTGCTGAGAAGTGTCGGGTCGTAGAGACCCGATCCGCCGATAAGTCCGATTTCAGCCTTCATGAGACCTCACTTTCCTCGTTTCGATTAATAAAAATAGCGACTGCACCTTTGCTCTTCCTTATCAGATAGCGAGTTTTCCAGCCTTTTGACTCAGTCTCTCATCAAGGAGCACGCTCGAAAGTAGTCTGAAGCTAGGTCAATCTACGGGGACTTTTCGTCCGTAACGATCTCGCTTCGTAACTCCCAGCTCGCCCCTCATCTCTCTCAGCTGTTTGAAAGTGAAAACAGGTCCATCAGCACAGACCCTATACTTGCCGATTACACAGCTTCCACAGAGCCCGATTGAGCACCGCATCAGACGTTCCAGACTCGCCTCAAAACGGACATGATACTTTTCAGCCAGCTCAAAAACCTTAACGATCATCTTTTCAGGGCCACAAGCAAAGATCATGTCAAACTTCTCTTTCGACAAGATCCCGTCCACAGGCTCGACACATAAGCCCTGTGATGCCGCAACTTCCGTCTTCCGTTGAAGTCACCAGGCGGAAGTTGTTTTTCGGAAGTTTCTCGAGTTCGGTCAAGAAGAGCAGTTCGCTCTTTGTCTTTGCCCCCAGAACAAAGGTCGTGTGAGCATTCTTGGCGATCGTTCTTCTGGTCTGAAAGAGAAGCGGAGCTACTCCAGTTCCTCCTCCGACCATGAGCAGCTTTCTTCCTTTTGCATTGAAGCTGTTGCCGAAGGGGCCTCGAACACCTACCGTGTCGCCTTTCTTCTTCTCATGCAAAGCGCTTGTTGCTTCGCCCACTTTCTTGACTGCCACAGAGACGACTCCATCTTCGGAAGCTTCCAGTACGCTGAAGGGAATCTCGTCGACGCCTGGAATCCAGAGCATCAGGAATTGACCTGGCTTGGCTCTTGCGCATTCTTTGTCCCTGAACGACAAGCGTCTTGACTGTCGGGCTCACTGATTTCACGCTTATGAGTTGCGTTGTCCTGAGAAGGTTAGCTGCGGTGTGATAACCCGACAATTTCCTTCACACTCCTGAACCTTTTCTTCTTCAAGTACGTGTCAATTCCCCTCGTGACGTTCCGGAATACGCTGGGTCCGTTGATGGCTATGGCAGTGCCTATCTGGACGGCAGATGCGCCCGCGAGCATGAATTCAACGGCGTCACGCCAATCGCTTATTCCACCGCATCCTATGATTGGCACGTTGGCCCGTTCGTAAACCTCGTAAACGTGCCTGAGCGCAACGGGTTTCACGGCTGACCCTGAAAGACCACCGACCTTGTTTGCCAATATCGGCATCATCGTTTCAACGTCTATTGCCAAAGCCTTTACAGTGTTCATGATCGTCAATGCGTCTGCTCCAGCCATCTGTGCGGCTTCCGCAATTTCCACCATGCTAGTCACGTTTGGCGACAACTTTGCGAAGACAGGTTTGCCCACGATTGCTTTGACTTTGCGAACGACTTGCGTGAGAAGTTTTGGGTTCTGACCTATCTCCGAACCTGTCTCGCAAACGTGGGGACAAGAAACATTGACCTCAATCGCATCGGCACCTGCTCCGATGGCTTTACTCGCCACAGAAGCATATTCTTCTGCAGAGAAGCCGTAAACACTCACGACCAAGGGGACATTTAAGATCCTCTTTGCCTGACGAATTTCTGTTACAAACCCCTCTATTCCTGGGTTTGGAAGCCCCATCGCGTTGATCAGTCCAGAATCCGCTTGAACAACTGTCGGGTTGGCAAACCCCTCGCGCGGTTTCATTCCGACTGATTTGGTCACAACTGCGCCTGCGCCGCCTCTGGCAATGGTTTCGAAAGTCTCAGCCGAATACCCAAGGATTCCGGAAGCCAGCATCGTCGGATTGGCGAGTTTTAAGCCCGCCAAATTGACGTTTAGACCGGCGTCTTTCAACGTTTGCCCACCTTGGCCAGCCTTTTGTTACGATCACCACTTATATTAGTTCTCCTAAACTCGCGTCTGCGAACTCTTTTCGTTTCCACGTAAGTCTTTATTAGTGCTGACCCTAGCAATAGTAGTTCTGAGGCGTTCGGATGAAAGTGACCATAATCGAAAGCACGTTCGGTGTACTCGCTTTTGACAGCGAAAACAAACTCATAGCCACAACACTGTTCCCGAAAAAGCCCCAAACCACGGTGAGAACACTGATCAAAATAGAAGCTGGAAAGACGAGCAACGAAGTCTCCAGCCTGATCAACGCGCTGAAACAAAAAGGCTATGACACTTTTGTTTTCGAAAACGCGAACCTCGCGAAGGAAGCAGAAGCGAAGCTCAACGTTCAAACGGAAATTGCCACGCCTTCCGAAGCGGGTGAGCTTCTCCGTTCTCAACCCGAAAAGTTCGCGATCAAATCAGGGTTCGTGAAAGACCTTGAAGAATTCAACTTGTGGACTCACAACGTTACGGTCGAACTCACAAAGCTCCGAGTGAAGGGAGCGGTTGAGAAGAGAGATCTTGTCGTTGCTCAAGCCATTCAGAGCTTGGACGAATTGGACAAGACGATAAATATGCTCATGGCGAGAGTGCGAGAATGGTACGGCATACACTTTCCTGAGCTGGATCGTTTACTGGAAAAGCACGAAACTTACGCCAGACTCGTCGTTGACCTCGGTAGCAAGGACAACTTCACGGTTGAGAATCTCGAAAAAGAAGAAGTGCAAAAGGCCAAGGCCGAGGCAATAGCGAAAGTGGCTGAAAAATCGATGGGTGCGGACCTTGAAGAGATGGACCTGAAACAGATTCAGACTTTGTGCCAAGACATACTCGGCCTCTATAAACTCAGAGACAACTTCGAAAAATACTTGGACTCGACCATGGAAGAGGTTGCACCTAACATCAAATTCCTCGTCGGATCACTTCTGGGCGCTCGTCTGATTGCGATTTCGGGAGGATTAATGAACCTCGCCAAGAGGCCCGCAAGCACCATTCAAGTCTTGGGAGCTGAAAAAGCACTTTTCCGATCGCTCAAGACGGGTACAAGACCACCGAAACACGGACTGATTTTTCAACACACTCTGCTGCACGATGCAAAGAAGTGGCAGAGAGGGAAAATCGCAAGAGCCGTAGCCGGAAAATTGGCCATCGCGGCAAGAGCAGACGCCTTCGGTGGAAGACACATAGGCGCTGAACTGAAAACGGACATGGACAGACGCATCGATGAGATACACCAGAAATACGATCAACCTCCACCGCTGCCACCGCCAAAACCCAGACGTGAACCGCCCAGATACGAAAGGCAAAGACGTGACAAGCGGAGAAAATTCAGACGTGAACGTTAAGATCAAACATCACCCGAAGTTTGCAGGAATATACAACCTAACTCTAGAAGATGGTTCGCAGAGACTGGCTACAAAGAACCTTTCGCCTGGAAGAAACGTTTACGGTGAAAGGCTCATAAGATATGAAGGTACAGAGTACCGGGTCTGGGACGCGTTCCGGAGCAAACTCGCAGGTGCCATTCTCAAGGGGTTGGAGACTGTTCCAATCAAACCTAACCATTCGGTTCTCTACTTGGGCGCAGCGTCGGGCACAACCGCAAGCCACGTGTCAGACATAGTCGGAGAAAAGGGGCACGTGTATTGCGTTGAGTTCGCTTCCAGATCCATAAGAGACCTTGTTGACAACGTGTGTCCTTACAGAACGAACATGTCGCCCATACTTGAAGACGCTCGTTTTCCAGAGAAATATGCCATGTTCATACGAGGAAAAGTCGACGACATCTACTGCGACATTGCCCAACCAGAACAAGCAAAGGTTCTGGCGGACAACGCCAAACACTTTCTCAAAGAATCAGGATGGGTGATGCTTGCCGTGAAAGCCCAGAGCATAGACGTGACCAAAGAACCCTCACAAGTCTACGAACAAGAAGTAAGAGTTCTGAAACGCCAGGGTTTTCGAATAGAGCAAGTGGTGCATCTGGAACCGTATGACAAAGCTCACGCGATGATAGTCGCCCAAATGTGACAGGTTTAAACTATTATTCGGCGCTTCATTAACCAGTAGATCGTGAACGCAAAGGGGATCTGGGGCAACTAGCATGTTTATATCCTGCAAAATAGTTCCGCTTTCTAATGGCGATTCAATGGCTTATGGGGGAAAGGAGCACTTTGCAGCCGTAGAAGCTATGCTCAAAGAAGCAAACTTTGCCGTCTCAGAACGGTGCATCTCTCGTCCAAGTTGTTTTGATTTCGTGGCTCGAAGAGAGAAAACAGTCGTCTTCGTCAGAATTCAGCCAGACATCGGAAACGTGACCCTGGAAGACTCGCAGGAACTCGTAGGCATCACGGACCACTTCTCAGCTGCTCCATTAATAGTTGGCGAAGACGCTCGAGAAAGATCCCTAGAAGAAGACACGGTCTATACTAGGTACAACATCACAGCGATCAACTCTAAGACCTTCGAAAACTTCATCATCAACAACGTTCGCCCATTGGTGCAAGCCAGCCCAGGCGGATATCACGTTGAAATTGACAGAGACGCATTGAGCAAGAGAAGACAAGAGCTCAGGCTCTCAATAGGTGAAGTAGCTGAAATGGCGGGCATATCACGAAGAACCGTCTACGGCTATGAGCGAGGATTGGCCAAAGCATCAGTAACTGTGGCCTATAATTTGATGCGTGCACTCGAAATTCCAGTCGCACGGCCAATTGACATCTTTGAGCACCCAAAGATTCGACCTAAACCTCGTCTGCTGAAAACAGCTCAACGCGTATTTGCAAAAAACAAGTTGCTGAGCAGAATCTTCAGAAAACTCTCTCCGCTTAACATCACGGCAGTCAGAAAGGCACCTTTCGATTTCCTCTTGAATGTGACGGAAGAAAAACCGCTCATAATCGGTGGGGTCACAGACACAGAAGAGCGGGTACTCGGAAGACGCATTCAGGAAATTCTAAGCATAAGTCGGGTCCTTAAAGCACGTCCAGTACTGATTACGGATGGACGAAGGCCACAGGAAAAGAATATTCCTTGCATAAGCTCTGAAGAGGTTTCCAGAATAAAGCATCCTGAAGACTTTTTTTCTTAGATCAAACGAGTTTGCTCTGATGTGATCCGTCTTCCATCCTTTACTTTCTTTGCAGGTTTCCATGATTTCCTGATAAATTCAGGATATTCATCCGCTTTTTTCATCAGTGATTCCAGAAAGTGAATGGTCCGCGGATCCGAAGGATAGCCCGATCCAAAATCTCCATAAACCTGAGCCAGTAACGTGATTTCTCTGTCTCTTTCAACCTTTGCAATTATCGAAGCGGCGGAGACTGCCACGTAGTTCCGGTCCGCCTTGTGTTCAGATACTATGTCCACCTCAAATGGCAAACACTCCAGAATGTGCTGTTTAAACCGTTCCTCTAGAACGTCTGAAGCGTCAACGTAAACTTTGTCTGGCCTGAGTTCTTCTATAACGCGGGCCATGGTGTGAGCTTCCAACCAATTCAGTTTGTGAAGCTTCCTCCCGCTCTGCACGACAACGTCTATCTCGTCAGGCTGAAGTTTCAGCACAGCGTATTTTTTAACGATCTTCCTGATCTGTTCCGAGAGAACTTCGCGTCTGTGCGGAGACAGAAGCTTCGAATCCTTGGCGCCGATTTCCTTGAGCTTGGGCAAATCCTTGTCCTCGAGGACAACTCCCGCTATGACGAGGGGTCCAATCACTGCGCCGCGTCCTGCATCGTCCACTCCTGCGATGAGCATCAACATCAGCCCATTCAAAGAGCTTAGTTTGCTCTTGAGTTATAATTCTTTGTTCGTTTCCTTCTGCGCTAGCAGATCCATTATTCTTTCGACAAGTTGTTCATGCAGGCGATCTCTGTTTTCGTAGGTGACGACGAAGGTTTCAGCGTCAACCCTTCGTTTTGTCTCGTCTACCAGTTGGTTCTTCATGTTCCAGTGAACAGTGCAAACTGCTGGTTTGTTGCTTTCGAGCGTCTTCATTACCGATTGTTTGAATTGCTGTGAAAGAAGCTCCATCGGTCCAATCTCGTCGATGACTACTACGTCCGACTTCTCAACAGCCTGCATTATCGCACTCGCTCCCAAGCTGTTAATGTCTTCAAGGTTTACACGATACTTGCCAACGATGGGACCCTGTTCTTGGTCTACCCTCGCAAGCCAGCCGCTTCTTCCACTGCTCAAATCCGTTAGCTCAAAACCAATCCTGCTTCCCGCTGACCGAACTTCCCGACTTGCCATCCCACCCACAACTTTGCTTTTCGCCCTCAGAGCATCAACGATCTTCAGAAGAACCGTTGTCTTGCCAACACCGGGACTGCCTGTTATAAGAAACAACCGCTTCTTCATGGTTCCCCCGATCTAAACCAGAAATCTAATATCCCTTAAAGAGTTTCTGCGTAACCATAAACGGGGACCAACAAAGAAATGGCTTCTGAACACTCCAAACCGGATTATCCAACAGAGATGGTGAAAGAAGGCGGAGTCGACGTACTTGTCCCCAAGCTTGCTGCGTTCGTCCAGAAACCCAGTGACTACGCGCCTTCCAAAGCTCCAGTCTTTTACAATCCTGTCATGGAGTTCAATCGGGACATTGCTGTTCTAACTGTGCAAACGCATCAGAAAATCCTAGGTTGCGACATTGACGTATGTGAGCCCCTGACAGGCTGCGGCATAAGAGGGGTGCGATTCGCAAAAGAACTCAAGGGCGTTAGATCGGTTGAGATGGGTGACATCAACGAAAGAGCCTACAGGCTGGCCGCTTACAACGTGCAGATCAACGATGTCGGCAAAATTGCTACCGTGAAGAAGAAAGAGGCCAACTTGCTTCTGAGCAGTCACAGCGTGCCGCGCAGACGTTTCGACGTCATCGATATAGATCCTTTCGGCTCTCCCGTCCGTCACTTGGACTCGGCCGTTCGGGCTTCCCGCAACAACGGGCTAATCGCTCTCACTGCTACAGACATGGCGTCTTTGTCAGGCGTCCATCCCAAGGCTTGCATCAGAAAATACGGCGGAAAACCTTTGCGAACAGAGTACTGTCATGAGCTTGCTCTGAGGCTACTGGCCGGGTGCCTGGCAACCGTTGCAGCGAAGCATGACGTTGGAATCGATGTGATCTTCAGCCACCGTGGTGAGCACTACGTCAGGGTCTACGCAAAGATCAAGTATGGCGCTAGTAACGCTGACGAAAGTATAAAGAAAATGGGTTTCATTCTTCATTGTTTCAGGTGCTTCCACAGAGAGATCGTGCGAGGGCCCTTCTGGGTTGAACACGATCGAAGATGCAGCGAGTGTGGCTCAACTTTGAGTCTGGCAGGTCCTCTTTGGATCGGCAAGATAAGTGACCGTGAATTCTGCAGAATGATGCAAGAAGAAGCTCACACAAGAAGACTCCGACTCGGAGCTCGAATACAAAAGACTCTGCAATTGATAGAACAAGAGTCTGATGGTCCACCAAGCTACTTCGTGGTCGACGACATGTGCGACGCTCTAAACCTGCCAGTTCCACCAGTCGCAAAAGTGATCGAATACCTGAAGAGAAATGGTCTCCGAGTCACGCCCACTCATTTCAACACGCGAGGCGTACGGATGGAAGCGCCTGCGTCCAAGTTTGCGAATGCCGTGCGAGAACTTTCAGCCGGGAAATGAAAGATACCAATTCACCTACGATGAATTCAAAAAAGTGGGCAATGTAATAAGAGAAATTTGGCAAGCGCGAGCTTGCGTCACCTAGGTTTCACCTCTTTGCAATTCTGTAAAGCTCTATGTAACCGCAGTTTTCGCAGTAACGCGTTTCAATCGTTTCATCTCGGAAGGCTCCACCTTTGACCAATTCCACGTCGCAACCCAACGCGTGAAGATGTTTGTCAGCGTTCATGTTTGAATTGCATTTTGGACATTTAGCGGAAGACATCGTTTGTCACGTTAACACGACATTCTTGGCTTTAATAGGGCATAACCCGAAACAACATTTCGCAAAAGCAGAGAGACAAGTTAAAGTGAAAAAGGAATAAAAAGAGCCCTGCGCGCATCGTCCACAAATCATATAAGGGAACAGCTATAGAACCGATAACATAATGTTGTGAAATCCTTGAAAAAAGAACACTTGGTTGCCGGAATTGCTTTTTTATGTGTGCTTGGATTGACTTCAATCGCATTTTCGCAAGGTCAAAATATCTTTGACCCTGTTGGAGATTGGTTTGACGCATCAGGAAATCCTGTTTCTGGGCACGCTTGCACAGACATAGTTTCGGCGTCTATTGTTCAAGAAGATTCCATGCTGCTGATGAACATGACCATGGACGGCGTGATACCGGGATTAGGCATTCCAGAATTCAATGTTCTAGAATATGTTTTTATGTTCGACACTGACAAGAATCAGTCGACTGGATCCACCCAGCCACTCTTGACTAACAACTTGGGGATCGATTATGCTATCGCAGGAGCATATTCGCCTGTCAACGACACCTGGTTTTTACGCGTGCTTATCAACGCCACTTCAGGCAATATGGTTAACATAACCACGATCGAGAAGAACGACAAAGTGATCAGCGCCAACATATCTTTGAATGACATAGGAAATCCTCAATCGTTTAACTGGATGGTATACACGCTTGAAACACCATTATACTACACACCAGAGCTCGTTCAAATCTATGACAAAGCACCCAACTCCAGCCCCGCAACGGTTGGAGGAGAGATACTGCCTACAGAATTGTTTTCTGTAACAACACCCTACGTGATCTACGCAATAGCAATAGGCTCGTCAGTGGTATTTGCCGCGAGAAGGAAGTTCCGTCTCTAGAACTCACCTCACCGGGAGCACTATGACAGTCAAAAAGAGCCCATAAGAGGTTATCATTACTCTTCTTTAATGACTTGTGATGCAGTCATTACAACGCAGAACCGTGGACGCGACCAGCCCGAGCAACTCCTTGGTCTTGGTACTTAGAACTCCCTTTTCATATGCTCTAGAGTCCAAAGCAAAGAACCGCTTGATCCCAAGATTTCCGCTCGAAAGTATCCGAGAATTCATGCGCTCACGGTAGCGTCTAAACTCTTCAAGACTATCCACGACAGCTCCCCAAATTCAGACGGCACTCAGCGCAAAAATCTTTTTCGGTTCCCTAACCATTGCGAGGGCGCCAAGTCTAAAATACCTCTTGGAACAACGGCTATCGCATGAGAATACAACTGATAGGCTTCGGCAACGTGGGCAGAAACCTCGTTGGACTGATAAGAGAGAAAGAAGATGCTCTAGAGCTGCTCGGAATTCCAGTCAAAGTGGTTTCTATTTCTGATTCAAAGGGAACGGCAATCGACAGAGAAGGCTTGGAGCTGGATGAAGTTCTGAAACGTAAGCACGATGGATTGAAGATTCTCGACAAGTACGTTCCAAACGTGCGGTGCAATCGAAGCCATCAAGAACGTAGCCAGCGATGTCGTGGTTGAACTGACGCCGTCAACGTTTTCGGGCGAACCTGGGCTTTCTCACATCAAAACCGCTTTGATGATGAAGAAGAATGTGGTTACTGCAAACAAGGGTCCACTCGTAGTGAACTACAAGGAGCTCGTGGAACTGGCAGAAAGAAACGGTGTCAGGCTTCTTTATGAGGCGACTGTAGCTGCTCATCTGCCTGTTTTTTGCATGGTTGATTCGTGCTTCAAGGTTGATGAACTTCTGTGCTTGCAGGGGATTCTGAACGCAACGACAAACTTCATGATAGGTGAGATGGAAAAGGGCAGAACTTTCGAGGAAGCATTGAAACGAGCAATCAAAGACGGTTGGGCTGAGACAGAAAGTGCGGACGATGTTGATGGTGTCGATGCGGCCAGAAAAGTGGTCATACTGGCGAATTCGCTGTTCAAGATGAACGCAAAACTCGAAGACGTCAAGGTCCGAGGGATAAGAGATGTTGAAGGGTTGATCGAGAAGGCTGAAACGTTGAACAAGAAAGTGAAACTGCTGTGCGAGATTGCCAGGGAAGGAAACAGGTTGAGGTTGTCCGTAGGTCCCAAGATCATCGCACAGGATGACCCATTGACCACTGTTAACGGCGGGGATATGGGGTTGAAATTGAATTTCAAGAAATCACAACAGGTTTTCATCTCCGTACGGTTTCAAGGTCCGGAACAGACAGCGCAGGCAGTGCTGAATGACATCGTCAAAATAGGCGAAACTTGTAATGCCTGTTGACTCCAAGCAGCAAGGACAAGCGGATCAAAACGTTCGTATGAAATGCGAAAAACGAATAGTCTAAGTTAGGCGACGTTAAAGTCACCTTCGCGCGCCCGCAAAGGCATCGACAAAATCTTCATTGCGCCCCTAGTTAAGCAACTCTGGTTCGGATTTGACGTGTTTTTGTGTTGGGCGTTCACGAAATAATGTTTATTAAGACTCAATATAATTGGTATTGATGGCGAATTCATTTGACAGTTCAGCATAGGAATAGGCTCTTTCCTGTAGCAGCATTGGCTATAGCGGTTCTGGTGGCTACCGCAACCATTGCCGTTGTCGAGGCTGTTTCCAACAGAAAAGCAGTTCCGAATCAGGGGAAATTGAAGGCAGTTAACCTTGGCTTGTACTGGGATAATGCGTGTACCAATACAACGGTTGCCGTTGATTGGGGACTGTTTTCCCCAGGAGCTGCAAGCAGCGTTACACTCTATGTTCGAAACGAAGGAAGCTCAGCCGTCAAGCTGAACTTAACAACTCGGAATTGGAATCCAGCAAACGCATCTGAATATATGACATTAGCTTGGAACCGAGAAGGACAGGTCTTGGAACCTCAGACAGTCACGACAGCCACTCTTACTCTGTCAGTCTCTGCAAACATAAGCGGAATCACAGATTTCAGTTTCGACACCATAGTGACAGGCGTATGACAATGAAGCTCGCGGAGAGAAGCGCGCGCCAAGGCTTTTAGGCGCGTTGCGAGATACGAGTCCGTATTCGCTCCGAAGTTGAAGGGTTCCGAGAAACGGTATTCCGGCAAAAATCATAAAGGAGATAAAATGATGAGTCATAATCCATTTTTTATCTTTAAAAAAATAAAAAATAGCTTGATATGGATAAAAAAACGGCTACTAGGCAAGAGGTAGCGCGCGCTATTGGCGACATGCAGAAATAGTGGGTTGATACAGAATGGTTCTGCGATGATGTGAATGGTGGATTATGTAAAGGGAAGTGATTATGACAACTGGCACTGGTGCAAGAACTGTACTCAATATCCCTTGTACATCTACGCAAAGATGTCGAGCCCGCGCCGGCGACCAAGGTCACATCTCTGCCCTCAATGCAAAGCAAAGGAAGACAACAAAGACTGCACAACGTAGGGAACTGCAGACGCTAAAAGAAAGTTGAAATGCGTACAAGCGCGCGCTCAGCCAAGTCATAAAGGAAGCCCTTAAAGAATATATTCAACGCCATGATAAGGACAAGCAGGCGCAGAATAACTACTCTTTATAGTCGATTTTGAAACCGAGTCTCTCCAAAACTGCTTCAACTTTTTGTGCCTCTTCATGAGCCATCATTCGCGGATGAGATGGTGCGCACAATCAAAAAAGAGGTAAACGTTAACTTTCGTCTTTTAATCTTCTTTCGCGCGCTTGCGATAGGGTCAGAAGCAACTGCATGAAGACTTGAAGCTGATTGATAAGGCGCTTGAAAATTAATGCTTCTTTGCAATCGCTTTATCTAAGTAATAGAACTTCTAATCCTCTACTGAAACGTTAACGGATGTTGAGTATGTATTGAGACGTAAAACTCTAGTAACCTCAGCGTGGCCGTACGTGCACAGCCTTCCGCATCTTGGCAACTTGGTGGGTTCCGTTCTTTCTGCGGACGTGTTTGCACGATACAGTCGACTTAAAGGTGAAGACGTTGTCATGGTGAGCGGTTCAGACGAACACGGAACTCCCGTTGAGGTCGAATCCGTGCGGTTAGGCGTTTCGCCAAAGGTGATGACTGACCGAAACCATGCCAAGATCGTCGCTCTCCTGAAGGCGTGGGGGATCTCATTCGATAACTACACGAGGACTGAGAATCCGGTACACAAAGAATTTGTCAAGAAACTGTTGATGGAAATCTATGATCGCGGATACATATTCGCCCAGGAAACTGAGATGCTCTACTGCGAAAAATGCAGTCGGTTCCTGCCGGACAGGTACGTTGAAGGAAAATGTCCATACTGCGGTTACGAGCGAGCTCGCGGAGATCAGTGCGAGAACTGTGGCAGACTTCTTGAAACGACGCTTTTGATAGAGCCGTACTGCGCAATCTGCAAGAGTAAACCAGTGATAAGACAGACCAAACACTGGTATTTCGACCTGCCCAAACTCTCCGAACAAATCACCAAGTACCTTCTCAGCAATCAGCAGTTAGCGAGCAGCACAAGGAATTTTAGCCTAAATTTCGTGAAGGAAGGCTTGAAGCCTCGGGCAGTAACCCGTGACGTGAGCTGGGGCATTCAGGCACCGTTTCCAGGTGCGGAAAAAAAGAGCATCTACGTTTGGGTTGAAGCCGTTTTGGGGTACGTTTCAGCAACGATCGAGTACTTCAGGAATCGCGGCGAGGCCAGATGGCTGGAAAGAATATTGGTTCAATAAAGAAGCTAGGACGTACTACTTCATAGGAAAAGACAACATCCCCTTCCACACGATAATCTTGCCCGCCCTGCTTCTGGCTTCGGGCGAAAACTACAACCTGCCATGGCAGGTGTCGGCCACCGAATGGCTGCAGTTTAAAGGATTGAAAGCCTCCAAGAGCCAAAAGGTGGGGATATGGATGGATGAAGCTTTGGAACTGTTTCCAGCCGATTACTGGAGGTACTTCCTGATCGCAACTAGGCCCGAGACCAAAGACTCGAACTTTTCATGGGACGTTTTCATTGAACGAATCAACGCCGACCTGAACGACACTTTCGGCAACTTCGTCCATAGAACGTTGACCTTCGTAAATTCAAAGTTTGACGGTATCGTTCCTCAGACAAGCCCTTCTGACTCTGATTCGATTCAAGTCTTGAAGACACTCGAAGAGAAAGTGCAAGTAGCTGCAAGAGAGCTGGAAGCGTGTAAGCTTCAATCAGCAGCAAACACCATCATAAGTGTAAGTCGCGTCGGAAACCAATACCTGAACGAAAAGGAACCGTGGAACCTCATAAAGAAGGACAAAGAGAAAGCAGCTAGCATTTTTTCATTAGCGACCCGATTCGTCAAAGCTCTCGCAGTGACGTCATCACCGTTCATCCCGTTTGCTGCCCAAGAAATATGGACGACTCTGAACTTGTCCGGCAAAGTGGAAGAAAAGAACTGGGACGAAGCACTGAAGCCTTTGCCCCTTGGCCACAGAATTCAGAAAGCTACGCCTCTGTTCAAGAAAATCGAAGACAGCCCAGAGGAATTGGCAGAAAGACTCGAAAAGGTCAGAGAAAAACTGAGCAAAACCGTTTGAAATCATGTCAAGGCTTTGAAATCTTGCCACTAAAAATAGACCTGCACGTCCACACCGTGTGCTCGATAGATTCCACGATAAAACCAGAAGAGCTTGCGCTATACGGAAGAAAACGCGGACTGGATGGCGTTGCGGTGACGGATCACGATTGCCTTGACAGCGCACTCAAGATCTGTAGTAGGATCGACTTCCTGATCCTTCCTGGAATGGAAGTCTCAAGCCTCGACGGGCACATCGTTGGACTCAACGTTGGGAAAGCCGTGCCCAGAGGGTTGACAGCTGAAGAGACAGTGGAAAAAATCCATGATTCAGGGGGAATTGCCATCGCTTGCCATCCATCCTCACTCTTCAAGGGCAGCGGAGGTGGCAACAGGGGAAGTCTGGGTCAACGGGTCAGTTCAAAATTCGATGCCATCGAAGTTATCAACTCGTCGGCAATCCCTTTTCGATACTCTGTTAACCGCAGTGAAAAGCTGGCCTCAAAACTCTCAATCGCCCGCGTCGCCGGAAGTGATGCCCACTACGCACCGGAAATAGGGTTCGCATACACGGCGATCGATGCCAAGGCGAATCCAGACGACATAATTAGCGCGATAAAAAAAGGCAGATGTGAACCGTTTGGAAGAGGCATACCTTTAACCATGCGATTGAAGAGACATTTCCTGGCCTTTCGCAAGAACAAGAGCTCTCGCGCAAGCCAACAGTGAATCATTCACGTGTCCGATTCAATGACCAAGAGCATTGGGGCAGCTGTTCAACAGCTGAAAAGGTGCGACAGGGTTGATATATCCGTTTCAGACATGTTTTCCTCCTAACAACGCCGTTTATATTAAGATTCGCCACAAAGGCTTTTGGCGAGTGGCATGATGAAAAGGCTTTCACGCAAACAATTTCTGGCACTGGCGGACATGCTGTGGCAAGGGAATGCCAAAGTGTTATATCAAAATCCAGACGCTTGGATAATCATTTAAGACTCTTTTTTGTTTTAAGGTCTCAAAATTCTCTTCACAATTTGAACTTTCTGGTTCTCTGGTGTTATGTGGCCACTTCGAATGTTTCTGCTTGCGCGCGCGGGATAAAACTTTTCCCCCAACCCAACCCCAACAAAACAGTCTATCTCGGTTCTGGTACAACTTTTCCACAGAACGTTTTCCATAGGCACATGTTGAAACCTACGAGGCAGAGGCTATTTTGTCCAAAATCGATGAAAGCTTCTCGGGTTCAGTTATCATGGCATCGTGCCCTGTATCCAAGTCGAAGACCATTCCTCCCTCTCGCCGTATCTTCTCCGCAAACTCTCCCAGTCCAAACTGCGTGCAGTGCACAAAATAGCGAGGAAGTTTCTTCGCCTTCATTTTTGGGGCATCAAGCTTTTCCTGATGCGTTAGAATCGGCATTGGCTTGAGGCGTGATCTCATCCATTGTATGTCCCGAGGATCCGTAACGCCGAAATCCTCAGGTTTCCACGAGGGGACCATTCCACGGGCATCCACGCTCCTGTTGAACTGATCTTCCAAGCCTGACATCAGCGAAAACATGCTTTGTCCATGTTCAGGCACGATGGCATCAAAGTAGACCAGTTTGTTGACACGGGAACTTCTTTCAGCAACGCCAGTGATGACCATTCCGCTGTAACTGTGTCCGACCAGGATGGCATCATTTAGATCTTCAAATTCTAGGAGATTGATTATGTCTTGGATGTGAACCGAGAGACCCATACCGCGAGACGCTATGTGGAAACGTTCCCCCATGCCCGAAAGCGTAGGTGCAACGCAAACATGCCCTTGCTCAACTAGCTTGGGCATGAGCTTCTTCCAGCACCAGCCTCCATGCCATGAACCGTGAACCAGAACGAACGTACTCAAGCGGCTCACCTTTCCTTCAAGAAATCTGCCAATTCAATGCATACCAGAAGATCAGTACAGTTACCACAACTGTTGAAATGCCAAGCAGCAATTGGTGAATTGAGGGCTTATTGGATACGTGTATTATGGGGCACCTTGCTACGTGGAATATGCTTAGGAGAATATACAATCCGCCTAAAACCATATTTAGATAACGATTTGCAAAACCCTCTAAGGTCACCGAAAGAAAAGCCATCGTCATGGGAATCAGCCAGTTAGCGAACGCCTCTCCAACCGCTAAGCGGGCCGTAGCATCTGCACTTGCACCCGTTTTCTGCAAAACATCAGGTTCAAAGAACAACAATGCGTAGTGAGCTAACATTGTTACTGCGGCGAATATCCACAACACTGAAATCCTTATCATCACATCTTCGATGATTTAATAATCTCCTACCCAACGGCTAACTCTTCAAGGATATAAATTCTTGGATTCCTTTCCGATTCGGTTGGGTTCGGCTACAACTTTCCGCAAACCTACCAAATTGGGTTCTAGCCAGTATTGAATTCAGGATATTTCTTCTATGGACAAGTTTCTTCTCTCTTGCATCGTCAACAAGAAAAGCGGAAGCGGGTTACTCCGGGACCTTCGATGGCGTATAGGGCATGGCGCAACTTGTCCGGCGCGTAGCTGCCTTCGGGAATGGCCTGATACATCGCCAGGAACTGCTCCGACAGGTCCTGGGCGCCCGCGTAGGCGACGTAGGCGGGCAGGGAGTGCCGGCTCTGATAGAACTGCGCCACTTCCCGGTCATGGCATTTCTGGCAGCGCGCCGGGGTGGGGCTGCGCAGTACGAAGGTGCCCTCGTGCGCCACCGCCCCGGCGTAGTCAGCCGGCACCTCATGGCAGTCGTGACAGGTGACCTCGGCAGCAGCCATCGTGCTGTGGCCAAGTT
>CAVZKL010000019.1:0-73908 GCA_963775895.1 Candidatus Bathyarchaeota archaeon | reverse complement strand
CCAGAAACAAACACCAATCATTAGTTCAATCAGCGCGCGCACTAAGGGAATTCCAGGTAAGAAAGAATCTCGCCTATCAATGGGTCCAAGGAACAATAGACTGCTCACTGCCACATCTGATTCTCGGAACCTGAACCTTACGTTCAAAAAGCCGCGCGCTAACAGAGAGGTTTGAAAGAACTAAGAGATTAGAAGGAGGTAGGCAGTCGTGAGCTCGAAGAGCTCGTTGAGCCATCACGCGGTATGTCCATGAAGCTACGGTTCAGATTTCTGGGTTTGTGGAAAGTCTTGTCTCAGGTATGGAAAACACTTGTCTTCTATTCGGTCATAATACCCAAGTTCCCAGTGAGTTGGGCTCATTTTCCCGTACTCAGTACATCCAAGCATCCAAGACATTACATGGGCAATTTCAACTCTCTCACGAGAACCGAAATAATCCTTCTTCAACATTTCTATGACTAAACCACTCATCTTGCTGAGAAGATTACAGAATTCGGAAACTTGTCGAGACCCGACTTAGACATTCTTTTTTCGGTGCCCCAAGCAACATATTTGTTCAACGAGCTCTGCGGGTCAGGATCGACTGCGAACTTGTCGGGAACGAGAATTCCGAGTTTGTAGTTCATCTTGCTCCTGACAATCTCTCTGGTTTTCTCCGTTGCAAGCACGCGAAAACTGACAACAATCTCGTTCTTGATGCGATCCCTGATCAGGAAATGAAGACTTTTGACACCCTCAACATCTTTCATGAAACCATAGAAATCAAGAAGAACACCTCTGACATTCTCCGGCGTGCATTGGAAAACTGCAACACACCATTCATCACTCGCCATAGTGGTCACTCACATGTCTGGTCATTCTGTGCATTCCCCTATTTGAAATCCTCCTGCTAAGTGACCGTTGCTGACCTGTATTTGAGAACTAAGAGGTTGAAAGAGGTCAGTCGTCGTGTGCACCCGCAGTGCACGTCAATTTTTCTTTTCATTTTTTCTTATAGCGCGCGCTTTATTCCCCCCCCTGTCGTTTCTCCATTTTTGAATTAGGCGGCGCGCAACAGCTTAAAGTTATAATGGATCAGTTGGATTTGTCAGATCGCTTAACGTGCGATTTGCTGAGGAAGGGACAAGCCATAAAAATCGTAATGACTTAGTTATACCTGAAGAGAAGAATCGTTCATCAAGAAAGAAGACGAATCTTTTTCTTTTGTGAGAAGTAGGTGGTTACATGCGGAAGAAAGGAGAAACATCAGTACAAGATCGAAAACGCCCTCAACCTCGGAAGAAGAAGGAAAGAGAAAAGCAGCGTAAGGATAAAAAGCTTGCCAGACTTGAAAGGCAACAGTCCAGATAGGCTTAGTTAGCGTACGATGTCTTGACACGAATGATGCGTGCGCGATAAAACTTTACCCCAACCAACCAACCAACCAAAGCCCGAGCCCTATCCACACCAGCAGGCACATAACACCAGCGCCACGCCACGCGTGAATTGAACACTTTGAACCCCGCTCATAAAGAAAAAAAGATAAAAGAAAATAATTGCCTTCAGAGGATAAAGGTTAGGGAAGTGCCTGTGCAATACTGGTAAGTATTGACTCTACTTGGGTGCACATTCCTTATGATAGCTTTTCTTTGTTAGGAAGCCTTTCTTCACTTCTTGTCCTGCAGGAATATCTTTACCACACTTTGCGCAATTGACCATAATACACTCCTCAGAACATATTAGAAGTCCTGTATATTTACATTTATCGCACGCGCTTGAAAACGGCAATAGACCACGCTATGCTGGAACCATGCCTCACTGTAAACAGTTAGGAGGCGCGTTGCCTTGTCCCGAAATTATGTGTTGAAGTAGGTTGGTGAGACTGCCTTGTCGGTTCTCCCAATGTTTTCTGCTGCTTCTCTTGTTAGGACTAGACTAAGTATGCTGTAGTGAGAATAAAGGCGCCAGACGTTGTAAGGACGCTGCCTCCAGCAATAAACAGTTCCATTGATTATCTCTCCCATCTTGACGCGCGTGGGCCACTCATATCCAAAGAGTGTCATAAGACCCCTTTGATCTCCGGGCGATCTCATCCAGCTTCTCACGCAATATAAGGTTCCGATCTAATAAGGGATGCATCCTCGTATATAGTATTTTTAAGGAGCATGCTTGACTATCAACACGCTTATTAATAGCGTTATAGACTAGACCTAGGAGCGCTAATTTTGGAGCACAACACTATGGGCGAAGAGGAAGAAGAAGAGGAAGAAGAAGAAGAGGAAGAGGAACTAGAGGAAGAAAAAGAGTAATAGGGCATTAGGTGCTGGAACCAACTCTACGGAGCCCTATAGACGCGGAAACAACGCCTTGTTTTTAATACCCTGTTTTTTAATCTTAAAACCTTTGAAGGAGGTGACAGACAAATGGCCAAGTGTCCGACCTGTGGAAAAGAAGTTGAAACGCCGATAAAGGAGTGGAATATGGGCAGGAACAAAAAGATACATGTTAAGCAGTACGAGTGTTGCGGGAAAAAGTTCAGTGAATACGGAAAGAAGGTTTAGGAGCTGCGTATGCTTTTCAGGAGTATCTCCTTCAGCTCTACCAAAAGTTTTGAGCGTGCGCGCAAATACCCATTGGCGGTCTGCAACTATTAAGACCTCAGGGATAGATGATAGGTAATCGTTTGGTTTGGGGTAAAGTTTTATCCACCCAACCAAACCAAATTCGACGTGCTACGCAGCATCATGGAAACACAGCTACTAAGAGGGCAGTATACACAGTTAGTGCTTTGTTGCAGTAATCAAGTGGGTAGGAAATAACCAATACCATAATAGGGTAGGTATATAGATAGTATCGGAATCGAGTATACGCCCTTCATTTGTAGACAATAGGACAACGTTTTAGAATGCGTAATGCTTCTATTGCCTGCTAAGGTTGATGAGTTTTTGTCAAGAAGAGAAAAGAAAGCTGCAGGTTTAGAGCAACATAAAAAACTACAGAGAGAGAAAGACCAGGAAAGAAAACAGAAAAAGCAGGTTTCGCTTCCTGCAAAACATTCGAAAGGTAAAAAATAGGCACTTTTGGATTTGGGAACTAAATTGTAATCATACACAATAAATGGTTTGAGGTGAAAAACAAGAATGGGAAAAAAGAAGAAGGGACATAAGAAACAGAAATAGGAGCATTGCATAGTTGAATGAATCAAGAGTTTCCATCTTTTTCACTCTTGTTGTTTTAGCTTTATGACTAAATTTTATTCCAAACCAAACCAAACGACGACCCCATGGAACTAGTTTGCGACCCACTAACGCGCGTAATTTGGAGAAAGTGACGGGATTGTTACAGAAATCTGTTACAATTTTCCATATTCATACACACCCTTCACTAGTGCGCGCGAAGAAAAGTTGACAAGCAATATCTGACTCAAAAGACAAATAGTCGTTCTGCTGGATGCAACTTTGAGGGTTGTGCATGGTCAAATATGAGCACCGAAGCAAGACGTCAAAACCTTTTGTGAGTTTTTGGGAATCGCTTACGAGCAAGGAAGGGGCAAGAGCAAGGGCACGCTATGTCTTGGAACCCATAAAGGAATATCGCAAGCAGGCGAAGAAGATACTAGAGATAGGGTGTGGAATTGGAATGGTCTTGGTCAATCTTCCAGAGAGGTATGCTGTCTATGGTTTGGACATTGAAAGGGACTACATTGAGGTTTGCAGGAGGAGGATCCCAAGGGGCATGTTCTTTGTTTCCAGCATGCACAACTTCAAGATTGATGAGAAATTCGATATCATATTCTCTGCTAACGATGCAATCAACTTTCTGAAAGACTTTGACCAGTGGAAATCAACGTTCAAAGCGGTGAATGAGCATCTTAACAGAGATGGGTTGTTCATTTTTGATGTTTATACGCCAAAAATGCTGAGAGACACGGTTCATTGGCTGGAAAAATACAATAGATCCACTTCATCAGTTAAGGAGTTCCCAAAAGGATACTACTATGACAAAGAGATAGTGAAGGGCAATACACTGACTTGGGATTCTCGAATCTTTGAAAGACTCCTAAATGGACTTTACCAACTCAACAAGTACAGATTCAAAGAAACTATTTACTCAGTTGCCAAAATGAAGTCAGCTCTCTCTGAACATTTCGAGATCCTTGAAGCCAATCTGAGAGAAGAAGGTAGAAAAATACTGTTTGTCTGCAGAAAGAGATGACCTGTCTCGCGCGCGCTTATGCGGACGTTTAAACTTCGGCAGGGAGACTCTTTGAAGTTGGGAAAAATACTGAGAGGGTCACCGGACGCGCTTGACGATGACCTCGCCGTTTGAGAGCCTGTACGCTATTTGCCAGCCGTCCGTTCGTAAAGTCCTAAGACACGAGAGCTCAGCGACAGTCGTCGAAAAATCTTGAAGAAAAAACGAACCAATAGCGCCGCAGTCCCGTCTGCTCCCTTCGTTACGGTACTCTTTGGAATCGTGTGCATGGTAAATACTCTTCACTGGACGATTTAATCTTAGAAAAAAGGGGAGTTGCGGGAGACGTCGCCACTGCTGTGGGAGTTCAAGTCCCACCCCCCGCACTACTATGTTAAAAAGTACGGGAGAGAGCGCACGCAAAAGAAGAAGCAAGAAGAATAGCTACTAGCCCGTTCTCACCTAGGCTTTCTCTCGACATGATAAAGCTCAATGTAGCCACATCTATTGCAGTAAAAGACTTGAACGACGTCACCCAAGAAGCCCTGCGCCGGAACGAGTTCAACGTTGCAGCCTAACGCCTGAAGATGTTTGTCCTCGTTCATGTGGCTGCCGCATTTGGGGCAAGTGTTGGGTTGAGGCGTCATCGCAGTCACCTTTTGCTACGCTTATGCGAAACAGTAGAAAACGATTCGCCACAAACAACATTGTCGTGACTTGGAGAGCCGAGTTGAAGTGAAAAAAAGGAGTCTATTCATGTTGGTTGAAGTAGTAGACGCCTATGGCTATGTCTTTCATGTTGCAGACTCCGTCATTGTTCACGTCAGCGTTAGGATTCCAATTGGACGAATTAGGTCTGGTGTTGAACAAGCTTACTAAATACGCTATGTCCTTCATGTTCGTAACGCCATCATAGACGCCCGGCGTAGAACTGGACACGTCGCCAGGAACACCAACGTGAACTGGAGTGCCACAGGTGAAATTATTGTCTGAAGTGTCGGTCTCTTCTGGCAGTAGTTCTGCATAAACGCTCAACGTGTAGTTACCAAAATGGAACTGACTTGTGTTCCAAGTGAAGGCGATGGTTTTGGAGTTTCCACTTGCTAAGGTAACGTTTTGTAATTCAATAGAGGTCTCATTAGCATAAAGGGTGACGCTGAATGTTTCAGTGTAACTGCCTTCATTAACCACTGTCCCATTTATTGGCAAAGCCATATTCTGACCAATCACCGTCTTTTGGGGTAACAAATTGACAGCAGCAACATTGTACGTGGGCACATTGACGTAGAAAACCTTCACATCCGTTGCGTTCATGTTGCCTTCCGCGTCGAAGAATTGTATTTTCCAAGCTATTGCAGCGGAGTCAATCGTGTTATTGCACCACAAGAACTCTGCCGTAACCCACGTGTTAGAAGCATTTCCAAGATCAATTGGCTCAGTAAGTGGCCATCTGACATATTCAATGCCTAAGTCTGAATAAGATACGTGTGCAGGAGTGTGGCAGAACATCGGCCAGTTACCTGAACCAGGACCAATCTTGAAAGCGTAGAGACCAGCGTCGTTTGTGATGAAAACACAGCCGTCACCTATGCTTGGACTGCCTAATCCAAGTCCACCTAGAGCATAGGACGAGAGTACGTCACCATCTACCATGTCTACCACATAGAATGTTCCGTTCAAGGACTGGTAGTACATTGCACCGCCTGCCCCTGCTGGGCTACAATAACTGTTGTTCTCTAAGGTTCCGTCGTGAAGCTCCGCTGTATGAAAGACTTCTTGCCCAGTTTCAAGGTCAAAAGCCCATATTCTCCAATCATCGTCCGGAATGAAAATTGTACCATTATTTATCAACGGTGTGCTTTGGCTCCCCTTGCCTGCAAACCTCCGTATTAACCCGCCATCTGATTTGTTTAGGACAACGGCGCTGTAGGGGTAAGGCACTGACATCTCGCGTACAACCTGAACAACTGTTCCATTATAGATCACGGGAGAAGAATCCCACGAACGGCCCCAATTTACATGCCAGATCACGTTTCCATCTGTTGCATTCAGAGCATACTGTCCTTGAGAACTACTACTGTCGCTGCCAGAAACATAGACTACGCCTTCATCGTAAGCAACCGAACCAACTATGAATCCAATGTCCGTCTGCCATATCTTCTGCCCGTTAGTCTTGTTTAAGGCGTACACTCCTGAACCAGCCGCAATCCTAGTGGTATAATTGTACAACCCAGTAGTGTAGTATACATAGTCTTCATGGATGACGGGGGAGCCAACCCAGCCGTACTCGTTTGGTTCAATGTAATGCCAAATTTCACCGCCGTTAGTCTTGTTCAATGCTATGGCTTCTGGGTTGGGAACAGATTCACCAGTTACTACTGAGAAACCTTCGCCCAAGTAGACCAGATCACCATCAACACATGGTGAACCATCAACCATTCGGGCAGTGACGTTCCAGATCACGTTTCCACTGGATGCATTGATTGCATAGATTTTGCCATCGGATACGTGGTTGCCTTTTGAGGGTGCATAAATAACGCCGCCTACGTACGTTGCTGTACCGAAGTTGTCAAATCCGTAGACAGCGGGCTGCATCCATAAGAGAGCATGTTCAGTCTCATTTCTCCAGATTCCTGTCTCATTTGTACAGAGAACAGCCTCAGCGAGTGAGGCAGCGTCCAGTCCATCCGCCTGCAGGGAAACGTACCCTCCCAGTGGAATGACCAACGCACTTTGCTCTTGGTTTCTCCATTGTGGAAAGGAACCGTTCAAGAAGCAACAATTTACTGCAGACAAGACTGATGTCAACATGCTTCCCAGAAGAAATGTCAACAGTATTTCAAAAATTACGCTTTTTGACAACATCCTTCCTCCTGATACAGCAATACTCAATCATCAAATATCGTTTGCGGATAAATCTTCTCTCACATAATTCAAAAACAGAAAAGGGGGGATTTGCGGGAGACGTCGCCACTGCTGTGGGAGTTCAAATCCCACCCGCCGCACTAACGAGGACCCCCGAATTAATCAGATAGTGAATTTTGGAATATGACTACTGACAGAGACTAATTTGAAAATTGAGATAGTTCTAAACAAGTTAGCTAGAAACTGTTGAAGCTAAACAATTCCTCAAATGGTTTTTTCTTTCTTGGCTTTGGTTGCTCGGCAGGATAGCCAAAGGTTATCAATGCAACAACTTTCCATTTATCAGGGATTTTTAGCAATTCCTTGACTTTTTCTTCGTTGCAAGCTCCTATCCAACACGAACCGACCCCTAAAGTCCACGCGGCAATAACCATGTTCTCCATAGCAATTGTGGCGTCAACAACGGCCCATTTTCCAGTCAAAAATGATTTTACGTCTGCACACCCAACAATAGCAACGGGAGCATATTTGACAAAACGGGTAATCAAATTATCGCACAAGTTCTTCAGTAGATCATGATCCTTCACAATGACAAAACGAATAGGCTGTCTATTAGCAGCTGAAGGAGCCTGTCTGCCAGCCTCAAGAATTTGCTGCAAAACCTCTTCAGATATATCCTTGGTTTCATAGCGTCTAATGCTTCTGCGAGTAAGAATATCATCTATTAACGACATAAGATCCATCAAAACAAAACGGATTATAATATCCTTTATGCTTTAGGCGTGTAAACCGTTCAGCGTCTTCGCATACGCAAACGTCCTCAGGTTTCTACACATGTGGAATTTTTGGGAAGAGCGCGCGCTAGGAGCGTTTGTTACGCGTCTTTTGATAATGTCGTCTAGCCTTGACTACATTGCCACAGTCCTTCATGTCGCACCACTTGCGACTGCGATTCCGGCTCATGTCAACGAACAGCCAGCCACAGTTTTCTCCTTGGCATTTGCAGATTCGGTCCAGCCAGTCGGAGGTCAAAAGCTCAGCCGCTGAATTAACAACCGGCCACAGCATCTGGTCGAGACTGCTCTTTTCGAAAGTGTACACCCAAGGCTCTGGGGGATTTGTAGGCGTGAGGCGCGCTTTGGGCCATCGCTGCAGATATTTCTTCGTTCAGCATTTCTATGTCGGTGGCTGCTGGCGAGCGGCGAGCGGCGATTGCGGAGAATATCCGGTATAATGCTTCTCTTATCGTGATAGCTCTTTCAAGGACTGCTCTTGCGTTTGCGGGGTGAAGACTTGCTTCTCGGAGCAGGTTTTGGGCTTCATTCTCGGCTAGGATGTTGGCGTGTTGACTCCATGAAACGAGTCTTGGGTACGTGGTGAGAACCTCGCTTTGTTGGTTACTGTTTCGGCAGTCTACGGTGTTGACGAAATCGAGGCACAGTCTTCCACCCACTAGGTTCAGGATCTGAGGATCACGTGCTGGCATATGGCATGTCTCTTCTAACCACCTAGTTAAGTAGTAGGTGGCTATAAGTTTATATGCAGGGTCTGCATCTAACCTCCATAAGGCTGTTATGCAGGTTGAAATCATGGATCCGAAAAATGGAGTGCCTTCTCAAGGCTTGGACACTAAAGAACTGCTGCATCACCTGGAAGAGCGGGGATATCGCGGACGAATTGTGTCCATTCAACATCTTGCCGAGTTGCGGGAAGAAATGGAGAAACGTCACAGTCAAGGATCCTTCGACGAAGAGTTTTATCGTCTGCGCCTTGCTTTCTTCGAGTTCAAAGCTCCTGAAAACCTGCCAGAGGCAAAATCCATAATCGTAGTTGCCGTTCCTCGCCCCCAAGCCCAAGCTATTTTCACTTTCAAGGGCAAAAGAAGGGAGCTGATCCTTCCTCCAACCTACGTAGCCTACGAGCAGACGAGGAATCGGGTCGCAGAGGTCTTGAACGGCGTCCTAAAGGAAAAGGGATACTCGGTGGCTCCAACCTCATTGCCTCTGAAGCTTCTGGCCGTTCGCAGCGGACTGACCGAGTACGGAAGGAACAACATCACCTATGCTTCAGGAATGGGCAGCTTCCTCCAGCTCGTAGCCTTCTACTCCGACCTGCCCTGTACAGAAGATATGTGGGGAGAAGCGCGAATGATGAAACAATGTCAAAACTGTCAAGCCTGCAGACGATCTTGTCCCACAGGCGCAATCTCGTCGGACCGCTTCTTGCTCCATGCTGATCGCTGTATCGTTTTTCACAATGAGAAGAAGGGTGATTTCCCATTTCCAAGTTGGATCGACCCGTCCTGGCACAATTGCGTGCAAGGCTGCCTTCACTGTCAAAGGGTTTGCCCCGAAGACAGTAAGTTCATGAACTGGATTGTGGAAAGAGAGGAATTCTCGCAAGAAGAGACTGAACTTCTCCTCAAAGGTGCCCTAGCTCTGTCCAGCACAACCTTAGAAAAACTCAAGAATCTTGACCTAGCCGATCCCGAAACGCTAGACTATCTACCTCGCAACCTGCGCGTTTTTTTCGGATCAAACAAAGACCCAGCGATTTGGAATACGGTGCATAGAAGGGAGGTGAAAGGATAATGTCTGAAATGATTGCCTATTGTGGATTGGACTGCAAAGAATGTAAAGCATTCAAAGCGACTCAAACGAAAGACATTGAGTGGAAAAGACAGATAGCCAAACACTGGTCTGATCAAGGCGAGATTAAGTTCAAACCAGAAGACGTTGACTGTAACGGATGCAAGTCCGACATAATTTCTGGTTGGTGCCGAAAGCTCTGCAAGATAAGACCCTGCGCCACAGAAAAGAAAGTCAGAACCTGTGCCCACTGCAGCAATTACTCATGCGACATGTTGAAACAGTTCCTGTCGAACGAGGAGCCCGCAGCCAAAGAGAACCTTGAGAAGATTCGGAAAACACTAGAGTTCTAGGCGCGCGCATGCACTCTTTTGTACAGAAATCGCAGGTACAACTTCAAGATAAGTGAATTTTCGTGTTGCCATCGTATCCTCACCAATAAAGCGCCGCAAGAGATAGTACAACACAGGAGGATTAGACTTGGTCTTGGAAGAGGGCGATCAAGCGCGCGGATGCCAGTTAAAGAGCACCAATTTGACGATAGGCTGAGCACGTTAGCGTCAAGTGACCCGAATACGTAGATGCAGAGAGAAAAAAGGGGGATTTGCGGGAGACGTCGCCACTTCTGTTGGGGTTCAAGTCCCACTCCCCGCACTTATACAGTGAAAAAGAGCGTGTGCCGCAAAAAGGCAGAAAAACAAATCGCATCCGTGCATATTTGGATCCTAATATTCATGATACATTGAAACCGAGGAGGGGAGGTACACAATAAGCTTTTTTTCAGCGAATAATTTTAGGCGCGCCATTTTGACCACTATCCATTCGCAATCCCCAACATTTCTTCGCACTGCAACCAGTCCATAACCCAACAGAAAGCGAAACCCAAAAGATCCTGGAAGACACAAGAACTCGCGAGATCTGCTCGGATCTGCGGGCGCATCGGATTCGTGTTTCTTTTAACAGGGTTTAAATAATTGAACATGGCTGGTTCGTTTTGAGTGATTAAGAAGCATGAAGTTGTGGAAGCTTCTCCTCGTCGCAATGAGTGTTGCAACGTTGCCGTTTGCTTTGGTTGCGGTTGGGCAAGCCCAGCAATTAACCTGCTGGGGTTTGAGACCGTCTCGAGTTGAAGGCACTGAGGAAACGGATAATCCTGTACTTGGTTTACATCGACGTGAAGACTCTTCAGGCAAGACGGATGCTGCTTGGCAACGTAAGGAAGCCTTGGACGAAGCGGAAAACAGAGGCTCTGGTTAGCCTGTTCAGAAGGCACAGCGCGCTATATAGGGGGTTGAAAAACATGCGCAAAACCCTAAGAACGGCTTCTTTGGCCTTGTTGTTGATCTTTGCTCTGGTTACTTTTCTGCCCGCGTCGAAGGCAACCGTTGCCCTTCAAACACCTGTCGCGTTGGAGATATACGGATCTGTGAGCACTCCCTTGAACTTGACCTATGCTGAACTGGTTTCTTTACCCATGGTTTCAGAGGTAGCCGAACTAAGATGCGTCACAGGTTCTCCAGACGTTACTTACAACTGGACTGGAATACCACTCTTCTATCTACTGACTTTGGCTCAAATCAAACCCGAAGCCTACAAGATTGTCACGCATTGTTCAGACGGCTATTCTTCAGACCTCCTCGTAGAAGACGCTTTAAAACCCACGACAATTCTGGCTCTAGAAGCAAACGGAACAAGCCTCCCGCAACTGACTTACGGCCCGGCAGGTCCTAACAGACTGGCTGTCCCGGGCAAGTATGGTTACAAATGGGCTAGCGGCGTTGAAACAATAGAAGTCGTCACGACTGATTACAAGGGACAATGGGAGAGTTCGGGATACAGCGACACGGCCGACGTGCCTGACTACGGCCCAATGCCGACGCCAACTCCTTCACTACAGACGTTGGAGTTGTCCTACGGAAACAGAACTTTCGAAGTCAGAGCGTTCACAAACGCTTCAATTACAGCCTCTTCATTTGACCCTTCCCAGAAAGCATTGAACTTGAATGTTACTGTTCCAGAAGGAACGTCGGGTTTCACCGATCTGATCCTGCAACAAGACTTTCTCAGCAGACCGTACAACGTCACCCTGGACGGAAAGACCTTCAGCGCGATTGAAGCTGACACCAACACAAGCTCGTACGTGTACCTGGCTCTTGAGGAAGGCTTTCACACCGTGAGCATATCAGGCGCAGAATTTCACCGCGTCCCGGAACCCATCGTATACTATCCGGCAGCGGTTGACGTTGGACAAAACGTGACTTTTGACGCAAGTAAATCCGTTGACGTTGGAAGAATAGTCTCGTATGAATGGAGTTTCGGCGACGGAGCAAACGGAACCGGACAAGTCGTGTCACACTCGTACGGCAAAGGAGGAACGTACTATGTGATGCTTAATGTAACCAACGATGAAGGAATAAGCAGTTTGAAAACGTTCACGATAACGGTTGGAAGCCCGCCGGGGGACCCCCTTCTACTCTTAAAGGTGCTTTTGGCAACAATGCTGGCCGCACTCATTTTGATTTTTGGATTTCTCTTAAGAAAGAGGAGAACAACGCGTCCGCCAAGCAGCGGAGATTCAGCCCTGAAGCTCTGCGCAAAAAGCAGCGCGCGCTCTTTCTGCAGTATGTTGAAGAAAAGGTAGTTCACAACTGCAGAATCATATTTCTCAATGTCTTTATCTTCGTTTCCTCCAAGAAGCTTTTTTCAGACTTTCTGATAGAGGTCACCAAATTTCTCCTTCAACCTAGCAGCAACGCAAGGATAAATCGTGTCAATAGATCGACTGACGGAACGATGGCTCGCGCGGCGGTGATCTTCGTTTCAATCGCCGAAATGTTTTTAAATGCATATCGATCCTCTGTCTGCCATACGCATTGACCCATTGATAAGGAGATGCCCGGAATTGAGTCGAAGATTGAAGAAAATACTGATTCTCAGTATCTGCGTGTTGCCTTTACTGCTAACCTTTTTCTATCAGGTATCGAATGTAAACGCCTTGACGGGAATAAGCAGCAGCGTGGTCAACCAGACCGATTGTATCCTGAGCCTGACTGGCTTAACTGGACGATAAGAGAAGACGTCAACCTCGACCTCAAAGTGAACATGAAAGACATAGCCACACTTGTCAGTGTCTTCAACGCCCAACCAGGGACACCCAATTGGAACCCGGAATACGACATAAACAACGACAGCCGGATAAACATGAGGGATATCGCGATTGATGTAAATAAGTTTGGATGGACAGGTTCACCGCCATCACCCACTACGCTAATAGTTTCGTCAACGACCAGCCTCTACGAAACAGGAGTGGAAGATCAGATGAAAACGGTGTTTCAGGCAAAGTTCCCTTGGATAACCATTAATTTTCTTTCGCAAGGAACTGGCGCTGCCATACAGACAGCCATGAGAGGTGACGCAGACATGATAATGGTCCACGATCCGGTTCAGGAAAACACATTCATGGTTAACGGATATGGCGTGAACCGCAAGATCATAGCATCCAACTTCTTCATAATCGTAGGACCCCAAAACGATCCCGCCAACGTAACTGGCATGACACCGTTGGACGCACTAAAACAGATCAAAACACTCGGAGAACAAGGTCAAGCCATATGGGTATCAAGAGGCGACGGATCAGGAACTAACGCAAAAGAAAAGACCTTGTGGGCTAAGGCAGGCATAAACTGGACGCAGATAAGAACAGAAACATCATGGTACAAGGAGACAGGACAAGGCATGACCGCCACGTTACTTGTGGCCAACCAACTAGGCGGATACACACTGTCGGACACGGCTTCATATTTGACCAACACCAAAAACGGGAACATTCAAATGAAAATTGTGGTTCAAGCCAGCCAGGACCTGTTGAACGTTTACAGCATGATAGCAGACAATCCACTGAACGCTAATCTCACGCAAACGAACTTTGCCGCTTCAATGCTATTCATACACTACTTGGTTTCTGACGAAGGCCAAAACCTGTTAGCCAACTATGGGACGTCAACGTTCGGAGCACCACTTTTCACCCCCTTCGTGCCATTAGCCAACGGAGCCAACGCCACACTGTTGAGCTGGATCCAGAGCTACGCTTACCTCCCTGCAAACGCAACCGAATGTGCATCGGCTTACCGATACGACGCAGGCTACCTATACGCAAACAGTTGGGATAACCCGTGATCTTGCGCATGCTGGCGCGAGTTATCTCGCGCGCATAGACTCAATCCTCTTTTTTCTTTGTGATCTCGAATGGCAGATGTAATAATTCAGGCGTTCCAGAAGGCTCTGGAATTGATTTTCAGTGGGAACAATGAAGTATACGCGACTGTCTATAGGTCGTTATACGTCACTGGCGTTGGGACGCTGCTAGCTTGCTTATGGAGCATTCCTATAGCAATGGTTTTGGGTCTACATTCTTTTAGAGGTAAGTGGTTGATCAAAGGCATTTTCAGCGCGCTCATAGGTGTTCCCACGGTTGCCTTGGGATTGTTATTGTATCTCTTTATGTCGCGTCAAGGACTATTCGGCTTTCTACATCTACTTTACACGGTTAATGGAATAGCAATTGGTCAATCTATATTGGTTACACCCTTGATCGTCAGCTTCACCGGCAGTGCACTTGGTGCTGCTGATGTCCAGTTAAGAGATCTCGCTAAGACGCTTGGCGCATCTAATCTTAGAACCAACTTGGTCATAATAAGAGAAACCGTTTGGTCAATGGTGTTAGCTATAACAGCCGCTTTCAATAGAGGTTTCGGAGAGCTCGGTGTGGCCATGATGATAGGTGGAAATCTTTTTCAAGAAACGAGGGTGCTGACAACTTCCATTGCATTGGAAACAAATCTAGGACAGTTCGACGTCGCAATGGCATACGCAATAATCCTCATGGTAATAGTGTTCACGATAACCTTGACGCTTAACCTTGTGGAAAGACTGAGACAAGAAGAAAGCTTTCTTGGAAGAAGGAATGGATCTTGAGTAGGGCGTATGCCACGAGACTAACCACAGGAGAAGACTGAGGCAATGGAAACAAGACTCCAACTCAAAAACGTTGAAAAAAGCTATGGCTCAATCAAAGCCCTAGAAGACATTAACCTGGAAGTAGTTGGAGGCAAAACGATAACACTAATAGGAATCAATGGAGCTGGGAAGACAACCCTACTCCGGGTCATAGCTGGGTTGGAGGAACGGGATAAAGGCAACATACTTCTCGACGGCAAGGACATAAGCGGAAAGAAATTGCGCCAGATCGCGACACTAGTTTTCCAGAAAACAGTGATGTTCAACAGGTCGGTTTACGGCAACTTGGCGTACGGTCTCAAAATCAGAGGAAAAAAAGACAGTGAGATCAAAGAAAAAATAGGTCAAGAATTGCACGCTGTTGGATTGAGGAATTTCGAAAAAAGAAAGGCAAGGAAAACCTCAGGTGGAGAACAACAGAGAATCGCCCTTGCACGAGCGTTCTTGCTTAATCCGCGGATTTTGCTTTTGGATGAACCTACTGCGAATCTAGACCCAAACAATGCTACAATGATTGAGAGGGCTATAGCTAGTAGAAAGAAAGAGGATGAAATAATTATTATGGCTACGCACAATTTGGCTCAGGCAAGAAGGCTGGCTGACGAAATAATTCACATCTACAACGGAAGGATTGTGGAGCGGTCGGGTCCCGACGAGTTTTTCAATAACCCCCACAGTGAAATTACCAGAAAGTTCATCAACGGAGAACTAGAGTACTAGTGCGCGCTAAGGCAAGTATCTCAAAGCGTCAGTTACAGCGTTGAAATTGTCCCAAACGGAGAGCTTTTTCTAGGCGACGATGTCCGCGTGTTCTACCGTGAAAAATGCGGTTACATTGAGCTATACCGCGCCGAAAAAGCGCGTTTGACTTCGAGAGCAAAGATGCCCCTGCTTCGCTGCTGTCACCATCGCTATTGACAGTCCAATCACAAGCAACAACAAAATCACTGGCGAAAACTCTGGAACAGAGTCGGTGTCTTGCTCGATTGTAAAGGTGTAACTTGCCACGTTTATTGTGCTGATGCTCAGATAGAATGTGCCTTCGTGATTGTGGATGTAAGTTTCGCCTGAGCGAGCGCCGTTTATCCATGGCGCTATGGTAGTTACTAGGCCGCCTTGGTTATCATACACATATGCAACGATTCCGACTGTTAAACCCTGTGAACCCACCGTCCAACTCCATAGGATTCGCCATTCGATGTGACTGCAAGAAAAGTACGGCGTATCCTGTCCCGCCGAGCCTGTAAATTGTATTACCTTACTCCAAGAGGCTGCTCTAGTCAAAGCAATGCTGGAGACTAGAAGGATTAGGAGTAACATAAAGCAGAGAGTAACAACCCTCAACCTACATCAGCAATTGTATTCAGACTCTAAAACTCTTATGTCTTATCTATTCAGCGCTTGCTCTCTAACACGCACGCGCACCTTTCAATTGACTATCGTGATTTGCTCTCACTGATGAGCTTCAGAAGGCTGTGACGTATTAACTTGATGACTGGCTCAGGAGGATTCTGCTCCACCAAACCATCGTGTTCGGCATGATCCTTTAACGGAATACTGTTATACGTATACCAGGTAGCGATTTGAACGGAGAACGGAGGGAAGATCGAGATGAATGTGCGTCGAAAGCTTCTCTTTCTTTTGTTGTCAGCTTCAGTCCTGCTAGTCACTTTCTCATTTTTGCAGCCCGTGTGGCGATGTGACGCCAACACCACTGTTGCACCGCTTCCGCCAATGAGTGTTGCCATCGTTGGCAATGGCACCACTATTATTCTGAATGAAACAGGCATCGGTGGATTGCAAACTTACAGCGGTTATGGAGGATACAAGACTGCATACCCCGCCATCAAGGGTGTGGGAAATTACACTGGTGTGCCTTTGACCACGCTCTGCACTCTAGTTGAAGCCTTGAATAACACGAGCGTTGTCAAGTTCCTAGCTGCCGACAACTATACCCTAACCCTCACTTATTCTCAGGTTTATGGCAATTTCACCACCTACGACAACACGACGGGCCAACCGACACCACACAACCAGTCATTGACGCCGATCCTCGCTTACTATTTTAACGGACAGAACTTGGCTTCAGGTGATGGACCGCTGAGACTCGCTATCGTAGGTCCTGAAGGTTTGGTCACAGACTCGGCCTACTGGGTTAAGGAGGTCATTCGAATTGAAGTCGTGGATCAAGCTGTGCCGGAGTTTCCGTCGTTCATGATTCTACCTGTACTGTTCCTCGTGACTCTGACAACAGTATTTGCCGTGAGGTTTCGTTCTAAAAGGCTTGTCCGGAAAGTACTTTCAGAAAGAATCAGCTCCTTAACGTGATGCATGGATGCGCGCGTGTAGATAAACTGAAAGAAACTGCAATGCACAGCTCTAGCAGCCAAAGAGAACAGTGTTATTCAGTCAATGAATGGTGCCAATGGAGTATGTACTCCGGCAATGTTAACCCTTTTTCACCCAGCCTCTCAACCAATTTCACGGGCAAAGGACTTAGAACAAACGCTGCTCGCATGTAAAACCTCCTAGGTTGCCCCGCTTTCACTTCCTCCTCTAGCGTTATGTGAAGGTCTGACTTGTCACTCAGCGTCGATTTTTTTACTCCCGTGATCGATAATATCGTGCCATTCATTGTCTTCAGAGTCTCACACCAAGCTATGACAGATTTTGTCTCACCCGAAAATGACATCAGAATCTCGAGGTCTCCCGGCCTCGGCGCCGGCGTGTTAACACCCCTGGCAATGTGCACGCTGTCTCCAAGAGTGCTCTTGATGTGGAAGAGCCGAATCGCAGCCATTTTCACTATTTCGCCGGCTGTACCTTTCCCACCCAGAAAAACGCTTGTCCGCTTCTCCAAAACGTCTACGAGACTTGAGTAAACGTCGGATTCCACGATGGAATCAATCATGGGACAAAGCTTTTCGAATTCCTCGTCGCAGAGTCTAATTATTTCGCCCGCCTCTAGGTTCCGGAAAATAGCCTCGGTCATCATTGAAAGGAGAAGGAGACTTCCCAGCTCGAAAATGTCTCCCATTATTCCTATTTCGCTGTAATCAAGCGACGGCTTCGACCTGCCCCGTCCTCGCAACTCGACTACACTTCCGTGTTTGCCAACCACTTTCGCCAAAGGCGAGTTCATGTTTGAAGTGATCAGCCCCATGGAAAACTTGGAGGACTTGTTGTCTTCAACATACTTTGAAAGATCTTCTGCCAAAACCAAGGGATCCCAGGACACGCCACTTCCAGAATTCACCAGAAGCAGAATCCTGTTGTAACGTCTTTCCAACTCCGCAGCAGCGTCATACATGTTTTTTCCAGGAAAGCCTGGATCGTCCGGAGTCACAACAACTTTGTTTCTCCAGCCTATCTGACTGATCGCAATCTGACTCATGGCCGCGTTCAAGGAATACAACGACCGTCCCGAGCCTCCGCAGACGACACAGTCAGCAGCCTTCAGGTTTTCATAAAGCTGCGACAGCTCCTTCTTTCGAACATTTAGAAGGTTATCTCTGATTCTGTTTATGTAGCCGATGTTGCAGATCTTTCCGCGCGCGATCTCCTCCACGACCCAGTTAATCAGAAACCATGCAAGTTTATATTTGCCTTGCGTATGACAAAACTGAACCACATCAACAACCTAAGAAAAAACGCAGGTTCACACCTACTCAAGAAAGACGCATAAAGAAAAACACGCATTAGAGAAAACCTAAAAACATGACAGAATCTGAAAAACTCTGCCGTCACAAGCTTTACATTGCAAATACCTGTTCACTAATGCCAAAGATCGCAGCACAGCAGAATGGGAATCACCGTGGATACGGATACCAGACGAATAGCCAAGCAGAGAATACGGACACTCTTCGAATTGGCACACAAGACGTTGCATGAAAACCCAGACCTAGCGCAACGTTATGCGGACACCGCAAGAAGAATAGCCATGGCCGCTAAAATCTGCTTACCGCCCGAATACAAGCGACAAATCTGCAAACACTGCAAGAGCTTTATCTTACCCGGCGTAAACTGCAAGGTACGATTGCAACAGAGACGTGAGCCACACGTAGTAATCACCTGTCTGAAATGTGGCGGACACACGAGAATACCCACGGCAAGAAGGCAGGAGAAAAAAATAACATGAGCAAAATGACGCCTGGAAAGAAAAGATTCATCAAAAGAAAATTCGGAGAAGAAAAACCAACAGTATGGATTGGCAAGAGTGGAGCCTCTCCAGAAATAGTGAAAGAGATCGGAAAACAACTGAACAGAAACAAGTACGTAAAATGCAAGATCTTGAAGAGCGCTCTCTCAGAGCAAGAGACGAAACAGATCACAGCAACCGTGGCCGAGCAGACGCGAGCAACACTGGTAGAAGTCAGAGGCCACACATTCATACTTTTCAAGCCAGCCGATACCTGAAAGCCCTCAGGCCAGGACAAGTCGCGTTAGCTCGTTTCGTGATCACTTGGAGATTGCGCTTTCTGTCTCCAAAGCCTTCTTCAACTTCCCCGTTCCACCACAGACGGGGCATATGAATTCACCCCAAAGCGACCGTGCAAGATCACGACCAGTACCTTTGCAGTAGCTGCACGTTCTCAGTCTTTCCTTGGCACGAGCGCGTCTGGGACCATCTTTCTTCATAGTCATCCCTGCATGTCAGAGTCCCGCTCTGGATTCTAAAGAATTGTGAAACGAAAATCAATAGTCCAACTCATCATTCAGACACTAACTTTAGAAAAGTGACATCCCATTCCAATGAAACACACGGAGGAAGAATTGCAGTTTGAGAGAAAAGTCAAGAATATACGTTCTTTGAAACAAAAAGAACAGGCAAAAATATAGTGCAGCAGAGGCCTAGTGACATGAGAGACAGGCACAAGTTACCGAAGGGGGCAAAGCTTGGGCAACATAAGAATAGTGTCGTTTGATCTGGATGGAACCATTACCGAGACCTCATTCGTGGACTCTGTCTGGTTGGAAGGAATACCCCGATCGTACGCTCTCAAGAGAGATATTTCATTCGAGGACGCCAAGAAGTATGTAAAAAGAGAATACGACAAAGTTGGCAGGGAGAAGGTCGAGTGGTATGATCTGCGTCACTGGATAATGAAGTTTGACTTGGACATATCTCCGGCGGAAATTCTGAACCAATATAGAAACAAGATTAGAGTGTTCCCTGAAGTGCCCAGAATCTTGAAGGAGACAAGAGATAGAGGATTTAGGCTTATCGTAATCACGAATGCCCGAAGAGAATTTGCGGATCTGGAGCTGGAGAGAACGAGTATTTCGCACTATTTCGAACGTGTTTTCTCTTCAACGTCTGATTTCGGGCTTGTCAAGAAATCGATCAGTCTTTACGAAAAAGTCTGCGGTATTTGCGGCATCACTCCAGAGGAAATGGTTCATGTGGGCGATGATCGCTTCTTTGATTTTGAAGTTCCAGAGAGCCTGGGCATACACGCTTACTTTCTAGATAGGAGAGGACAACGCAAGGAGAAATCTGTAATTCACAATCTTCTGGAACTGAACGAAAAGTTAGAAAACCTTGGATAGAACGCGCGCGCTTGGTGGCCAACTATGAGAATTGCAACCTGTTCTTCAGCGCAATTTGCCAAGACGTCACGAGAGATGGCGTGCGCTTTATTCTCAACGTGTTAGAGTGAGCAACGAGACTTTGGCCGTAAGCGAGTATTATGCGATGCGAAGCGCGCGCGAAGAGAATCTGAAGAAAACAGGATAAACGCTCTAGGCCGCAGTTTCTTGAAACACAATCATCGTTCAGCGGCGAGCTTTTCGATTATTCTCTTGACTTTCTCACTGTATTCTTCAACGATTTGCGCGACCCTCTTGCCGGTTTTCGCTTCTGCGTAAATCCGATACACGGGCTCGGTTCCGCTGGGCCTTACCAGTATGGTGCTCTTGTCCTCGAAGAAAATTTTGATGCCGTCAAGAGTGTTGATATTCAATCCTTCTGCCTGTTGAACGAGTTCTTTCAACACGCGTTGTTTGAGTTGTTCGGCGCATTCTATCCTTCCCTTTCCAATGAAGTATTTAGGAAGTTTGCCGAGCAACGAGGAGAGTTTCTCCCCTGTTCTCGCCATTATGTCAAGAATCAGTGCGACTGCCATGGCACCATCTCTGACAGGTTGGTGGGGTCCGTAGAAGATTCCACCGTAGTCTTCCCCGCCGAGTTTGGCTTTGACTTTCTTCATGGTTTGTGAAACAGTCACACTTCCGATCTTGGTCCACACGACCTCTCCATGATATTCGTCGGCAACGTCTTTTATCATGGTTGATGAGCTGATCGATGTGACGACTTTTTCGCCTGGATTGTCCATCAAAAAGTATTTTTCAGTCAAAGCGAAACTCTCGTCCCCCGTAATGACTCTGCCCTTCTCATCGACAAAGACCGCTCGATCAGCATCCGAGTCGAAACCCACGCCAAGATCTGCTCTCACTCTTTTCACGGTTGAAGCAAGCTTGCCGAGGTTCCCCGGACTTGGTTCAGGAAGCCTTCCTGGAAATGTGCCGTCCATTTTGGTGTTGATTCCAGTCACCTTGCAGCCTAATTCGCGCAGCAGCCGCGGCCCCGTCAGACCGCCAACGCTGTTTGCTGCATCGACCGCAACGTGGTAACGTTTCTTCATTATCGCCGACGCGTTCACGTGCTTCTTCACTCCAGCGATGTACTCGCACACTATTCCTTTCAGGTTCCGTGTTTTCCCAAGCTCATTCCATTCAGCAAAATCAATCTTGTTGTTGAAGTATGCGTCCTCGATTTTGATCTCTTGTTCTCGCGCCAGTTCAATTCCGTCATTCCAGATCACTTTGATACCGTTGTATTCAGCAGGGTTGTGGGACGCCGTTATCATGACGCCACCGTCGGCTTTGTGACTCCTCACAGAGAACTGTAGCGCGGGGGTGGGAACCATTCCAGCCAGCAGCACGTTGCAGCCTGTTGAATTTAAGCCTGAAATCACAGCTTGAGCCAGCAAGGGGCTACTGGTCCTGACGTCATAACCTACCACAAGATTTCCGTGTCCAAAGAAAGTTCCAACAGCAACTCCAACTTGCGTGGCGATCTGAGGCGTTAGCTCCTTGTTGACTATTCCTCTGATGCCGTTTGTACCAAACAATCGTCTTGAGCTTGCTAACATGTCTGAACTCCTGCCTAACAATAATGATCATCTGTTTATACACTTTTAGAAACGCAAACAAATGCCGCTGCAACAACGGTTAATAAAGGTCCTATTGGTTTAGATAAAACAGAGAAGTGATAGCCTTGCCCTACATAAAACCTGAGAACAGAAAAAAATACGAGAAAACCCTGCAGGAACTCGTAGACACCCTGAAGGCTTTGCCCCCAGAGGAAGTGGATGGAGAGTTGAATTACGTTATGACGAAAATTCTCAAATCGATTTATCCCCTCCGGTACTATCACATCAACAAGGCAATAGGCGTCCTAGAATGCATCAAACTCGAATTCTACAGAAGAGTTGCAGCTCCCTACGAAGATCTCAAGATCAAGGATTCTGGCGACGTTTGAGCTCTAGGCAATGAGACAAAGGCACTCTTTCCATTCTTTCAGGCGTATTTTTGACCACTTTCCAAATAGGCGTTGCGTAGACAAAAGTCTTAAAACGCAATCAACCAACATTAGTGTGAGGAGTAAAAATGAAAAGCATACGCAATTGCGATCGTAGCAATACTGATCGGTTTAGTGATTGGAGCAGGAATCGTATGGGTCGTAAAACCCGCAGGAACACCCGGACCAGACTACGTCAGCAAAACTGATTTTGACAACTTGCAAAACACGATTTCAACACCCTGCAGACGAACTACAACAACGTCAATGGCAATCTCACCGCAGCTCTTGCACAACTCGCAGCTTTGCAGAATATCAAAATCGCCCTTGTTCTAGCAACAGGGGGCCTTGGCGACAAATCCTTTAATGACATCGCCTTCGCAGGCCTAAAGCGTGCCCAAACTGAACTCAACATCACCTTTGACTACGCGTCACCGGCAGCCATAGCGGACTATGAAGGTGATCAGGTGAACTATGCAAAAACCGGCAAATACGCCCTGATAGTCTGCATCGGCTTCGATCAGGCGGATGCTCTTAACAAGACAGCAATAGCATATCCGAACCAGAACTTCGCCATAGTTGACATGGAAGTCGATCAGCCGAACGTTGCCTCCCTTCTCTTCAAAGCAAACGAAGGATCGTTCTTAGTAGGCGTGCTGAGCGGAATGATGACTTCAACGGGAAAGGTCGGTTTCATCGGAGGCATGGACATACCCTTGATCAGAGACTTCTTTGACGGATATCAAGCAGGAGTGATGTGGGCAAATTCCAGCGCAACTGTGGTTTCTCCGTCGTTCGTTGGCGGTTGGTCAGATCCTAACACAGCTCACGAAGAGGCCTTGGCGTTGATTGGGCAAGGGGCTGACGCGATTTTCGCAGCTGCTGGTAAGAGCGGACTTGGTGCTTTGCAAGCAATAAACGAGCAGGGAAAAATCGGGTTCGGCGTGGATTCTTGCCAAGACTATCTGTACACGAATCCACAGAGTATTGTGGCCAGCGCGACCAAGAGAGTCGACGAAGCAGTTTTCGAAATGGTAGAAGCAGCAGTGATATCCAAACTCTTCCCCAACCTTAAGACTGGGGGCTTCAAAGGCGGAGTCTACGACAAGGGAGTAGCAGAAGGATGGACAGGATGCAGCAGACTGCCTGAAGAGCAACCATTGTGGGAAAGTACATTCAATTTCACCGAAACACCACTGCCAGCAAATGTACTGACGAAACTGACGGACGCACGGGACAGAATAATCTCAGGAAACATCACGGTTCCATCAGCATTCTCATAGCAAAAGGCTTAACTCAGTTCCTCTCCTCCTTTTTATCTATGAGCACAGCCGTCAGGATGGTGAACATCACCAAGAATTTCCCTGGCACAACAGCAAACGACAAAGTAAATTTTGACGTGAGAAAAGGAGAGGTACACGGCTTACTCGGAGAAAACGGGGCCGGGAAAACCGTGCTCATGAGCATTCTCTACGGACTGTACAAGCCAGACGAAGGACAGATTTTCATAAACGAAGAACAGGTAAAGATCGATAACCCTGCAACGGCGATAAAACTCGGCATAGGAATGGTCCATCAACAGTTCATGCTGGTTCCAAGCCTCACAGTTGCAGAAAACATAGTTTTAGGCAGAGAACCTGCTAGACGCAGAATCCTTCTGGACATGAACAAAATAGTCACCAGTATCAAAGCTATTTCAAAAAGCTACGGGTTGGAAGTGGATCCTAAAGCCTTAGTCTACAATCTTCCGGTTGGTACCCAGCAGAGAGTTGAAATTATAAAGGCTCTTTATCGAGGAGCTGAAATCCTCATATTAGACGAACCCACATCCGTTCTTACACCGCAAGAAGTTGAGAGCTTGTTCGAAGCGATGAGGGCTCTCAAACAGCAGGGAAAAGCCGTCATCTTCATAACCCACAAGCTGAAAGAGGTCTGCGCAATATGCGACAGAATCACGGTTCTAAAAAGAGGAAAAGTCGCAGGAACCGTGGAGGCAAGTGAGACTGACCAGAGAGAACTTGCCGCCATGATGGTGGGTCGGGAGATTCTTTACACCATTGACAAGGAACAGGCAGCGCCAGGAAAAACTGTCCTGCAAGTTGAGAACTTAAAAGCATTCAACGATAGGAAGCTGCTGGCCCTGAAGGAGTTATCTTTTGAAGTGCACGAATCTGAGATTCTCGGGATAGCTGGCGTAGAAGGGAACGGGCAGACGGAGCTCGTTGAAGTCCTGACCGGATTGAGAGAAGCCACGTCAGGAAAAGTATGTCTTGAGGGAACGTGTATAACGAATGCCTCGCCTCATGAACGCATAGGCATGGGAGTCTCCGATGTGCCGGAAGACAGGCAGAAGAGAGGTCTGGTCCTCGATTTCTCGGTCTCAGAGAATCTAATACTCGGACAACAAGACAAACCTCCCTTTGCAACGCGATGGGCTACATTGAACCTTGAAAAGGCTTCAAGCTTTTCAGACGGTCTAATCCAAGAGTATTCGATAAAAACACCGAGCAGGAACACCCTTGTGAGACATTTGTCGGGGGGCACTCAGCAAAGAATCGTCCTGGCAAGAGAGTTCAGCAGAAAACCAAAATTCGTCATCGCCTCTCAACCAACGCGTGGACTGGATGTTGGGGCAACCGAATACGTTCGCAAAAAGCTTGTAGAGATGAGAGACCAAGGATGCGCCATTCTACTCATATCGGCAGATCTTGAAGAAGTTCTCGCCTTGAGTGACAGAATCGCAGTGTTGTACGAAGGCCAAATCGTGGCGGTTAGAGAATGCAGCAAGACGAACGAATTCGAACTCGGCCTTCTCATGACTGGTGGCAAAAATGACTGAACCAGCCAAACAGAGCAAGAAGATCAGGCTGCGGTTAGGCAAAATGGGGCTTAATTGGGTAACTGCCGTCAGTAGGCGACTCCGCAATGCTGTCCCCCAGATAATTGCCATCCTTCTCGCTTTCCTGGTTGGAGCAATCGTGCTCTGGGCAACGGGATACTCGCCAATCAACGCGTACATGGCTGTATTGACAGGAGCATTTGGTGATGTCTACGGCATTGGGCAAACTCTTACGAAGGCAACACCATTAATCTTTACGGCTTTGGCGTTTCTTTTCGCTTTCAAATGCGGGCTCTTCAACATTGGCGCGGAAGGGCAGCTGCTAATCGGTGGGTTCACCGCTGCGCTGGTCGGAATATACTTCAGCGACCTGCCAACGTACGTTCATCTGCCACTGGCCCTATTGGCCGGCGCGGCTGGAGGAGCACTTTGGGGTTTCATCCCAGGTATTCTGAAGGCAAGGCTTGGCGCGCACGAAGTCATCACAAGCATGATGTTAAGCTACGTAGCGTTATACATCACCAGTTACATGGTGAACTATCCATTTAAAGCACCACCAGGTTGGGTAGCCCAAACCGTTTTTGTAGCGCCTTCAGCCGAACTGCCACGCATCCTTGCGCCGACACAGCTGTCAGCTTCCATTTTCATCGCGATAGCGATGACCGCGATCGTGGCGCTCATGCTCAACAGGACGGTTCTGGGCTACGAAGTGAGAGCCATCGGGTTAAACACGCCAGCCGCTGAAAGTAATGGCATCAACGTGAAAAAAACGATGGTCCTGGCCTTCGTCATCAGTGGAACCTTAGCAGGACTGGGCGGAGCAGGAGAAATACTTGGCGTTCACCGGCGCTTCATAGACGGCTTCTCCCCAGGCTACGGCTTCGACGGGCTGGCCGTGGCCTTGATCGGCGGACTGAACCCGATAGGCGCGGTCTTTGCAGCAATCTTGTTTGGGGCTCTAAGAGCTGGCGGCATGACGATGAACACAATCACCGGCGTTCCTATCGACATCGTGTCAGTTCTTCAAGGACTGGTCGTGCTTTTTGTAGCAGCTCCCCGATTAATCAGCTATCTCTCGAGCAAAGGCTTGGCAACTCCGCGATTGATCAAGCCTCTTGTGACAAGAATTCGAGCAGTTCCACAGAAGGTCAAGCGGATTTTACGGAGAGGTGGCTCCTAATGGTGACTATAATTGACATTATCAATGTCGGACTTTTTGCAGCGGCTTTGAGGATGGCTACTCCCCTGGTCTTTGCCGCGTTAGGTGGAATTTTCTCCGAAAGGGTTGGCGTTATTAACATAGCCTTGGAAGGAATGATGTTGACCGGAGCCTTCACGGGCGTGCTGGCCACTTTCTACAGTGGCAATCCCTGGATCGGAGTGTTTGCGGCCGTGCTTGTTGGCGGTCTGCTAGGTCTTCTTCTCGCAGTTTTGACTGTTAAATTTGCCGGAAACCAGATCGTCAGTGGCACAGGCATTAACATACTCGCTCTGGGCATCACGCCTTATCTGTCCCAAGTAATCTGGGGATCAAGAGGCGCATCGCAAAGCGTAAACGGGCTAGGCACGATATCGATTCCGCTTTTGAAAGACGTGCCAATCCTAGGCGACATTCTTGGGTCACAAACTCCGCTGGTATACATTATGTTGATTTTAGTGGTGCTCACGTACGTCTTTCTGTTCAAAACTCCGACGGGGCTAAGAATCCGGGCCGTTGGTGAACATCCAGCGGCAGCAGACACTGCCGGGATAAATGTTTACCGTACAAAGTATTTATGCCTCATGATAAGCGGCATGTTGACTGCTCTCGGAGGCGCATTTCTGTCGTTGGGGCAATTGAATTTCTTCGTTTCAGGAATGACGGGAGGCAGGGGTTTCATCGCCCTCGCCGCAATGATCCTTGGCGGATGGATGCCCGTGGGAGCATTGGGAGCTGGCCTGCTGTTCGGCTTTGCAGACGCTCTTCAGATGCGACTCCAGGGCGCGGGACTTCTTCCACCCCAGATCATCTTGGCAATCCCTTACATACTCACCGTAATAGTGCTGGCAGGCTTTGTCAGAAAGAGGATTCCACCCAGCGACTACAAACCCTACGAAAAAGAATAACACTGTCGAATTCAGGATTCTTTTGGCACTTAAGGAGATCATTGAAGCGTGCTACTTGCGCAGCTTGGATTTTGATTTGTTTTCTAACAACTTGATTGCCTCAATGGCGATCTGTATCTCAGCTTTGATCGAATCTTGAACTCGTTCATCCATTTCTCCGCTTTTTTCACCAGGCTCGAATTCGCCTTTTCCCACCCCCATCAACGGGTTACCATCAACTGCCAATATCGCTCCGGCCGTCAGTCTTCTGAGCATCGCAAGAGTGAATACAACGGAGCATTCCATTTCAACAGCCAACACGTTCAGACTGCTCCAGCGTCTCAGATTGTCCAGATCACCATAAAAAGAATCTGAGCTTACGACTGGTCCGAAATGAACCTTTCTTTTCGTTCCTTCTGCGGCCTGGAGCAGGGCCTGAGTGACGTCAAAATCTGCTATGGCAGGATATTCGACTGGAACATAGTTTCTTGAGGTTCCATCTGCCCGCACCGCGGCGCTCGCGACCACGATGTCACCCGTCTTAATGCGGGATTGAAGAGCACCTGCAGTTCCGACTCGGATGAAGGTCTGAGCTCCTATGTTTGCGAGTTCTTCAACGGCTATTGCCGCTGAGGGGCAGCCTATTCCAGTTGAACAAGCGGATATACGTATACCGCCGACGCTGCCGGTGCACGTCACGAACTCGCGATTGTCTGCGACTATCGAGCTTTCATCGAAGAAGACAGCAATCTTTTCAACTCTCTTCGGATCTCCAGGAATCAAGACGTATTTTGCGACATCTCCAACACCGCACATTATGTGAGGCTGTATGCGTTTCTTCATTGTCGTCTCCCGAATTCTATATGCGACATTACAAAATATGTTTTCTGATAAGACAACTCCGTTTACAACAATCTGACCGTGCTGAACCAGTCTTTTTCTTGACCTTCGACGTTCGATGTTCTACCCGTTTGCCGATCACATCGACCATTTCAAAATCGAAATTTGAGACAGAGAAAGAGGTCTCGAAGGTCTCACGAGCAGTGCAAGTTTGCAGCCAAAGAATCTTTATATTTAGCTTCATGATTCTACTGAACGAAAACTCAAAGGGATAATGAATATTGGTAACCCCCAATGACGTCTCAGTATCTATGTTCATCGATAGACTAGCGAAATACTTGAAGGAAAACGTGGACGCCGTCACACCGCCCGTATGGACTAGCATCGTGAAAACGGGCAGTCACGTTCAATCGCAGCCCCAGAACCCGAACTGGTGGTACGTCAGGTGCGCTTCTATTCTGCGTAAAATATACGTTCATGGCCCGATAGGGTTGGAGAAACTGAGGGCGGATTATGGTGGAAGAAAAAGCACGGGTGTGAAGCCTCATCACGCATCAAAATCAGGCGGTTCAGTCATAAGAAAAGCCATACAGCAGCTGGAAACCGCCGGTTACATTGAAATGGTCAAGGCCCGCGGGAGACGAATGACGCCAGCTGGAAGAAAACTTCTCAAAGAAGTGGCCGAAGAAGTCGGAACGGAAATGGTGAAGGAGCTCCCAGAACTACAGAAGTACCAAAAAGGTGAGTAGCATGCCCGACGAGGAGCTGGAAGAACTTCGGAAACGAAGACTTTCAGCTATGCAGAGACGAGCTTCTGAAGAGCAGAAGGACGTCCAAGCAGAAGAGCAGATGGAACAGGAAAAGCAGGCGTTGCTGAGAAGCATACTTTCGCCAGACGCGAGGCAGAGGCTGGCAAACCTCAAAATGATCAAACCAGAATTCACGTCTCAACTTGAACTTCAACTCATCCAGTTGGCGCAACAAGGACGAGTGCCAATCCCAATGAGTGATGAACAGCTTAAGAAAATACTGATCCAACTCCAATCGCGCAAGCGTGAAACAAAAATAACGAGGAGATAGAAAATGACTCGAAACAAGCCGACAGCCAAAAAAAGAAGACTGGCGAAAGCAGGAAAACAGAAGAAACCGGTTCCCACATGGGTCATAGCCAGATCAAGCGGAAAATTCAGGTCACATCCCAAACAGAGACAATGGCGAACAAGAAAACTGAAAGCATAGGAGAAGAAGCTGATGGAAAAAGAACAGACAACCAAGACTGAAGAGAAAGAAGAAAAACCAGTAGAGGCTACGGAAGAGGAAGAACTTGGTGACGAAGAACTTGAAGAAGCCCTAGAAGAGACTCCAGAAGAAGAAGGAAAAAGAGAAAGAGGAAGAACTGCCCGCGGTCGAGGAAAAAGAAGAAGTCAAACCTCCGAAAGAGGAGAAAGAGGAAGAAGAAATCGTTGAAGAGCGGACCTACACTGTTCCTCTTAGCAAGGCTTGGATTATGCCGCCCAACAAGAGAACGCCAAGGGCGGTTCGCATACTCAGGGCTTTCATAATCAAACACATGAAGCTCGGAGCGAAAAAAGAAACAGAAACCGGAGAGGAAGAAGAACCTGGCAAACTCGTCATCAGCAATGAGGTAAACGAGAGAATGTGGACAAGAGGCATCGAAAAGCCTCCGAGAAAAATCCGGGTTCGCGCAGCAAAAGACAAGGAAGGTAACGTGACTGTTTACTTGGCCGAAGGAGATTGATCCTTGGCCATTTACCTGTCGGGCATCGTTGGAAGCGCAAGCATAGGTGTCTATTCATTAGTCACGGACCGAATTTTCATCGTTCCAGGCTCGGTGCCGCTCAAGAAAGCTGAGAGGCTGAGCGAATGGCTGAAAGTCAAACTCGTCCACACATCAATCGGCGGATCGGTTCTCGTCGGGGCACTCGCCTGTGCAAACTCGAACGGAATCCTGCTCCCGAGCTTCGCCAGGGAAGAAGAAGTTGAAGCTATCCACCGATGTTTCGAAGGAAACATAACCGTGATGGACACCAGAAAAACAGCATATGGAAACCTCGTTCTTGCAAATGATCATGGAGCTATCGTGGATCCGCGTTTGAAAACGCCTGACGTTCAGAAAATCTCTGAAACACTGTGTGTTGAAGCGGTGCGAGGAGAAATCGCCGACCTACCTTACGTTGGTTCACTGGGCGTGGCGACGAACAAAGGAGTCCTGGCTCATCCTTTGCTGAAGGATTCGGAGCGCCAGGTTCTCGAGAACGTACTGAAGGTTCCCGTTGATGTCGGCACGATCAACTGCGGCATACCCTACGTGGGAACAGGCTTGATCGCTAACAGTCACGCAGCCATTGCAGGATTGTTGACTACAGGACCCGAGATATTTATAATAGGGAATGCCTTGGATGTTGTAAAAGAGGATGACAGGGTTGAAAGTCTTCAGAGTCACTGGTGAAATAGCTAAGCCCAACTTGAAAACTCAATTCAGAAAAGAGATCCTATGCGAAAAGCCGGAGCAAGCAAGAGAAAAAGTTTATGCGGAGTTGGGCAGCAGACACCGTGTAAAACGTTGTCACATCAAGATAACTAACGTTGAAGAAGTCTCCGCGGAGAACATTGAAAACCCGCTTTTGAAAAAAATCGTGACTGGAGAATAGGAAAGTGGCAGGCAAAAGTGAAGAGGAGCTTCAAAAACTTAGCGTTGAGATGCGACTTCTTGAACAGACGGCTGAAGCTCTTCAATCCAGAATGAGCATGGTGAACGCTGCTGCAAATGACCTCATGTACGCACAAGCAACACTGGATGGACTAGAAAAAGAAGGCGACAAATCGGAGGTTCTAGTGCCCATAGGAGGAACCTCGTACGTCAGGGCAAAACTCGACAACCCGGAAAAAGTTATCGTGGGAATGGGCGCAGGCGTCTCGGTTGAAAAGACAAGAGAAGAAGCAAAGGAAATCATCAAAAAACGCCTAGAAGACGTCGACAAGACTAGAAAATCAATACAGCAACAGTATTCACAGATCGCAGAAAGAATCAATCTTGACAGAGAGAGAGCAGAAACATTAATCGCCGCTGCAAAAGAAAGGAAACCTCAGGAAAATGTTTGAGAAACTCAAGTCCGGACTGAAAGGACTTGTAACGAAAGTAACCACAGCAGAGCTCAAACCCGAAAACGTACGCCCGATTCTTTCCGAGTTCAAAATGAGCCTTGTGGAAAACGATGTGGCTCTTCCAGTAGCAGAAAAAATCTGCACCGAAATGGAACAACGGTTGAACAAGGTACAAGTCAAACGTCTCGAAGACCGAAAGAGAATCGTCGAACAACAGCTCCGCGACGTCCTTCTGGAGACGATGCAAACAAACAATAAAATTGACTTGCTGAAGGCTCTGGAGGAAAAACGCAAGAAGGCAGAACCCTTCATCATAGTTTTTGTGGGAATCAACGGAACCGGCAAGACAACGACTATAGCAAAAGTCTGCCGCTTCCTCAGCAAACGCGGATACTCGGCTGTGATCGCTTGCAGCGACACCTATCGCGCAGGCTCTATTGAACAGCTGGAAGAACACGCAAAGCGACTGGGAACGAAGATGATCAAGCACGCGTACGGGGCAGACCCAGCAGCTGTGGCTTATGATACGATCACCCATGCAAAATCACATGGAATCAACGTCGTGCTCATCGACACGGCGGGAAGAATGCAGACGAATCAGAACCTCATGAACGAACTGGCGAAGATCAAGCGCGTTGTAAAACCGGATTTGACGATACTGACGGTTGATTCACTGATCGGAAACGACGCGGTAATGCAGGCAGAAGAATTCAACAAGTGCGTTGGAATAGACGCAACGATATTAACCAAAGTCGACGCAGACGTCAAGGGCGGCTCGGCTCTGAGCGTCACCTACGTAACCCAGAAACCCATCCTGTTTATTGGAACGGGGCAGGCGTATGATGATCTGGAACAGTTCGACCCAGACAAGTTTGTGCAAATGATCCTCAAGTAACTTGACTTGCTCTAACGTCCCAGCTCGACAGCTTTCGTTTCTACTGTTTTTCGAGAAGCTTAAGCAATATTGTTTTTGCTGAGTACAGTCGGTTTTCGCCCTGCTGGTATATGATCGACTTCGGGCTTTCGATCACGTCGCCAGTTATTTCATAGCCTCTATGAATCGGCATGTCATGCATGACGTAGGCCTTACTGTTCTTAATCAGTTCAGTGTTGATTTGGTAGGGCATCATCTGTTTGAGACGCTTCTCTTTTCTCAGCGGCAAATCTCGGGTCGGTGAAAAACTCCATGTCAACCCAGGTGTCGGTGTAAACAAAATCGGCGTCCTTCACGGCCTGCTTGAAGTTCAAAGTTGTTTCCCACAATCCCGTCTTTTTGGCCGCCTCGAGAAGTTCAACGTCGCGAGCGGCCTCGTTGAATATTGGTGTCACAGTGGTTATTCGCACGCCAGTTTTCGTGCAGCCTTCAACAAGCGAGTTGCACACGTTGTTATGGATTCCCACGTAAACGAGGTTCACACCTTTAAGCTTACCCTTCTTCTCTTTGACGGTTATCAAATCGGCAATGGCTTGACTGGGATGATACTTCTCGTCGCATCCGTTGATCACTGGAACTCGCGAGTTTTTGGCCATGGTCTGCAGATCCGCGTTTTTCAACAGTCTCGCCATGATGCAGTCGACGTTTCGAGAGAGATATTGAACTTCGTCGCCCACGTCCGCCAAAGCAAAATTCGTTGACCTCCAATCGATGAACAACGCATGTCCACCGAGCTGAGTCATAGCCACTTCAAAAGAGACCCTGGTTCTGGTACTGGTCTTCTGGAAAAGCAGTGCACAAGACTTGCCTTTCAAAGCCTCACTGTACTTGTTGGGATCGTGTTTGATCTCGATACCCGTGTCAATCATTTTGACGAGTTGCTTGCCGTTCAGTTCTTTGAAATTAAGCAGATGCATACTCAAACCCTTGAATTGACTTCAAACCGTTCAACAACCTTCAACGATTATAAGCTTTATGCAAACCTTTTTCTCACGATCTCCTATCTTCACTTGGATGCACATAGATGATCATCATCGTCGCCTCAAACAAAGACCCTGCAAGCCTGAACATCCGAAAACAAGTCTTGAGTAACTATATTTCAAGGAAAAAACTGACAAGTTCGAATCAAACCCAGCCTATGAAGCCAACATAAACGACAAGAAAGTTGAACTCGTAACGTTGAACAAAGAATCCATCTACGCACAACATCTTGCGGAATCATTCACAAACCTGGAACTCGTCGTCTTCATCTCCCGACACAGCAGCATGAGCGGAACCCCAACTCTCTCCGTTCACACACCGGGCAACCTCGCCGAAGCAGAACTCGGCGGAATCCCGAGAACGGTATCGATTTCCGCAGGAAATCTCATGCGAACGGCCCTGCGAACCATGCTCACGCTGAAAAATGAAATGCAGTTAGACTACGAGGTCTCGTACGAAGGGACGCACCATGGACCCTCATTAAATCTGCCCACAATGTTCGTTGAACTGGGAAGCTCTCCACGACAATGGAGTGACGTGAATGCTGCAGACGCGGTTGCACACTCAGCGATCGAAGCCATCAAACAGTTTGGCAATTACCCACTCAGAACAGTGATGGGTATAGGCGGTCCGCATTACAACGCCAAGTTCACTCGGATGGCGCTTGAAGGAGATTTGGCTTTTGGACACATGATTCCCAAATACGCAGTGTCAAAGATCGATCCCTCAATACTCAGGCAATGCAGAGAAAGAACCGTGGAAAGAGTGGACACCGCAATCCTCGATTGGAAGGGAATCAGAGGAGAAGACAAACCTGATCTCATCGAGGCTCTAGGCAAGGCAGACCTGAAATTCGAGAGAGCCTAGAACTTCCTAGGTCCAAGTACTCTTGATGAAAAATCGCAGAGTATCTTGAAACCGACAATCACCACTGCCTCGCACGTTCATGCCCCTCGATCCGTCAAACCATACAACGAATCTCTAGCTTTCATATTGGCAGGTCCGCTGCTGATGGAGAAATGATCTTAAAAAGACATAAATACTCCCCTACGTTTTTCTAGAAGAGCAACCTAGTAGGAACTAGGTAGAGAACGATAATTGTTGGCTTTCAAGCAAGCAATTATGTCAGACTGATGAATTGAGAAAGCGATAAACATGGGCTTAAGAGATTTCCTAACACAATGTGCAAGAACACTCAGATTGGCGATCAAGCCTGGAAGAAGCGAGCTTTGGCTGTCGATAAAAATATGCCTGCTGGGCATCAGTGCCATAGGAGTAATAGGTTTCGTGATAAAACTGCTGTCATCCGTCGTGCAACCGGGAAGCCAAACATCGTCAGCGACAAGTTTTGTTCTCATCTTGATTCTCCGTGGTTCCATCGGCTAGAAGGAAAGTATCGATGGAAAAACCCGAAGAGTACACCACGAAAATTTTCGCCGTGAAGACGACAACTGGTCAGGAAAGAAACGTCGCCAGACTGATCGCTTCAAAAGTGGAGATGACCAAAATCCCCATAAAGGCAATTCTGGCGCCTGAAACACTTAAAGGATACGTGTTCATAGAAGCTGAAGGCCCGCACCTTGTCGAAGAAGCCATAGCAGGAATAAAGCATGTGCGCTCAAGAGTGCCTGGCATCGTTAGTTTCGCGGAAATTGAAAGATACATAGTCAAGAAACCCATACTTGAAGAGTTGAATGAGAGCGACATCGTGGAGATAACTGGCGGGCCATTCAAAGGCATGCGCGCCAAAATAACGAGAATCGACAAAACCAAGGCGGAAGTCACACTTGAATTGCTCGAAGCAACCTTCACTCTGCCCATTACAGTCAACTCGGAATACGTAAAACTCGTCGAGAGAGCAAAGAAAAAAACTGAAGGTGAAACATGAAATGGCAGACAAAAAAACAATAGAACTCCTCGTAAGCGGAGGACAAGCAAACGCCGGGCCGCCTCTGGGTCCAGCACTTGGCCCATTGGGCGTAAACGTCATGGCGATTGTTAACAAGATAAACGAACTTACGAAAGACTATTCGGGGATGAAGGTTCCCGTCAAAGTCCTCGTCGATCCTGACACGAAACAGTTCGACGTTACGGTTGGAACGCCAACGGCGTCCGCGCTGATCGTCAGCGAATTGAAAATCGAAAAGGGTTCAGGCACGCCAAACACGGCGAAAGTCGGAAACCTCACCTATCGATCAGGTCATACGAATAGCAAAGATGAAACGCCCCGAACTGTTGTCGAAAACTCTGAAGGGAGCAACGAAGGAAATTCTAGGTGTGTGCGTAAGCATAGGCGTGACGGCTGAAGGCAAAGACCCCCGCGAAGTTCAAAAAGACATCGATCAAGGCAAGTACGATGACGTACTGAGCAAGAGTTGAACGCAAGAGAGAATATTTTTATAACCGCATTCCATTCCCTCAATGGCACGAGGCTTTCGAATTGCCCTTAGACCAAAAAACGATCCTGAATGCAGTGAAAGAAGCGAAAGAAAAGTCGCAAAAGAGAAAATTCACCCAATCCATAGAGCTAATCATAAAACTGCAAGACATTGACATGAAAGCACCCGAGAGCAAGATTCAGGAAATCATAGAACTTCCATACGCCCCTGAGAAGCTTAACAAGGTATGTGTCATAGGTTCTGGCGAGCTGGCTATGAAAGCCAAGAACGCAAAGGCAGACTACGTGATTGAAAGAGGGGAACTCGAATCTCTAGCAGGGAAGAAGCAGGAGCTGCGCAAGGTAGCTAACAATTATGACTTCTTCATTGCAGAGGCTCCACTGATGCCTCTGGTAGGTAGAACTCTGGGCTCCGTTCTTGGTCCAAGGGGAAAAATGCCTGTACCAGTTCCGCCTTCCGCAGACATAGCGAATTTGATAAAGAAAAATCGGAAAACGATCATCGTCAGAATGCGCAATCAACCGATACTGCAGAACCGTGTTGCAACTGAAAACATGAAGGACGAAGAAATAACGGAAAACGTGCAAACGGTCATAAGGGTTTTAGAAGGCAAACTTAAAAAAGGAATGAAAAACATCAAGTCTGCCTACATAAAAACAGCCATGGGCAAACCTGTGAAGATACAACCATAGAAGAGAGGAAAACAAATGCCGTCCGAACAGATTTTGCAGCAGAAAACGAAGGAAGTTGAAGCATTAACCAGCCTTGTTAACCGCTACAAAATCATCGGCATCGCCAGTCTCAACAAGGTCAGGGCAGCTCAGCTGCAGGAATTCAAGAAGAACCTTGCAGACAAAGTATTCATGAGAGTCTTGAAGAACACTCTGATGAAACTAGCCATTGAGAACTGCAAAGAGAAGCCCGAGCTGAAGAAGCTGGAAGAACATCTGAAGGGCTCGAACGTTTTCATTTTCACAGACTTGAACCCGTTTAAACTGGCTCTGATTCTTGAAAAAGGAAAAGTCAAAACGACGGCCAAGTCAGGCGACGTAGCAGCGTTCGACGTCATCGTTCCAGCCGGAAACACCGGGCAGCCTCCAGGGCCAATAATCAGCCAGCTGAACGCTGTCGGTTTACCGACACGAATCGAGTCTGGAAGCGTCTGGATAAACAGAGACACGCTAGTCGTCAAGAAAGGAGAGGTAATCAATGAAAGACTTGCCAGCATGCTTTCAAAGCTGGGAATAAAGCCTGTTGAAGCAGGACTGGCAATGACGGTGGCGTTTGACGAAGGATTAATCATAAAACAAGAGCAACTCAAAATAGACGTGGACGGAACTAAGCACGACATTGAAAATGCGTACGCCAACGCTTTTGCATTGTCGTTGGGCATCAGTTATCCGACTGAAGATAACATGGTAGCACTCTTACAGGTCGCCCACAAAGAAGCCTACGCCTTGGCCCTAGCAGCCGCGATACCCACGAAAGAAACCATAGAAGACCTAATAAGAAAAGCAAATGCCCAAATGCTAAGTTTAAGTAGTAGAGTGCCCACGTTACAAGAAAAAGTGGCAACCGAAAAAAGTTAAAATAGTCGATGTGAGAGGTGAAAGGATATGGAATACATTTACGCTGCAATGCTTCTTCACAAAGCAGGAAAAGAAATCAACGAAGCAAACCTAACGCAAGTTTTGACGGCCGCAGGCATTAACGCCGACGTAGTTCGCGTCAAAGCACTCGTAGCATCACTCGCCGAAGTCAAAATCGATGAAGCAATCAAATCTGCCCCGACTATGATGGCAGCACCAGCCGCAGTTGCACCCGCAGCAGCCGCGCCAGCAGCAGAAGCAAAGCCAAAGGAAGACGAAAAGAAGAAGAAAGAGGACGAAAAAGCTAAGGAAGAAGCAGCACTCGAAGGACTGGGCGCTCTCTTCGGTTAAAAACCGACGCTCTTCTTTATTGTTTTACCATTATTCAGTTCTAATATCATCCACGTTTCTAGAATTAGCTAAGACGAGGTTGCCGAGGCAACAGGTTTCTTGCTCAATTCTTTACCAATCACTAGGGGCGCCCAACCGCAGATAATCATCAGTGTACCAGCGAAAGGTATGCGCAAGGAGTTCAGCAACAGCAGCTCAAAGAGGAAAAAGGAAATAGTCATGCCAGCAGCTGTAATAATGGCAAAGCGTTTTCCGTATCTTTTCAGAGTTTGCACTCCTAGCAATCCGGCGAAGAAAAAGTCCCCCAAGCCAAGACTGAGAAAGGCCAAACCAGACCCTGGCCATGGTGGAATAAGCGGAAGAGAAACCATCACAGGAAGCCTCAAGCTAGTTGTAACCTTAGCAGCTTCCACCATAGTTCCGGTTACGAAGACCAAGACAATGTCCATCGCGGTCAGTAGGACTCCGAAGACAGCGGTTGTTTTCCAAGTGAACAAGCTCACCAGGTAGAGTGTGATTAGGACGGCGAAAATGAGAGCGTAAATGTTAGACAGATAATATGCCCAAACCGCTGTGTCCCTCAGCAGCACATAAAGAATGACGAACACTGCTGGAGGTATAATGGCGATGTACCATCGGTCCTTTGAAAACATGTAGGTAAACGTGAATAAGAGCATCGAATAAGCGAAAAGAAACAGGGCCATCAGAATCAACGTGATTTCTCTCACGAAAATAATCAAATAGATCATAACCGCCATCACGCCCACAAGCAAAACAGCATCCCAGACACCAAGCTGCCGTTCATCCATGGTATTCTTCAGCTTGTTCTCGGTTTTCTCGTTCAGAAAAAAGGAAACCAAGGTGACAGCGAAGAGCGTCAAGGGCATAGTGATGTCGAAATACATGGAGGCAACATTAGAGAAACCGACATTTATCCCTTTGTCCCGAAGGCAGCTCTTTTCACATAGTCTCTGTCAAGATCAACGTTGAAAACTGCCAAAGACGCGAGAACAGCCTCTTCTGTCCTCACAGTTTCCGTTCCTTGATTTGGAATAGTGTTGACCACAAAATCCACGACATCATCGAGTTTAAGTCCCTCACGTGCTATCTATTTCACTCAACCCAACTGTGGGGGCTCCGAAAACCACCAGAACCTGCCTAGCCGAGCCCACTTCCCAATCAGTTTTTCTCTCAATCCAGAGAAAGGTGAACCGTACTTTGAAGTGGCAATCTTCAAATCGAAATCTCCAGTCCCTAGCATTTTGCCCAAAGACCGTTTTTCCACTTTGACCACGTACCCCCAGTATGATGGAACCTCATTGCGATCTGCGGGTTCAACCTCAACAGGACGTCCCGTTTTCACGACTTTCACAGTGACGCGCTGGCCGACGCTCACTTCCATGTTCTTTGCCAAAGCCGGCTGTTCAACACCGATGTCCACAAGAACCCCTTGCTTTGCCCTAGACAAGACGACTCCTTCTCGAAACTCGCCCATCTTGAGATCTCTACTGTTGCGATTCAAAGGATGATGAGGCGTGCGCAGAGGAGGCAGTATCCCGGCGAACTGCAGATCTGGACTCAGCTCGAACAGTCTCTTTCTGAGGTATTGAGGAGTTTCCATGTACGCAAGAAGTCTCGCAATCAAATCGGCGTCTTTTTCCCGGCTTAGGCGCGGATCATCTGGGTAGATTATTATGTTGTTCACCTTGAAAATCGCTGCTGCTCTTCCAATCGAACCTATCTTTGACGTTTTTTCACGCAAATGAGGAGTGTCTGAAACAACAGAAGCTGGGATCGCAATGGACAGTTTTTTCATGTCAAATCTGTCTCTTGACGTTGTGGTTCAGTACACTTATTACACATTCGACTTAAAAGCTGAAAACATCATAGGGTTTCCTCAAGCCCTCAACGTGTTGGTCGTGCATAGAGTTGAAGAAATCGATTAGATTGGACAGTCTTAGCGAGATCAAGAAGATTGACAAGAGCAACATGCTTTCGTTCTGCGTTGACGCACCCATGCATTATGAAAAAGCAGCCAGGGTTGCAGAACAATTCAAAGCAAGCTTTCCCAGACCCGAGAACATAGTTGTCGCAGGTATGGGCGGCTCAGCCATAGGCGGAGAACTTGCTAAAGATTGGGCTCAAAACGTATTGACAGTTCCAATCGAGGTTTGTCGAGATTATTGTCTTCCCCGTTACGCAAACAAGAACACACTGGTCTTCTGCACAAGCTATTCGGGGGAGACTGAAGAAACCCTCAGCGTATTCCTCGAGGCTCTAAGAAGAAAATGCATGATAATCAGCATAAGCTCAGGAGGAGCACTCCGCGAGTTCGCTGAGAAACTTAACGTTCCACATCTGCTTGTTCCAAGCGGAATGGCTCCGCGAGCCACTCTTCCTTACTTGTTCTTACCACTGCCAGCGATATTGCAGAAGCTTGATCTTGCTTCCGGAGTTGAAGCGGAGTTCCAGGAGACCGTAAAAATCCTGAAACAAGTTAGTGCCGAAAATTCGCCCGAGAACCGCGTAAGCAGCAACAAGGCTAAGACTTTGGCATCGGAAATCAACGGAACAATACCGATGGTTTATGGCTTCAGATTCTATCGGGCTGTTGCTCAACGCCTGAAGACACAGATCAACGAAAACAGCAAGAACTTGGCAAAATGGGAATACTTCCCAGAACTCAACCACAATGAGATCGTGGCGTGGGAACAAGCAGAGGAATTCAGCCCATATGTCTCGGTCATTTTCATCCGTGATGTAGACGAACCTGATGAGATCAAGAAAAGAATCGAATTCACAAAAGAAATGATCAACAAGACATCCGTGGGAACTTTTACAGTGTGGACTGAAGGAAAAAGCAAACTCGCCAAAATGTCATCAGTAATATGCGTTGGGGATTTTACGAGCGTCTACCTTGCAGTGCTGCGAGGCGTGGACCCTACACCAGTCAAAACCATTTCTCTGCTCAAAGAAAGACTCAAAGAGACTGGAATAAGGGAAAAGACAATTCGAGAACTGAGAAAACTAAGCAAAGCGTAGGATTCGGACTTAACCTTCTCCAGCAACGAATTCTGCGAACAATTTCTCAGCAGTCTCAAGCGACATGAATTGCGGCGGATGCTTGAAAGCGTAAGCACAGATGGGCAGCACAGCACCCTTCAATTTTCTGTCCATAGCCAATCTTACAGCTCGGATCAAGTCCAGCAAAACCGAACCAGCATTGGGCGCATCAACGGTTGAAAGCTTCAAATCCATCTGCATCCTCGCATTGCCGAAGTAAACACCTCCGATCCAGAAATAGCTGTCACGTCTGTTCTGCATAAAATCAACGTAATCCGTCGAGCCCGCAACAACAGCAGCCGAATAGGGCAAAGCAGCCTCAACTGACTTCGTTTTCACAGTACGCTTAACGTCCTTCGTTCTCTCCAGCGTGTCCAAGGATTCCATTCCCCCGCCAACATCCAGCTGATATGTTTCTGTGATACGCACACCGTTCATCGAAAGCAGATTTAGAAGAGTCTTGTGCAAAGTGGTCGCGCCCACCTGATCTATCAGATCATCGCCCACAAGCGGAAGACCAGCAGCCTCATATTTCTTCGCCCAAGCCGCGTCACTGGCGATGAAATTCGGTGTAACGTTCACCAATGCACAACCAGCCACAATCGATTGTTCAGCATACCATTGAGAAGCCTTCACAGCTCCGCTCGGAAGCAGGTTCAGTACGATATCCGCGTCATTCTCCTTCAAAATCATCGCAACATCAGCATCTCGATGGTCGCTAACGCGAACAAGTTTCTTTGCGTACTCGCCCAGTCCGTCCAAAATGGGTCCTTTATTCACCAAGACACTTGTGAAAGGAACATCGGCAATCCTTGGAACATCGTTTGGAGGAGCAACGATAGCCTCCGACAAATCCTTCCCAACTTTCTTTTCGTCAATGTCAAAAGCAGCAACAACCTCTATGTCCTTCGGGCGAAAGCCGCCCAACGTAGGATTCCTCAGTCCGATGGAACCATCGTCCTTAACTGCACCCCCGTAGTACTTCAGACCTTGGACCAAAGCCGAGGCGCAGTTACCGACGCCAACCAAGGCCACTTTTATCTTTGACAAGTCTTTGACACCTAATTGCAAGCTCTTATTTGCCGAGCCTTAAAAAAGGCTACGCTGCTTCCCCCACGCAATACAGATACCACTCTCCAAAACGAACTTATTTCGCCGATATGGCTTTGACGAACTCTGTCACGAGCCTTATCGTATTCTTCAAATCATCGATATGAATGATTGAAGCCGGTCCATGAATGTACCTACAGGGCACGGCAACCGTTCCGCTTGGAACGCCTGCTTTTGTGAGGTGAATTGCGCCTGCGTCTGTTCCGCCCACTGGCACCTTCTTGAATTGGAAAGGTATGGAGTTCCCCCTCCCAGCTCTTATCAGAGTCTTCAGAACATGAGGATGCGTAAACGATGTTCTGTCCATAATGGTCAAAACGGGTCCACCCTTTATTTTTGAGGACACGCGATCTGGTCTGGTGCCAGGAACATCTGCAACGAAGGTTCCTTCCAACGCAAGCCCATAGTCAGGATTCACTTGCCAAGCAGCAGTCTTCGCCCCTCGAATCCCCAACTCTTCTTGCACGGATCCCACCGCAGCGATGTTGTACGGGGAATCCTGCAGTGCCTTGAAGACTTCTGTTAGAACGACGCAACCGGCTCTGTCATCAAAAGCCTTTCCTCTAAAGTATCCATCTCCTAGATCAAGAAACTCGACATCGAAAACGCCCATCATTCCTACGTCGGCACCCTTTGCGTTTGCCTGGGCAAGGTTGTCCGCTCCCACGTCGATGAACAAGTCTTCTTTGGGTATGATTCTGTTGATTTCCTCAGGTGTCATGATGTGCGGAGGTTTAGTGCCGACGATTCCTCTTAGAAAACCCTTCTCGCCCTTAAAGAGAACTCTCTGACCAGGTATGACGTTGTTGGTTATTCCTCCAAGCGTATCAAAACGTAGAAAACCGTTATCTTCAACATAGGTAGTTATGAAACCCACTTCGTCCATGTGAGCGCAAAGCATCACCCGTGGATAGCCCTTCTTTCCCTTGTGGTAGAAGATGATGTTTCCAAGCTTGTCAACTTGAGTCTCATCCGCGTGCTTTTCAAGTTCCTTGCGCAGTATTCTGACGACATCTTCCTCAAGCCCTGAAGGACCGAAGGCGTTGGACAGTTTTTCGAGAAGCTGAACTTCTTTAGTCAAGCAAACCGCCACCTACTCTTCAATTTGTCATTAGCCTTAAATTTTGCTCCTCAGGTTTGCTCTACGAAACGCGCTTCTAGCAAGATTAAAGTCTGAGAGACGTTTACTTAATGAGAAGGCTGATAAAATGGCGGAGGAAATCCAAAGCACCAGACAAGTTCACAGCCATCAACGAACTAGCCCGTCGCCGAGGCTTCTTCTGGCAGTCCTACGAGATCTATGGCGGCGTTAGCGGTTTCGTAACCTACGGCGAACCAGGTGCTCGATTGAAACAGAACATAGAAAAGAAGCTCCGAGAACTGTTCGTGAACAGACTGGGAATCCTCGAGACGGAATCGCCCATAATTACCCCCGCCGAAGTTTTTGAAGCCTCGGGCCATGTTAGCCACTTCAAAGAACCCCTTGTCGAGTGCACGAAATGTGGAAAAAGGTTCAGGGCCGATCATCTGCTTGAAGAATTAGCAGGACTGAGCGAAGCAGAAGCTGAGAAGCTGAGCCTCCAAGAAATAGGTGAGGCATTAGAAAAGAACAAGATCCGATGCCCAGACTGTGGAGGAACATTCAGACCACCCGAGACGTTTCTCACCATGTTCAAAACCACCATCGGCCCATACTCCAAGGCAGTCGGCTACGGAAGACCCGAAGCTGCACAGGGCATCTTCGTAGAGTTCAACCGGTTTTTCGGACTGGCAAGAGAGAAGCTCCCCTTCGGCGTCCTGCAAATTGGGCACGCTTTAAGAAACGAGATTTCACCCAGACAGGGTTTGATAAGAGTACGAGAATTCACGATAGCAGACCTGGAGTTCTTCTACGACCCAGAAGAGCCCGATTGTCACCTTCTGAAAGACGTCAAAGACGAGAAATTGCGCTTCCTCACGACAGAGACAAGAGAGAAGGATTCAGAGAAAATCACAGAAGTCACGGTGGAGGAAGCGTTGAATCGAGGACTTGTTAAACTTGAGTGGCAAGCCGTTTTTATGGCTTATGCCAAGCGACTGCTCGTAGAGCTGGGAGTTCCCGAAGACAGACAGAGATTCATTGAAAAATTCCCGTGGGAAAGAGCCCACTATTCAAGCCAGAGCTTCGATCAACAAGTCCTCGTTGACCGATGGGGTTGGCTCGAAGTTTCTGGCCACGCTGACAGGTCAGACTACGATCTGAAAAGCCACATGCAACACACTGGCGCAGACATGCGAGTTTTCAAGGAATATGAAAAACCAATGGAGAAAGAAGAGTTCACAGCCAAACCCGTAATGGCTAGGCTGGGCCCGATCTTTAAAGGCGAAGCCGCAGGAGTGGCAGATCTACTCGCCAAAGTCGACGCGAAGGAACTCGAGGCTTCTTTGAAGAAGAACGGTTTCTACATGCTTGGAAAATTCAAGATTCTCCCCGAGCACGTAGACATTCAACGCAGGAAGACTGTTGAAAGAGGAAGGCACTTTGTTCCTCACGTCGTTGAACCCAGTTTTGGTATAGACAGGCTTCTGTACGTTGCCTTAGAATACGCTTACCAATTGAAGGACGACCGAGTGATTATGAGCTTTCCGAGAGACATCGCGCCCATTCAGGTAGCAGTTTACCCCCTGATGAGCAAAGACGGACTGCCAGAGAAAACGTTGGAGGTGCAAAAGAAGCTTACAGACGAGGGGTTCCTGACTGAGTATGATGAGTCAGGTTCGATTGGCAGAAGATATGCTCGCGCGGACGAGACAGGAGTCCAATTAGGCATCACAGTTGATTATGACACTCTAAATGACGACACCGTCACAGTACGTGACCGAGACTCTTGGAAACAGGTGAGAACCAAAATCGACGAATTACCGAGGCTTCTGCATCAGTATTTTAGGCGGAAAATCAGTTTTGACCAGCTGGGCACGTCTGTTTGAAATCTATCATTCGCTAATTTTTATAAGAGTACGGCCCATTTGAGCATAGAAAGAGTTACCCTGTTGTGCGGGCGGAAAGAGTTTGGTCCTACCAGCGGAAACCGAAGAACGCGTGAAGAGAAGAGCGCTAAGCGTTTGCCAAGAACACTTACGAAGAGTGTTGGACCAAACTAGGAAAGTCCCCCAGATGATAGAGTTTTTCATGAAAAACGACAAAGAGAAGACAAAAGAACTCTACGACGAAATAAGAAACGGAGAAGAAGAAGTCGACAAAGCCAGACGACTCGTATCTCAGGAACTGGCGGAGATAGGCGCAATCCTGCTCAGCAGGGAAGACTTTCTCAGATTCACGAACCTGACAAGCGAGATAGCAGACTTCTCCGAAGGCATAGCCTTTCGCCTGAATGAAATCACAATCCACCGCTGGAACGTTTCAATGGACATAAAGAAGGAATTGCTTAAACTCTCTGAAGCAGTTTTTGAAACTGTGCTGAGACTCAGAGAAACAGTCATGGTCCTCAACTATGGTGCATCAAAAACGATGGAAAAAGCAAAAGAAGTTGAAATTGCTGAACGCAAGGTCGACACGATCTACCGTGAACTTGAGATAAAAATTCTAACCAGCAAGATGGACCTCCCGGCCCTCATACTGCTAAGAGACGTGACCCAACTCCTAGAAGACTCGGCGGACAAGTCTGAAGATGCAGCTGACGCCACACGAATTCTTTCCTTCATGATGTAACAGGCGAGCCAGTGGATGCCCAAGAAAATCGGCGTAGAACTCATCGAGAACTTCTTGGTCGTATGGAACCCGACAGAAGGCTCAGAACTTTACAAAAGAGGCTTCTACGGCAAACCACTCGGAATTGCCAAACCAAAAATCCCAGAATTCAACGTCCCACTCATTCTTGACCTAATGGAAGGACTGTACCTGCTTGAAAAAGAAGCGATAACGGTGGTCGAGGGCCCGAAGAAAACCAAAGTTGGAGTAAGAAGACTCAGCAAAACCGCAAAGAACCTTTACGAAGAGTTCGATGAAAAATACTCGGTCTACCGCGATCTAAGAGATAACGGCCTGATCGTCACGCCAGGGATAAAGTTCGGATGCGACTTCGCAGTGTACAAGCACGGTCCTGGGGTTGAGCACGCGCCGTACATGGTTTCAGTTAAAAAGACAGAGTCGATGATAACGGCCACGGAAATCGTTAAAGCTGGACGGCTGGCAACGACCGTGAGAAAAAGATTCATAATAGCGACGCCCAACCTTGAAAAAAGGAAAGTCAGATATTTGATTTTCAAGTGGTTCAGGGCCTAGACTCGTCTGGCCACTGTTAAAATCCTGAACGAATCCTTTTCGGGCGGTTTAAAATCCTTCGTGTCTCTTGCGTTCCAGTCAAACGCTTCAACGAGTTTGAAACCGTTATCTTCAAGATACTTCTTCATTTCAGGCAGAGTGTAGCACCTTATCTTGTGGGTTTCGCTGAAAGTTTCTCCAAGCTTCTTCTTGTGAAGCTCAATGAAATGGAAGTCTATCGCAAGGACGTTGGTGAGCGGGTCAAAGTTTGACTCTGAAAGTCTGTACAAGACAAGAGTCCCAGTTTGAACTTTGAGCCAACTCTTGAGAGGCGAAGGCCTGACCCCGCCAACGTTCCAGAATTCAAACATGAACAGACCGTCAGGTTTCAGATGCATCTTCAGATGGGACAAGAATTCCCTGAGATCTTCAAACGTTAGCAGGTAACCAAATCCTCCAAAGGCGCACAGGGCACAATCGAATCTCTTGCCGAGATCAAGCTTACGCATGTCCTGAACAGAAAAATCAACCTTCAGCCCCTCCTTTGATGCTTTGTTCTTGGCTAGTGCGATCATTCTTTCTGAAATGTCGATTCCCGTCACAGTATATCCTCGTTTTGACAGAAGAAGAGAGTGCGACCCAGTGCCGCAACCGACATCCAGAATGCTCTCTGGTCTCTTCTTGGAAAACCGTTTGAATAGTGTCTCGAACTCGTCTGTTTCTCGAGAATAGTTCACTATGTCTTTGTAGATCAAATCATAAAATTGCGCGAATTTTTCGTACACGCTCATTATTGACGCCGCATTGAAATGGTCAGCGTGGTCGAGATTTAACGATTTCGAGGAGCTCTTGTTCAAGCGTGGGCTTCATCTTTGGTTTCTCAACTATTCGCCCAATTTCGTTGCCACTCGAGTCAACAACTACCATCAAAGGGATCGCGTTGACTTCAAATGCTGTTACTTCAGGCGGTGATGGCGGAATCCTCCATTTACTGGTGTGACTCAACGGATCTTTTTTGAGCCCGCCGAACACTCTAACCTCCAGACCAGTGGCCTCGGCCAGGAGTGCCAAGACTGGAATTTGTTCAGCGCAGTCTTTGCACCATCCAGCGGAGAAGACTATGACGAGGAAGCAGTCTGCCGCCTTTCGCAGTTCCTCTACGGCATCATGCTGCAATTCATAAACGTGCTTTTTCACTAGAAATTTGTCCTTGAAAACTGGTTCCAAGCTGAGGATGTACTCACCCACAGGAACTGTTTTCCGTCGAATCTCGCACAGGTCGACATTCATTTAGAAGCCTCAATTCCCAAAATGGCTTCGATAAACGGTAGAACACGCATTTTCTGCTTAGTCTCAGCTCGGCATTAGAGTCTGATTCGTGAAGACCCCTCTCACGTATTGATGAGGGTATATCTTCGTCGCGGAAAGACTGCATCCTTCTTCTATTATCACGTCATCAGCCACGGTTGAAACACATTCAATTATGGTGGGTTTATGAGAGTTTGACATCACTTTTACGTGTCGTCCCACGACGCTTTGCAAGATTTGCGCCTTGTCTCCGACGATTACACGATCCATAATTGCGGATCCCTCTATCTGGGTGCCATCGCCAATCTTGGTGTAGTTATCGATACAGGAGTTGACGATTTTCACGCCGTCCCCGATTTCACAATGTCTCCCTATGAGAACTGCGCCTTGGACTTCGATTTTTCCCTTTTCGATTTTCCTAATTATTTGTTGCCTTCTCTTCATGGATTCAGAACTTTCGCCTTGAACCCACACTTTTTGTTCTCCATCCAGTCTTCCGCCGAAATCGGTGAGCGGTGCAAACTTTCCGTGAAGCATGTCCTGCATGGCCTCGAGATATCTCTTGGGTGAGCCAACGTCGAACCAGCTTCCCTTCAGAGTGTAACCGTAGACGGGTCTTCCAGTACTGATCAAGTACGGAATGAAGTCGTAGCCAAAGTCGAGGCGGTGCTTTTCCTTGATTATGTCTTTCACGCCCTTTTCTTTGAAGATTTTGCGTATTTCTGGGGAGACCATGTACAAACCCGTGTTAGCCAAGTCTGAAGGGGCCTCCTTGGGCGAGGGTTTTTCAACAAAACGTGAAATCCGCATGTCCTTGTTAACGTCGGCTATCCCGAATCCTTCAACATTTTCGACCCTTCGCAGCGCAATCGTCATGACCGCGCCTTTTTTCTTGTGAAATTCAATGACATCTTTCACGTTAACGTCGAAAATATTGTCACCTTGAACCGCAAAAACAGGTTCTGTAACATCATAATAATCCATGTTGATGCACGCAGAATCCGCGCTGCCCACATCTTCGATGTTCGGTTGATACTTAATGTGAACACGCGGTTCAATATCGTACCTAGCCGAAAAGCCATAGCCAGACTCGAAATAATCATGAAGATCCCTGTAGTTCGTGTAACCCTTCACTCCGAAAATGAAGTTCTTTATTCCTTGACGAGCCAGAGGCAACAAAGAAAACTCGATGAGAGGCCTGTTCAGCAAACGAATGCACGCCTTGCTCGTCTCAGCGGTAAGCGGCAGCAAACGAGTAGCTTTGCCGCCCACCGGTATGATAACTCTCAGTTTTTCAATTTCAGAAGCGTCAGCCATACAGCGACACCATTAAACTTCAATGATTTACGTGCATGTGTCGTATTAAACTTAACTGAACAAAACAAGAAACCTATTCGAATGCATTCTCTTCCCAAAACCACAGCACACAATTGCGCAAGGCGCAAATGAATGATTATCACGGTCTTTGCGGCTTGAGGGACAAAAAGACGGGAAGATTGACTTTTATAATGCGTAGAACACACTTAGTCAGCACCATACGAATGGAACAGAATCCGCCAAGGCTTGGAAAATCATGAGCAAAGTCAGCGGCTATCTACGCTTAACGCGACCCATAAACTGCGTCATGATGGGCATAGCCGTGATAGTCGGAGGAATGCTCTCCGACTTCAGTGGGCTCAGTCGAGGCTGGACCAGTCTTTTAGACGGTTTCGTCACTGGATTCGCGTTAACCGCCGCTTCGATGGCAATAAACGATTATTACGATCGCAAAATTGACGCCATAAACGAGCCTAAACGGCCGATACCGAGCGGGTTGATCAAACCGAAAGAAGCCCTAGCTTTTGCACTTATCCTCACTGCGGTAGGATTTCTCGCGGCCTTTTTGACGAACCCTGTTTATCCACTGTGTCTCGCCACGGCGGTGGTGGCGTGGGCTATTTTCGTGGCCTACACGACCGTTGGAAAAAGAAGCGGCTTGCCCGGCAACTTCCTCGTAAGCGCTTGCGTAGCCATACCGTTTCTGTATGGCAGCATTGCAATGACCAACGAGGTCAAACTGAACGTTCTGCTCTTTGCGTCCATGGCTTTCCTTTCAAACACTGGCAGAGAAATAACGAAGGGCATCGTCGACGTCGAAGGAGACAAGACACAGAACGTCAAGACCCTAGCAGTCCGTTACGGCAACAAGAAAACCGCCATCGTCGCAGCGCTTTTCTATTTAGCCGCAGTCTCGTTGAGCCCGCTGCCATGGATAATGAGACTGGTTTCTTTCTGGTTCATCCCATTCGTCGCCGTGACCGACGTTGGACTCGTGACAGGGTCATTCATGCTCCTCAAGAATAGTTCAAGAGAGAACGCGAGAAGAGTCAAGAACACCGTACTGGTCTGGTTCATTTTCGGACTCTTCGCCTACATAGCCGGGGCATTGTGGTAGCTTGACGGTTCTCGAAGAGACTCTGAGGAACGTTCTCCTGATGTTACTGTGCTACGTTTACATACTCATAGTTATCTGGGTTTCTGGCAAACTGGACAAGATCCTTAAAACCTCTCAGAAAACCTCCAGAAAGTTCTTGCACATAATGATTGGAAACCTTCCGTTCATAATTCCTTTTTTCTCGATCAAGATCTTTCCGACTCTCGTCGCGGCACCCTTCATACTGATTACCTTTCTCGCCACCCCCTATTCTCCGTTCAAAGGCTTGAACGATAGGCTGAAGGGCTTGTCAGTTTTGACGGAGGAAGGACACCGATGGGGCTTGGTCTTCTACGCGATATCGTACACTTGTCTGGCTCTACTTTTCGCTGACAGAGCCTACCTCGTCGCCGCCGGCATCTTACCGATGGCTTATGGTGATGCTGCAGCCTCAATGATAGGCGAGAAGTATGGCAAACACGAGTACAAACTAGTGGCCAAGAAGAGCCTCGAAGGATCCATAGCCATGTTTCTTGTCTCCCTGGCAAGTCTGGGACTCGGTATGATGTTCTTTTCACACGTTTATCAATTTCCATTCTTATCAAAAGGCCTCGCCGTATTTGCCGCTTCAGCAGTCGTCACTCTGATAGAAGGTTTTTCCCCGATGGGTTTTGACAATCTCACGGTTCCCGCGTTCAGCGTTTTGACGTTTCTGCTCTTCGGAGGCGGCTTATGACCACATGGTGCTCGTAGTCATCGACGGGTTAGACGCATCAGGCAAGAGTACGCAGGGATTCGGCCTCTATAGAAAACTTGAAGATAACGCCAAAACAGTCTTCCTGAGGATCCATCCTTCGAATGACAATCTCTTCGGCAAAAAGGCGCGAAGATTTCTCTACCAGAAAGGAAAGAACGCTCACTTCGCATCTGCGCTTTTCTACATGCTCGATGTGGTCCGTTCCATTATCATGTACTCGTGGCAGGAGTATGACTACGTCATTTTTGTTCGGTATCTCATGGGAACGGCCTACCTGCCGTCGCCCCTTCACATGGTTGCGTACCACTTTTTCGCTCTGACTGTTCCAACGTCGAAGTACATGTTCTTTCTTGACGTGCTTCCTGAAGAGGCTGAAATAAGAATCCGGCAGACTCGCAGCCGATTTGAGATGTTTGAAAGCTTGGAGCAATTGCGGAAGATCAGAGGAAAAGCGCTTGCACTGGCTTCGTTGGGAAAATGGCGAATCCTTGACGCTGGAAAGCCAGTGGAAAAAGTTGAAAAGGAGATATTTGACGCTCTCAAACAATCGTTCTAAAACTTGGAATTATAAGCGACGGTTACTAACCTGTAATGCAGAAGTGGACCGGTCTGTTGAACGCTGATGATGAAACGGAGTTTGAGTACGCGCTCAGGGGCAAGGATTGGAAAGTCTATTGGCTTCTGTTGAAGAATGGACGCCCGATGAGTGTGAGAGAAGTTCAGAAGCTCCTGCACTTCAGCAGCCCCAGCGTAGCGCAACATCATCTTGAACAGTTGCGACAGCTGGGCCTGGTTGCTAAACAGGAGGTCGGGGGCAACTATTCCTTGGTCAGTGAAGTCAAGATTGGAGTTCTGAGACATTTCGTGAAACTGGGAAGAATGCTGTTTCCAAGGTACTTCTTTTACGCGGTTTTCAGCACCACTTTTTACGCAGCGTACATACTCGTTCTGATGCAAGGTTTCACGAGGGAAAACCTGTTCATTCTCTCTTTCGGAGCCATTGTAACGGCAATTTTCTGGTACGAAGCCGTTCGAGTATGGTCTTTGAAACCGTACTAACTTCTGGAACAAGATGTTCTAGGGCTTAGCATAAAATCCGTCGGCATCCATTACTCTCGTAGGTGAAACGCGAATGCAAAAGGAAATCGCAAAACGCGCAAAACTCTACGGTGTCGCCGCAGTGCTTTTGGCCATAATACTGGTTTCAGTGTGCTACCAACTGGGCTACATCCCCCAAATCTCAAACCCCAACAACACTTCCGCCATGTCCACTTTCTCATCCCTGGATGAACTTACAAGCTTCCTCAAGAACAGATCCACGTCTCAATGGGGAAACACTTACTACCAGTCTTTCAACGAGAAGTTCTTCTCAATGCCCCCCGCATCTACACCTACAGCCTTGGGCGCAACAGTATACACAGCCAACGCAGTAACACAGTGGTCGTTCTCAGGCACCAACGTTCAAGTTGCAGGAGTAGACGAAGCGGACATAGTGAAGACCGATGGACAGTACATCTATCTATTATCAGGCAACAACGTGTCCATCCTGCGAGCCTATCCACCCGAGGATGCAGGAGTGATGTACAAGATTGCTTTCACTGACATGACGCCTGTTGGAATCTTTGTGAACGGTGACAAACTTGCTGTCTTGGGCACGAAATACAACCCAGTCATGAGTCCTATGATCCTTTCCTCGTTCAACTACTTCAGCGACGTCGGAACCTACGTGAAGATATACGACATATCGAACAGAACCCAGCCTGAGCTGGTGAGAAGCTATGAAACGAACGGCGGATACTTCGATTCAAGAATGATCGGAGACTACATCTACTTCGTGACGAACCAACCATCAGAACACAGCGTTGAAGTGTTTCCAAACGTTACCGTTGACAAGGTGAACTTCCCGACAATAAAGGCGAGCGGCTACTCCAAAGAAGCAGCTCCGACTGACGTGTATTACGCCAATGTTTCGGACACTTACTTCCTGTTCACAACGATCTATGCATTGAACATCAAAAATGCTGCACAAGCACCAAGCTCCGCAACCATAATGCTCGGCGGAGCGAGCACGATGTACGTCTCCTTGAACAACGTCTACGTAACTTTTCGCAGGAACCGACGGTACAACGATCTACCGTGTGCACATAGCGAACAGCACGATCATTCCTGAAGCGCAAGGTGCAAGTGCCGGGACAGGTTCTCAACCAGTTCTCCATGGACGAGTATGATGACCATTTCAGGATAGCTACCACGACATGGACGTACACCAACTTGACGAGCAATCCAACGAACAACGTCTACGTGCTCGACATGAACATGAGCATAGTCGGAAAGCTTGAAGACTTGGCTCCAGGCGAACACATCTACTCAGCCAGATTCATGGAGAAAAGATGCTACCTGGTGACCTTCGTGATGATAGACCCGCTGTTCGTGATAGATCTGAGCGACCCAACGAAGCCGGCTGTTCTCGGGCAACTGAACATAACTGGATACTCAAACTATCTGCACCCGTACGATGAAAACCACATAATAGGCGTGGGCAAAGAAACGTCCCCGTCAGACGAGGGATTCTTTGCATGGTACCAAGGAGTGAAAATATCGCTGTTTGACGTCAGCAACGTCAGTGACCCAATACAGATAGCCAACTACACAATCGGAGACAGAGGAACGAACTCTCCTGTACTGTATGATCATGAGGCCTTTCTTTTTGACAAGGAAAAGGACCTGCTGGTGATCCCCGTCCTCGTGGCAAAAGTGGACAGAAGTCAATACCCTGACGCGATCCCTCCCGAACGCGTACGGACAACCAGTCTGGCAGGGCGCATACGTGTTTAACATAACCTCGAATGGCCTTGCCTACAGAGGCGCAATCACCCACATGGAAAACAGCACAAACATCTACGACTACAGCCACTACGTTCAACGTTCGTTGTACATAGGAAACGTGCTTTACACGGTGTCAGAGGCAGAAGTGAAACTCAACAGCCTGGACGATCTGACGCTCATAAAAGACATTCAAATCGGCTGAGCAACTCACCTCCCCCATTTTTTGTACCGTTCAAAAAAAGAACCGCACGACACAGCAGACTAACTCGGCTCAACGTGCACGGTTACTACCGTCTCAAGAAACTGTTGCCTAATCTGCCCTTCAATCAAAGATGCGACGTTGTGCGCCTCTTCAACCGAGATTTCCCGGGTGAAGACGCAATCGATGTTGATGTGGCGTTTGCCACCTGCAACGTAGGTGACTATTCCTTTGATTCGAAAAGCCTGTTGATAGCTGGCAGCAGCAGCGTGGATTATCCATCGGATCTCTCTTTCGTCAACGGCAGCACCCTTTCTTTCCTTCAGAGTGGACGGCTCTATGTGAACCGCGATGTCTTCAACGTTCTGGATTTTCTGATTTATTCTGTCTTCTATTCCTTCGGCTATTTCATGTGCCTTCTTGATCGACAACTTGGGATCCACATAAATGTGCAACGTAACGTAGAGCTTCCCTCCAGTGTACGCGACGTCTATTTCGTGCGCTTCTTTAACTCCTGGAACTTCCTTCGCAAGAGCCTCGATTAGCTTTTCAGTCGTCATCCCAGTCGCAAACGGTTTGGTTTGAATGATAACATCCGAGTTGCTCACCGCTTTCTCTATGTCTGTTTGAATCTTCGCAGTCAGTTTGTGAGCTTCTTCAAGCGTCAGATAGTCTGGAATCTGCACTGTGGCGCGAACAAAGGTCTTTTCGCCTGCCCTTCTGACCTTCAGGTCTTCGACTCTGCTGACTTCTTTGGTGGCTCTTATCGTTTCTCTGATCTTCTCTGCTACGTTTTTTGATATTGTATCGCTCAGTTCCATTGCGCTGGACCAAACCAGTTTCAGGCTGAGGTAAGAAAGCAACAGGCCTAGAAATATCGAAGCCACAGAATCCCCCCAGAGAACTCCGAGAGTTGCCAATCCGAAACCCAGAAACGCTATGATCGTCGAACTCAGGTCTGCTATGGCGTGGTAGAACCCCGCCCTCATCGTAGAACTCTGGCTCTCGCGTGCTCTCAACAACGTTCCGACTCTGAAGAAATCTACGCAGAAGGTGTAACCGATCGCTATGAAACCAACGTACTCGATGTCAAATTTCACGGCTTGGTTTGCCAAAATTTTCAGAATGGCTTCATACACTATGACGATTGCTATTCCTATCAGAGCCAATCCACCTGTAAGTCCGCCTATGGCTTCGAATTTTTGATGACCATACATGTGCTCCTCATCAGGCGGTTTCAAAGATATGCGAGTAACCAAGAATAGAATGAGCGTGGTCAAAGCATCGAGTGTAGCGTGCAAACCGTCACTCACTATGGCAAGACTGTTTACCGCCAACCCCAAAATTATCTCCACGAAAACAACGCTAGAAATGGCGATGGCCGAGCTTTTGAGGACCCTCAGCTTGTAATCGCTTTCCAAGGTTTTCAACACTGTTGGCGGTATACTGCTTAAGGGCCGGAGATTTAAGAATTATGCATAATGCACAACCTTACAACTCGACGCAAGAGTGCAATGTAAATGCTCGCACCTGGGCTTTTCGAGATGAGAATGTGCAAGATAGGTATTTACGTTTGAAAGGAGAGTATTGAAAGAGAAAAGGTTGATTCGCATGGATTACGTTCCCATCCGTCAAATTCTCGATGGCCGCTATGAAGACAGGAAGGTGGCAGTTCGCGGCTGGGTCTATCGCAAAAGAGAAGGGAAACAGACGGTTTTCCTCATCGTGCGAGACTCTTCGGGGACAATTCAATGCCCGATAAAGAAAGAGAGCCCAGCATGGCCGGAAGCTGAAAGGGTAACGATTGAATCATCGCTGACGCTTGAAGGAACCGTGAAAAGAGATCAAAGAGCGCCTGGCGGGTTTGAAATCGTGACAGACAAGCTTTCCATCATCGGTCTGGCCGAGCTTTTCCCCATAACGAAGGATAAGAGTGAAGAGTTTCTGAGGGATGTTCGCCACTTGTGGCTCCGCAGTCGCCGGATGAATCTGGTCATGAAAGTCAGGAGCGAGGTTCTCCGATTCACACATGAATTCTATAAAATGAATGATTTCGTAGAAGTTTCGCCGCCGATGTTCATAACGAGCGCATGCGAAGGCGGATCAACCCTGTTCAGCCTGAAATACTTTGATCAGCCCATGTACTTGACACAAAGCGCCCAACTGTACCTGGAGATTCTGATCTATTCTCTGGAGAAGGTCTACTGTATAGCACCCTCTTTCAGAGCTGAAAAAAGCCGAACAATAAGACATTTGACAGAATACTGGCACATTGAAGCAGAACAAGCCTTTGCTGAAATGAAAGACTTGATGAAACACGAAGAAGAACTCCTGACTCACATCTGCCAAAGAACCCTCGAGACTTGCAAGAACGAATTTGAGGAGCTGGGAGCTGACATAAAAAAGCTGCAGATAGTCAAACCTCCTTTTCCGAAGATTACCTACGCAGAGGCAATCGAGAGACTCAATGGGAAAGACTTCAAGACAAAGTGGGGCGCCGACCTCGGATACGAGGAAGAAAAGGCGGTAGCAGACGATTTCGGCAAGCCCTTCTTCATTTATGATTATCCGAAGGAAATCAAGGCCTTCTACTGCAAGACGTACAGAGACAAACCCGACATTGCGATGTCAACGGACATGCTTGTTCCCAGAATAGGAGAGATATCCACAGGCGGTGCAAGAGAAGACGACAAGGAAAAATTGGTTACCAGACTCAAGGAGCTGGGTCTGAAAGAAAAAGACTATGATTGGTACATTGACCTTCGCCGCTATGGAACGGTACCACACGTCGGTTTTGGAATGGGACTCGAAAGAGTGTTAACGTGGATGCTTGATCTTGAGAACATCATTGATGCTATTCCGTTTCCGAGAACGACAAGGAGATTCTATCCGTAGCGCGAAAACACTGTATATTCCCGCAAAGAGTTTGTCATGGGATGCTTGAGGTCAAGTTTCCCTGGAGCCTCTTTTCCAGTTGAATATCAAATACAGAACCAGAAGCGCCTCGACCAAGACGTTCCCAACCGCGAACATCAAATCAGAGCCCACGTCGATTGACACTATATAGAAGACTAACAGACCGAGCAAGACCCAAACGAAGAAGAAGTCAGTCACCAAACGTTTCAAGTTCCTTCCTTGTTTCTGATGGTTTCTACGTCTTCCCCTGCTGTCCACGTAAAGATATACGCCGACCAAAGCCAAAAAAAGGCTGCCGGCGGTAATGGTTGCAGCCCACCACTGAAACAGATCAAGTCCTGCCAAACACGTCTCACTCCTTAGAATTTACATATCTTGTAGAAGAACACCTTGCCTGCATCGACCAGCACCAAGTAAGTGGCAACCATCAGTATCAGAAGAGCCCAGTAGTTAGGCGGAAGCGATGTGAACCCTAGGAAGCCGCCTAAGAAAGTGAAGGGAAGTATCGTTCCGAATGCCACACAAGAGAGAGTCAGAACCGTGAGCCATTTGCCAGGGCGACTCGTGAAGAAAGGAATACGTCTAGTTCTAATGACATACATGACCAGAACCTCTGTCCAGAAGGACTCTACGAACCAACCACTTTGAAAAAGCGCTTGCCAACGCGCTGTGAGGCGTTCCTGCCCAACATCCGAAGATGAAAAGCATTATGCCGAAGGTAAGAAAGTCGTAGAGCGAACTGAATGGACCGAAGAACAAAGTGTACTTTCTCACGAAACCTATGTCCCAGTGTTTCGGCGATTTGACATACTCTTCATCCACGTTGTCCGTCGGCAGAGTCATGTTTGATATGTCATAGAGCAAGTTCATGAAGAGGATTTGAATCGGCGCCATGGGAAGGAAAGGCAGAAACACTGCTGCCGCAGCGACGCTGAACATGTTTCCAAAGTTGGAGCTCGTCCCCATCAAAACGTACTTGATGGTATTTCCGAAAATCCTGCGTCCTTCGCTTATGCCGTCTGCCATGACCAAGAGGTCCTTCTCCAGAAGAACAATGTCTGCCGCTTCCTTTGCAACGTCGACGCCCGTGTCAACAGATACGCCCACATCGGCTTCGTAGAGAGCAGGAGCATCATTCACGCCGTCGCCTCCGAAGCCAACTACATGACCGTTTTCTTTCAGCGCTTTGATGACGTCTAGTTTCTGGTCGGGTGTTATCCGCGCAAAGATCGTGGTTTCTTCGACCGCTGTCTTGACTTCTGTCCAACTCATCTGCGTGAGATCTGAACCGACAACTATTTTCTTAACAGGTATTTTCAGTTCATCGCAGACTGTTTTGGCAACTAACTCGTTGTCGCCGGTTAAAATCTTCACTTCAACGCCCATCTGTTTGAGCCTGTCAATGGCTTCGTGAGCATCTTTCTTAGGCGGATCCGTAAATATCAGAAAACCCAGCAAAGTCAGGTTCTTCTCGTCATCAACAGAATAGGACGGTTTGAGTTCTGTCTGTCGGCTTCCAACCGCCAAGATGCGATAACCTAGTTCCGACAAATTGAAGAACTTCTCGTTGATGGCATCCTTAACTGAGTCTATGGGTTTGATTTTTCCATCTATGTCCGCAAATTGGCACCTGGCGAAGATTGATTCAGGAGCTCCTTTGCTGATTAGAAGATGATCATTGTTGTTCTTGACAATTACCGACATGATCCGACGTTGATAGTCGAAAGGTATCTCGTGGATCTTTGTGTAGGGCTTGACACTCTCTTGCTCGTCAGCTTTTATGGCGTATTCCCAGATCGCCGTGTCCATGGGGTTGCCAACGATTGTTTCGCCCACAACTGCTGAGTTGCAGAGCAGTGAATAAGATAGCACTCTTTCGTCTTCTCTCTCTCCGAGACTCCTGCAGTCATTAAGAGTAACTTTCCCCTCAGTCAGTGTTCCCGTCTTGTCAGTACAGAAAACGCTCATGTTGCCAAAATCTTCGATTGAAACAAGCCGTTTAACGACGACTTTCACTTTTGCCATTCTGCTGGCGCCACGAGCGAGACTTATCGTGACGATGGCTGGCATCAGTTCAGGCACCAATCCGACAGCAACAGCAAGAGAGAACAACAGAGAATCGATCAGTGGCTTGCCGACTGCGGTCATCAAACCAAAAATGGCAATCGTCAGAGCAAGGGTTAACGTGATGAGCATGGTCCCATATTGCCGAACACCCTTCTGGAATTCCGTCTCAGGATGGGAGCGCACTAGACTCCTAGAAATTGCCCCTAACTGTGTGGTCTTTCCAGTCGAAACCACGATACCCTTACCAGTTCCGTGCACGACCACCGTACCCATGAAAAGGTAGTTTGCAAGTTGCTGGGGGGTTGGACGTTCAAGTTTGACGGGTTCGGAAGTCTTTTCCACCGGAAAAGATTCACCCGTGAAAGTGGCTTCATCAGTCTGCAGGTCCGTGCATTTCACGATCCTCATGTCAGCAGGTGCAATATCGCCAACATAGACCGAAACCAGATCTCCTGGGACCAGTTGTCTTGAGTCGATCTGAGATGATTTTCCATCTCTGGTGACGACGGCTTTGATTGCCACGTTCTGGCGCAAGTTTTCCACGATTCTTTCTGCCTTGTATTCATTGTAGAATCCAAGGACAACGCTGATCGCGATCATCAAAAGTATTATATTGCTTGTTCAGGCGCTTCGAACACGCCGGCTATAACGGCGCAGGCGATGAGAATGGCAAATATGGGATTCTTGAATTGTCTAAGAACAACTTGAGTGGTGCTGAACGCATGTTTCGGCAACTCATTGCGTCCATATGTCTTGAGACGTCTTTCTGCTTCTTCTACTGATAAGCCCTGTTCACTAGTTTCGAATAGCCGATAGGCATCTGCAGGTTGAACAGACCAGCAGTCTTTCTGGGTGGTGGATGTTTTCTCCTTCGCCGTATTCTTGAATCCGCCTCAAGTATGATCCTCGTGGAGTGTATGAATTAGGGGTTAGACTAACTTCTGCTGAGCGGTATATAGGCGTTACGTAGTTTTGTCAGGCTCTTGCGGGGTAACAATCAGTCTACGCGGGTTCTTCATGGATGTCTATTCTGGTGATGTTGGGATAGGCGCTTCTAATTTCCTTTTCGAGCTTACTAGAAATGTCATGGGCTTTCTCGATGCTCAGATTAGCGTCGAAGCGACATTGAAGCACCAGGTGCATAGAGTTTCCAACCCTCCGAACCTTGATGGCGCAAACGTCCTTGATTTCAGGAAAGTCCTCGGCGACGTGAGCCACGTATGATTCTAACTCGGTTTCGACTCCCGCCATCTCTCTTGAGACACGTTCTGAAGCAGTCTCGATGTGGACAGTGACATCAGAAATGTTGGGATTGGCGGATTTTATCTTCGTTTCAACCTGATCAGCAACCTCATGGGCCTGTTTTACAGTCATTTCGGCACTGACTTCCAGATGTAGGTCAATGTACAATTTCTTGTCAATTCTTTGAATATGGATATTGTGAACTCCTCTAGATCCTGGTGCCCCTTCCGCGACGTCTTTCACGAGCTTCCAAACGCTTTCGGTGCTGTTTCCTAAGGGCTCTGTGTTGACCGTGACCCTCGCGTTAGGAAACTCCGACATCACTTCTCTTTCAATGGCCAACGAGATTTTGTGACTATCTTCCCATTTGAGGCTTGCACGTACCAAAAGAAGAAGGTTTACGTCGATTCTTTTTCCACTCACGCGCACATCGATTTGGCGAATACCCTTCACCCCTTCGACCGACTCGACTCTTTTCTTGATTTTCGCAGTGATTTCTTTTTTTGAACGTTCAACTAGTGGAAGTGGCAAATCTCACACCGCAGTACCATTTTGATTTTCCAGAATATATAGGTGCGTACGATTCACTACAGCATAGCTATTTCAAACAAAGAACAGAGTAAAGAAAGTGGAGATTACTTCTTTTCCAACTGTCTTTTCATTTCGTCGTATGTTGCTTTGATTTCGTCAACTGAACCTTCATCTTCCAGCGTTGACACGTCGCCGAGCGCCTGTCCTGCCAGCACTGCTTTCAGCAGTCTTCTCATGATTTTTCCACTCCGCGTCTTCGGAAGCCTGCTCACGATCACAATTGCGTCTGGCGTCGCGATCGGACCAATCGTGTTTCGAATGTGTTTTACCAGATCAGCGCGCAATTCGTCCGATGGCTGAAAACCGCTTCTGAGCGTTACGAAAGCAACAGGAACCTCACCTTTAAGTGAGTCTTCTTTGCCCATCACTGCAGCCTCTGAAACCGCTGGATGCGAAACAAGCGCACTTTCAAGCTCCACGGTGCCTATTCTGTGCCCCGCAACTTTCAAGACTTCATCTGCCCTTCCAAGCAGCCAGAAGTAACCGTCGGGGTCTCTCACCGCATAGTCTCCTGTGTAGTAGATGTTGGGCCATCTTCCGAAGTATGTTTGTTTGTATCTTTCAGGGTCCTTCCATATCGTTTCGAGCATTCCTGGCCAAGGAGTCTTGATGACCAGAAAACCTTTGACACCAACGGGCGCCTGCTGTCCTTTTTCATCGTAAACTTCAGCTTGAACACTCGGCAGCGGATTCGTCGCAGAACCAGGCTTGAGCGGAACAAGCTCCAGTCCTGGCAGCGGCGCAATCATGAAACCGCCTGTTTCAGTCTGCCACCAAGTGTCTATGACTGGCAACTTCTCTTTCCCTACCACGCGGTAATACCATTTCCAAGCTTCAGGGTTTATTGGCTCACCCACCGTTCCCAACAATCTGAGCGAGCTGAGATCATGCTTGTTTACCCATTGCTCTCCGAATTTCATGAACATCCTGACCGCTGTGGGCGTCGTGTAAAGTATCGTGACTCCATGGCGCTCGATCATCTCCCACCATCTGTCCTGAGCTGGATAATCGGGTGTCCCCTCAAAAATGAACGATGTTACCCCTACAGCCAACGGAGCGTACACGTTGTACGTGTGTCCAGTGATCCAGCCGATATCTGCCGTACACCACCAGATGTCCTCTTCGTTCGGGTTGAAGCCCCACTTGAGGGTCCAATAAGCCCAAACCAAGTAACCGCCAGTACCGTGTTGCACCCCCTTCGGCTTTCCAGTCGTTCCGGACGTGTACAGTATGAACAGGGGATCAGTGGATTCCATCGGTTCAGGCGGAACGTAAGCGTTCGACTCAACTTTGTTCATCGCCTCATGGAACCAAACATCGCGCCCTTGTTTCATCGGCACTTCCTGCTTCGTACGCCTGACGACCAATGTCTTTTGCACGCTTGGAGTCGACTGCAACGCACGGTCTGCGGTGTCTTTCAGGGTGACTGTTTTTCCTCGTCTGTAGGCTCCGTCAGCGGTAACCAAAACCTTTGCCTCGCAGTCGGTTATCCTGTCAGCAAGTGCTTCGGCACTGAAGCCCGAAAAAACCACCGTGTGAACCGCTCCTATTCTGGAACACGCAAGTAGTGTGATAGGAAGCTCCGGAATCATCGGCAGATAGACAGCGACCCTGTCGCCCTTCTTCAGACCCAGGTCTTTGAAGATCTTGGCGAGCTTGTTGACCTCGCGATAAAGTTGGTAGAACGTGTAGGTTCTGACCTCGCCATCCTCACCCTCCCAAATGTAGGCAAGCATGTTTCTTCTGGAAGTATTCAAGTGTCTATCCAGCGCGTTGTAACTGATGTTCAAAACTCCGCCCGAAAACCATTTGAAGAACGGCTTGTTAGAATCGTCCAAGACTTTGTCCCACGTCTTGAACCAGTCAATCGCCCTTGCCTTTTCCGCCCAAAACTCCTGAGGATTTCTTATCGACTTTTCCCATTCGTCTTTGAGTGTTTTTCCTGGATACACTCTATCGTTAAACGGTAAGCTTGTTTCAGACATTTTCAAACCAGCCATGGATTTTGTGGAAAGACCTTCTTTCGTGAATATAAACGTTTTTAGTCGAAAATAAAAAGGGGGAAGGCGTTTATTGATTCATAGGACCTATGGGGAGGAAGGCTTTTCCATGGGCTTCATTGATGACTTCGGCTAAACCGAGGTAGACCGCGCTCAACCCGCAGATTATGCCTTCATATCCTGTTATCGTGCCCAATGTTCCGTTGCTGGTCAATTCGTGAGCAGTCAACAGGAAGAACAGAATTGCTAAGCTCATGAAGACAAATTGTATTGCCCTGTTCGCTTTCAATGTGCCGAAGAACATAAAGAAGGTGAACAAGCCCCACATGAAGAAGTACGCTGCCATAGCTTCTGAGGTAGGCGCTGAAATTCCGAGACCAGCATTTGGAAGTAAGATCAAAATCACAAGAGACCACCAGAAAAACCCGTAAGATGAGAACGCAACTGTGCCAAAGGTGTTTCCTCTCCTGAACTCCATTGAGCCTGCTATGATTTGAGCTAGTCCGCCGTAGGCTATGCCCATCGCTAAGATCATGCCGTTCATGGCAAAAAAGCCAGCGTTGCTCAGATTCAGCAGAACTGTCGTTAGTCCAAAGGCTAACAGTCCAAGTGGCGCAGGATTTGCCAGTTTTTCGCTCATTTCTTTTTCAGCCCTAGAATTTCTTTGGTTAGAGCTTTTTTCGCGTTGTTCCAAATTTAAGTCTTTCTAAACCTGCTTCTTGCCACGTCTCCTGCTGATTATCCACTTCGCCGTCTCCAAAGCCCCGAAGGTTATCGCAGTGAAAAGTATCGCAAACGCCCAATCGAGGGGCTCGGGGGCGCTAACGTTGAATGCGGAGTTGAGTCCAGGCGTGTAGAGCACTACGAGCTGAAGGAGAAACGACGAACCCACAGCATACCAGAGAAACCTGTTCTTGAAGACTCCCACTTTCCAGACGGGGTACTTCAGTGAACGAGCAGATATTGCATTAGCCAACTCCATCAGTATCATAGCTGTTAGCAGTTGGGTACGTGCCTCCAGTCAATTGTGCGCCGCTTTCCCAAGGTCGATAGAAGAAGTAACCGAAGAGCAGATAGGCCAGTCATCAGTATCGGCACTAGAGATAGATAAGCTTTGACATCCCGCGTGAAGATACTTTCGTTTGGATCACGTGGCTTTCTCTCCATTATGTCAGGATCGCCGGGATCAATGCCTAAGGCTATCGCAGGCAGACCATCAGTAGTCAAATTGACCCAAAGCAACTGAGCCGCGGTTAACGCTATAGTAGCGCTCTGACAACGGCTTACGTCCAGCGTTTGGCGCATAAACATTCTTGGCAAGAAATGGAACAGAAAGCACCGCTATGAAGATCACCAAGATCTCCATGATGTTGCAGCGCATCAGGTAAGTGAGATATTTCTTGATGTTATCGTATATTTCACGGCCTTCTCTTACTGCTTTTACAATCGAAGCAAAGTTATCGTCCGTCAAGACCATGTCTGACGCTTCCTTCGTCACTTCAGTGCCCGTGATCCCATGGAAACGCCTATGTCAGACATTTTAAGCGCAGGGGCATCGTTGACGCCGTCGCCAGTCATAGCAACCACTTGGCCTTTGGCTTGCCAAGCTTTTACTATTCTCATTTTGTGCTCAGGAGAAACCCGAGCATAAATGACAACTCTCTGCACAATATCAGTCAGTTGTTCATCACTCAGCTTCTCGAAGTTCCTCTCCTGTCAGAACTTTTCCTTCCTCTTCATTTTCGCCAAGCAAGTTGAGCTCCTTAGCAACTGCCACAGCGGTCAGCTCGTGGTCACCAGTCACCATCACGACGTTTATTCCGGCTTTCCGGCAGATGTCTATCGCGTCTTTTACTTCTTCTCGAGGAGGATCAATCATGCCCATGATGCCTACGAAAGTGAAGTCTTTTTCAATTTTTTCATCACATGTCTTCACCGTTTCAGGCAGTTCTCTGTAGGCGAATCCCAAGTTCCGCAGAGCTTGTTTCGCTATTGCCTCGTTTACTTCAAGGATTCGCTTCTTGCAGTCATCTGTGAGCTCGGAGACTTTGCCGTTCACCAGAACCTTTGTGCATTTGCTCAGAACTATTTCTGGCGCTCCCTTCATGTAGGCCATTCTTCTTCTGGCCTGAAGACTCATGCACGCTTGTCATGCGCTTTGTTTCCGAAGAAAACGGAAGCTCACCGACGCGTGGCTGCTGTTTCTCCAGTTCATCCTTCCACAGTTTGGCTTTCGCCGCTGCAACGATCAATGCTCCTTCCGTTGGATCTCCGTTGATAATCCACTTTCCAGTCGTCAGTGTCTTTTTCCAGTTTTGCGTCATTGCACAGCGTTGCGCAGGTAAGGAGCATTTGAAGTCTCTCGTCCATTGGATCTATCTTCTCGTTCTCGATGAGGAAGTCGCCCTCAGGCTCGTAACCAATGCCTGTGACTTTGATGATTTGATCGTCAACGTAGATTCTCTGGACCGTCATCTCACCCTTTGTCATGGTTCCGGTTTTGTCGGAACATATGACGCTGGTGCAGCCTAACGTTTCTACGGCAGGAAGCTTTTTCACAATCGTGTTAACCCTAGCCATCCGGTGCATACCGACTGCAAGTGCTCCGGTTACTATTGCCGGCAAAGCTTCTGGCACTGCGGCCACTGCAAGACTGACCCCCCATAAAATCATGTCGATTGGATTGCGCCCTTGCACCGCTCCTATTGCACCCACACCCAAGCAAACGACAACAGCCAGAATGCCAATCCACTTGCCGATCGATCGCGTTCGCTTTTCAAGTGGCGTTTCCTCCTTTTTGGGTATCTCGACCATTTTAGCGATTTTTCCCAATTCGGTGTTCATGCCCGTTGACGTGGCAACCGCTTCACCGCGGCCATACACAACGACTGTCCCTGTGAAAACCATGTTTCGACGGTCATTAAGCGGCGTGTCCTCACCGCACAAATCAACGTACTTGTTCACGGGAGAAGACTCGCCAGTCAGAGAAGCCTCGTCAACTTTCAAATTGAAGGATTTAATCAGACGCGCGTCAGCTGGGACTTTGTCTCCAGCATACAAAAGAATAATGTCACCAAGGGCAATTTCGTTTGCCAATATCTTGGTTTCTTTGCCGTCGCGCAGCACCATCGCCGTAGGGGCTGTGGTCTTCTTCAAAGCCTCTACAGCCTTCTCTGAACGGAATTCTTCGACAAATCCCAATATGGCTGTCACGAAAACTATAGCAATTATGACCACTGCGTCGGTCATCTGCTCGATGGCTATTGAGAACGCCGTTGCGAATAACAGTATGATAATGAGAATGTCCGTGAACTGTTTCAAGAACAATTTGACGGGAGACGAACGTTTTTCTTTCTGAAGTTCATTTGGGCCATGTTCGGCCAAACGTTTTTGGGCTTCTGCCTGACTTAAACCAGCTTCAGAAACATTTAGTTCCTTCAACGTTTCTTCAGGGGTCTTCGAGTGCCAAGATTGTGACATGCGGTCTCCTCTCAGCATATCCGGGGAACAGGATCACCCACAGGTCTAGCAACTATTCTCTTTCCACCCACGACCGTTCGCATGGCCACACCAGTAAATTCTTTTGTTGCTTCACCGATGATTTCTGCATCCTTTCCTTCAGAAGTTGTTCTTAAGAGTCTCAAAACGTCTTTTGCCTTTTCCTTCACAACGCCCATGATGATTTTTCCCTCGTTGCCCACCTCAAACGGATCCAAACCAAGCATTTCACAGGCCGCGCGTACGCTTTTCTTTATCGGAACCTTGTCCTCGTAGATCAGAATGCCTACCTTCGATTTTTCACTGAATTCATTCAATGCGTCAGCGAGACCGCCGCGAGTAGGGTCTTTTATGGACACAATTCCGCCAGCTTCACCCAGCAAACGTTGAACCAGACGATTCAGAGGTTTGACATCCGACTTTATTTCACTTCCAAACCTCAGACCTTCCTGAGCAGACAAAACGGCCAGTCCATGATCCCCGATTGTTCCAGAAACGATTATCTTGTCGCCAGCACCAAGGTTCGAGTCAAGAGTCCAACGCGCCTTGAAATCGTGTCCATATGACTTGACAACCTCAAAATTCTCATCCAACGCCTCTGTTCTTCTGCCGATTCCTGACGTGTTTATCACGCAACCACCGAGAGCTCCTTTCTCCACGACTTTAGTGTCTCCAGTGACAATGCTCACACCAGCTTCGCCGCATGCACGTTGCATACTGGCAAGAATTCTTTCGAAATCAGAAATGGCTAAACCCTCCTCTAAGATGAAACCGCACGCCAAGGCGTAGGGCTCGGCTCCCACGGCAGAGATGTCGTTTACCGTGCCCGACACTGCTAAACGACCAATGTCTCCTCCAGGAAAGAATATTGGTTTAACCACGTGCGAGTCACTTTTTAGAGCTATACCGCCGACGACCGCCGCGTCGTCCATGGCTTCAAGCGGAACTTCAGCGTTACTCGGGCCTCCAAAATATCTCACAATATGATTCTTTACCAGATCATGCATCACTGTTCCGCCAGCGCCATGCAACATGGTGATATGCTCGCCCTTCGCGGTCAATTTCAATCTACACCTTGAGTTCGAATCTTAGCTCTTTGTTGGACATAAACACATCGCAGAAAAGCATAACCTTACAGTCGCGCGGCGCTTATGAGGACTATTGTTTCAAAGAAGGGCACACTTCGACTTGCAACTACTCTTGCACTCATGCCCTTATTCACGTACCTCCGTATTGTCTTGTCGACGTCTGAAAGAGAGGACTGCATCAGAAGAATTTGCCCCTTTGGAGCGAGATATTCTGGTGTCTCGTCGATGAAACGGTCAATCACCTCTCTTCCTCCCTTGCCCCCAGCCCAAGAGTACTCAAGCCAAGACCCATCTGCCTTTTCTGAGGGCAGGTACGGAGCATTGAAGAGTATCAAATCGAACTTCACGTTTCTATCGATGCAGCTGAGAAGGTCTCCTTGAACGAAGACCATTTTGTCGATCACATTGTTTAACTTTGCATTTTGCTTTGCACAGCGAACGGCGTAGGGGTTGAGATCGACCGCAAACACTTCCTCAGCCCATTTTGCAGCAACGATGCCCAGAATACCGCAGCCAGTGCCCACATCGATGACTTTACAGGATTTCTTTCCGCTCAGGTTTTCGGCAAAAAGGAACGAGTCCTCAGCTGGTTCGTAAACGTTTTGATTCACGAGAAAAGTGAAATCTTCAAAGAGCACTTTCTTACTCGTTGAGGGCATTTGCTAGTACTCCGAAATCTTCAGGAGCCAATTCTCTGACCCGCCTGTTCGAGTAGGGAAGGTTCTCCACTACCTGAGCCGCAGCCAGCTTAGTCATTCCTTTAACGGCCCCTCAGATATGACAAGACAGCTCCTTTCACCTTTCTGTTACGTTGTGTGAAGAGCATTTGCAAGAATCGTTTGAACGCGATTCCAGTTACTTGCTTACACGGTTCAGGTCTTTTCAAATTCAAACGAGTGATAACCGAGTCCACTTTTGGTTGCGGATAGAACATCGATTTGGGAACACCGTCCAAAAGCTCAACTTCTGCATAATAGTATGTCAAGACGGTGAGCCACCCGTAACCTTCGCTTCTGACTGGAGCTACGAGGCGTTCTGCAAATTCTCTTTGAAAAACAAGAACACCACAGTCAAAGCTCTGGTTCAGAATCCAAAGGACGAGTCGTGAGGAAACATTGTAGGGTGGAGCCGAGATGATTTTGTTGAATGGCGGAATATTGATCTTGAAAACGTCACCCTCAATGACTTCTACATTAGGCGCGGTTCCAAGTTGTTCACGCAAGATCTCGGCTACTTGGGCATCGGCTTCGACGGCCAGAACTTTTTTGCAGTCTTTGGCGATCAGACGTGACAAGAAGCCAAGACCTGCTCCGATGTCCAGAACTGTGTCGTTCTTGTCCAATGAAGCGTGGCTGATCATGTGTTCGTAGACTGATTGTTCAATGATGAAGTTTTGTCCGAACGATTTTTTCGGCAGACTTCGATGATTTCGAAGTATTAACTTCGTTTTTTCTAGGAGACTCATAGGTACACGCAATTTGCCGAAAACAACTATATTATTGGGCTCTCGTGAACAGTCGATACTTGCTGTCGCCACTTAGCTCTTCCATAACCCGTTTTGTGACCAGCTTCACGGGGTTAGGCAATTCAGTTCGTTTTTGCAAGTCTTCGAAGTTTTCGAAAGGTTTCCTTTCGCGTTCGTTTATGACCTGCCACATGTATTTCTTGCCGATGCCTGGCACCAGCTCCAGTGCGTGCATTCTCGGAGTCACGGCTCGAGCAGTGTTGAAGAATTGAACGAAATATTCTTCACGGTTCAGCACTATTCTGCTGATGACTGTTGGAAGCTCGTTTTTGGCGGCGGCGGTCAGCTCATCAAAGCCGATTCGTCCAATGATGTATGTTATTTCGTTCCGTGCTTCTTTACCAACGAAAACTCGATCAGGGGGTTTTAGCGTAACACCTTCTTTGACTAGAGCTTCCAGTAACGTGAAGAACTCCTCCCCCAGCAGTTGAACCAACGCTCCCGCTCGGTATCCAGCTCGGCCCGAAACGTGAACGCCAGGCCGTCCATGGGGAAGGAAATCCAGAATGTAAGCGTACTCTTCGTACCGCTTCTCCATCATAGTCATAACAGCCTATACATAGTCTCTCTTTGTTTAAAAATAGTTAGGGTAACAGCCCGACTACTTCTGACTTCTGTGTTCATCCAGCAGCTTGATTATCGCTTCCAACTTGGAGGTTTCAATGATCTTGCGACCACCAGCCAAGAAAACCCGCAATTCCTCTATACTTTTTGGCATGCAGTTCACTATTTCAACCGCTTCCACTTCTTCAAGACCAAAATCTGTCACGAGCTTCTTGCACGAGCTTCTCGCTCGTCGGAGCGTCGATCTTCGCGAACTTTGAGATGTAGTCAAAGGTGCGGCGTTGCAGCTGGTCGAGGTTTTCTTCTCCGATGCTTTCCATTATCTTTTTGACTTGTGGCAAGGTCAGTTTCTTTTCCGTAACGTTTCCTTGGGACATTTCAATCGCTCTTGTATGGTTGTAGATGTTCGGGTCTAACGATTATCTCTTTCACAGCGTCTCCCTGTGAAACACTCACCACGTAACTTCTTCCTCGCTTGTTCAATATCGTGCCAACTCTTCCATGGAACCTCTTGTGCGGCATCCCCTTTTGCACACTCGGTTCTATCTTGACCACCACTTGGCTTCCCGGTTGATACTCGTAAAGTAGTTTACTGAGACTCAGTTTGCCGCGCTCTCTAGGCTCCTTCGTCAGGAGACGGCGTGTGCCAGAACGATAACCCTTTGATCTCCTCATTTTTTCATCAACTCTCCGCTATCCATAATTACGCTTAAAACGTCAAGTTTCAAAGGCTTCGCTTTGTTTTTGAGAATCTCTGAAACGCTGGGCACTGTTCTTCCATCATCTCCGGTCACCAACTCTTTAACGTACAGTCCTCCTTGGCATCGTATTCTCATTTCAGCCTTTTGAAGCGACATTTTCTTAACGTTCACCTCGTATATGTACTTTTCCCGCGTCAAATCTGCGCGTCGGTGCATAACTCGCAACGGCGTCTGTTGTTTTACCAACGTGTTGGAGAGACTCTTCTCGAGGAAACGAAGGTCTTTTGTCGCAATCCTGTTTTCAAACTCCAATATCAAACGGTACTCTTTCTGAGTTGACTCACCTTTCTTCAGTTTTCTCACAACGTCTTTGTCAGCAAACTGTAAATCTGAAACCTGAACCTTGCCCTTCCCTTGGGCATTCACTTCTTTCTTCAGCTTCTTAAGGTTCAGGAAACGCTTCTTGGGTTCCGTGATTTCGATGACGAAAAGGCCTACCAGTCCCGAGCATGCGAGCGTCGATATCCTCCCTTCCAGAAGCATGAAAAGATCCTTTCAAACCCTGAGTAGCCTGCAGAAACGGACCTTCAACTATTTCTTGCACGGATTCCGCATACATTTTCCCTGTCCAATTGCACTTCTTACATCCCTTGCCATGGCAGTTTGAGCAGAACCACTTTGACTGCGGTATACCACGGCTGAGCTTTCGGTATCTTCCCGAAACAAAAAGGGGATTGGGCTGTAGCGTTACCCTCCCGCGAAACGGGTTGACTAATGCAACCATCTCCGGCCTCTTGAAGTCCACTGACTTTCCGACACGTTTGGCTAATTCCTTTCCCATAACTCTGCCAAACTCGTTTCGCATGCTCTCCGCATGCAAAACGTTGAATTCTGCTCGGAACTCATCCTCACGCTCCGCAACGTCAACCGGCAATTCAGTGCCGACGAGGAAAGTGCTGTACTCGTAATCTTCGAGAAGTCTTGCTGATTCTTCGACAAGACTGTGTATTGCTTCAAATTTGTCTGCACAAAGGTAGCATTTCGGCGATTGATTCTTGGTTGACACTGGTTTTCCCAAACCATCTAGTACGTCTTCAGCAGTCTTGAAAAAACCGTTGACCGCCAACACGTTGAGGATCTTTTCGCCTTTCTTTTCGTTCGAAAGAGCTAATTCATGTCCATTAAGGGTCAGAACGAGTTTTATCGCTTCACCTCTCTGAGCATTGTCAAGTCCATGGCCAAGTAGGGCAAATTGCCTTCCGAGGCAGTGATCGCACAAAGGATGGGCTTCGAGCATCTTCAGGACGTTCTGCAAAATGTCCATTCTGTGACCTTCGTTTTGGAGAGTTTACTGCATATCCATCGGCATTCCTTTTCCGAAGAAGGGGAATTTCTTTTTTCTTCGCATGGTCTTGAGCATTCGTCGCATCATTATGTACTGTTTCAGAAGCTCTTTCACGTCCTTCTCAGTCGTGCCAGAGCCTCTGGCAACGCGCTTTATTCTGGAGGAATTGAACATTTTGGGGTTGTCTTTTTCCTCAGGTGTCATCGATTGAATGAGCACGCGCCACTTTTCTAGGCGTCCCTCAGCCATGTTGAGCATGTCGTCTGGAATGTTGTAAGACATTCCTGGAAGCATTTTGAAGATTTTCTTGAAGGTGCCCATGCCTTTCATGGCTTCGAACTGCTCGTACATGTCGGTTAAGGTGAATTTTCCGCTCATCATTGCTTTGGCTTTCTTTTCGGGAACGACTATCTCGGCTTCTTTTACCTTGTCCAGCAACGTTTCCAAGTCGCCCATTCCCAGCAGTCTGCCAACGAAACGAGACGGCACAAAGGCCTCAATGTCCTCAGTTTTCTCACCTGTACCTATGAATTTGATAGGTGCCCCCGTGGCTGCAACGGCAGAGAGAGCCCCGCCTCCCCTGGCTGATCCGTCTAGCTTTGTTACCAAGATAGACCCTATTGGAGTCGCCTCATTGAAGGCTTTTGCCTGAACGAGAGCTTGCTGTCCGATCGTTCCGTCGATCACAAGCATGACTTCGTCCGGCTTGATGCTCTTCTCAAGCATCTTCATTTCCTTGATCAATTCCTTCTCCTCTTTGTGGCGGCCTGAAGTGTCAACTATGATCAAGTCTTTGTCGCTATACTGTTTCATACCTTCATTGACGACTTTGACAGGATCTTTTCCCTTCAGGTCACCGTAAATGGGAACATTTATTCTGCTTGCAAGCTGTTGAAGCTGCGCGTACGCTCCTGGACGAAAAGTGTCCCCGCAAATCAAGGCAGGGTTCAGTCCTCTCTTCTGGAAATACCGTGCAAGCTTGGCGGCAGCAGTAGTTTTTCCGGAACCCTGAATGCCCACCAGCATTATTATTTTTCTTTTTCCAGGCTCAACCTTCAACGGGACGGGTTTGTCGCCGAGAAAACGGGTCAGCTCTTCATAAACAACCTTTATCACGTGTTCGCGTCGTGATATCCCTGGAGGAACTTTCTCCTTTAACGCTCTGTCTTCTATTCGCTTGGAGATGTCAAGGACCAGTTGCACGTTCACGTCTGCCTGAAGCAGAGCCCTTTGAATGTCGCGAACGAGCTCTTTGACAGTTGCCTCATCGACGACAGAGGCTTTGAAGACCTTCTTCAAAGCATCGTAGAGTGAAGAGCCTAAGTGTTCAAGAGACATTATTTTCCTCAGAACTAGAACCTTTCAAGTGTTTAATAGCTGTTCCGTTCTTCAACCACCACTCCATAAGCTTTTTACATTCCTCAAAACTCTAAGAAACTCTTGAGGGTTAAAGTTGGATGAACAAGTGAAGATCATCGAGAAAAAGAAGATTCCGCCCGAAACAACACTGGTCTTCGGTTTTCCTGACGTTGGGCTCGTGGGCGTTATAGCTGCCGCGCATCTCGTTGAGGAATTGAAACTTGAGGAAGTGGCATATTTGGATTCAACTCTGTTGCCGCCGCTCGTCGTTCTTCACGAAGGTTTGCCTCATTCTTCAATTAGGATCTTCGCAGGTGGAAGCCTTCTTTTGGTAATTTCTGAAGCCCCTGTGCCCGCAGAGGCAGTTTACCCAATAATGGATGGGTTGATAGAATGGGGACGAAGCAAGAAAATCAAGATGATGGTTTCCTTGGGCGGAATTCCTGTTGAGGACCGACAAGACATCAAGGAATTGAAGGGATTTGCCGCCGCCTCAAGTCCGGAAGCATTGAAAATAGCTGAGGACAAGCAGATAGAGATCTTGACGGAAGGGTACATTGTCGGGACTCAAGCAATCATGCTGCAGAGAGCTTCAGACAACGGGGTTCCTGCCCTTGCTCTGCTTGCTCAATGTTTCTACAATTATCCAGACCCAGAAGCAGCCGCTGAAGTACTGAGAGAACTTGAAAAGATCACAGGATGTCAAGGTAGACGTGGCAAAACTCTTGGCGAAAGGAGAAGAAATCAGACTCAGAGGACGAGACGTGATGAAGAGAACACAGGAAGAGATGTCCAAGATGAAGAAGCCCCAAGAACTGGACATTCCAATGTACGTTTCTTAGGGAGGACGAGGGAAATGGCGATAAGAAGAAGACGATCATTGTCAGAAATTATTGACGAATACTTTGCAGATTTGGAAGGGTGGACTCAACGGGTTGGAGGCACTTTTGGGGAAAGACCAAGCTGGGACTTGCGTGAATGTTCATTAGAACCCTTGCGGGAAATGGTGGTGAAGCCGAAGGAAGTTTTGGTGACAGTTGATTTGCCTTTCACAAACAAGGCTGGTGTCAAGGTCAAACCCTTGGGCAGTAGCTCTCTTGAGATAACAGCAAAGATGAACAAGATAGTCAAACTCAACGATCTCGGAGTGACTCATATCAAAGGCGAGTTTCAGAAATACCATTGCCAGCTACGCGTACCGGTTCCGGTGTACATGAAGAAGATGATCATCAATTACAAAAAGGGAATGTTAGAAGTACACTTGCCCCGCAAGCATTGATAAAATCAAAAAGTGATTTTGAAGCCTCAGTCTTTTAGATGTCGTCACAAATCAGACGGCTCTTCTTCACATCATCGACCTCAACAGCTTCTTGGCAAGACGATGAAATAAACGTTGGCGATAGTGTTTTATTGTGAAGTCAAGTCTAAGAAATAGAATAGCGGGTGATAATCAATGACGGCTGAGAGAGCAATTCACTTGGCAATATTCGTGTTCTTATTGATTGGACTGAGTAGCGTTAGCGCGTGGGCGAGTTACACGTACCTTCACGACACTCTAATATTGGAAATAGCAGGCATAGCCTTGAGCTGGGGTTTAATCCTGCTTGTGCTCTACGTAGGCTTCAGCGCGTTAGAATGGGATTGGTGGACCAGAAAGTGACGCGCGCTCTGCTTGATGTCTGAAAATCGCAGCGTCATCGCCTTTGG